>NZ_JAOVQO010000003.1:0-263454 GCF_025673475.1 Albidovulum salinarum | reverse complement strand
TCACCATCCCGGCCAGCGGCAATGAAGGGCCGCACATACAGGCCTGACAGAAGACCGCACTTCGAGCACCTGCCTACTGGATCAGAAACGTCTTGCACCGCGGGCGGCAACCACAGAAGATCCATCTGGCGATTGACACGGCCACCGGCGACACCCGGGCCGTGGAATTCACCTCAAGCCGCGAAGGCGACAGCCCCGTCCTTCCTGACCTGCTCGGCCAGATCCCGCCGGATCAACCGATCGGCACGGTGATCGGCGATGGGGCTTTCGACACCCGCCGCTGCCACTCCGCGATCCTCGCGCGTGGCGGCACCGCTGTTATACCCATCCGCAAGAACGGGCGCTTTTGGAAGGAGGACTGCCCTGCCGCAAAGGCGCGCAATGAAATCCTCCGGGCGACCAGACGCTTCGGGCGAGCGATTTGGAAGCATTGGTCTGGCTATCACATCCGAAGTCGGATCGAGGCGAAGATGCCCTCGCAGGTTCGCTCGAACCTGTGGCGCTGAACCTGCGCGGCCTCAAATCCTTCGGCGAGAGGATCGCATCACGAGACCCCGACCGCCAGACCGCCAAAATCCACATCCGCATTGCCCTCATGAACCGCTTCAACGCACTCGGCCAAGCCGAGATCGAGCGCGTCGCCTGAGCTCAACGGGAAAGGGGCATCACGCCCAGGCCGCGGCTTTTGCAGCAACGCCGCCGGAATGCGTGGCCTATTACCGGCTGCGCCCCGGCACGACGGCAGCGCAGCTGCGGTTTCCCCGATCTGCGGCGCGGCTGGCTGAGGAAGGGGGCGCGGAATGATGGCGCTTCGCATCGCCCGGCTTCGCCATGCGTTCGGACTGTCGCTCACGTAGGCAACGCTTGTCGCGCTCCTTGCCTATGGGGATGGCTCGGAATGACGGCGAGCCTTGACCATCGGGAAACCGCCGACCGCTATCACGGCGAAATCGCCCGCCGCGACGGCTTCCGCGTCATCCTCTGCCGGGACGGCATTCAGTGGATACCTCAGAAGCGCATGGCCCCCGTCCGGGGCCGTGCTGCGCCGCGATGGCGGGCGCTGGGCTACTTCACCACCCGAGCGGCCCTTGTGCGGCTGTGGCACGCAAAAACCGGGGCCGCGTGCTCGGATCTGGACGCTCTGCCCGAGCGCATCAAGCGGGGGGCGTGCGCGTGACGAAGAAACCCTACAAGCACGGCAAGCGCGGCACCGGCAGGCATGTGCAGTTGGCCGAGTATCTGCAATCGAGCGAAGCCTGGGCGGCGATGAAGCCGACGCCGCGCGCGCTCTACGTCGAGCTTCGCCGCCGCTTCAACGGCGCGAACAACGGCGACATCTTCCTTTCGGTGCGGGATGCAGCACGGGCGCTGAACGTGAGCAAGGACACGGCGCACGCCGCGTTTCGAGACCTTGTCGAGCGCGGCTTCATCCGGTTGACGGAGGGCGGGCATCTCGGCCCGTCCGGCATCGGCAAGGCGGCGAAGTGGGCGTTGGAGGAGGAACCGACGCGGGATGGCAAACCCGCGACCAAATCCTTCATGCGCTGGCAGGAGGAAAAACAGAACCCCGTCCGAAAATCTCGCACGCCCCGTCCTGAAAATTCGGACGGTACCGGCGTCAACGGGGCGTCTGGCGCTTCAACCGTCCGAGATTTCCGCACGCTTTCGGCCAATTCGGCGGCGAGCCTGTCCGGATAATTGGGACATAGCCACTGTCTTGTCACACCTCAAACCACGTTTCTCTGACAGGACCCCTCGGAACGCTAGATGCGCAACCACATGGACCTGAACGTGCTAAAGGAAGGCAAACGCTTTCCAAGAGGCGAGTAACTCGTGACGCGCGATCAAGCGACCGCCGGCCGTTCGGGGGGGCGCGTGTGCGCTTTAAGGTTCTCACGAAAGTCTTCCGGATACCTGTCTTCGATTGCGCGCCAGGTTGTCAGAAAGCCCGGCGACTCGGTATCCTCTTGAAATGCCCTCACATAGGCCGACCAAACGTCTTCATCGATGAGCTGTTGCTCGTACTGGACGAAAGCACTGTTCAGAAGTGATAATTTGCAGCCGACCAGCCTGTTGAAAAGGAAGTGTTCGCCGGAAGTCAGGCTCGCCAAGTCGGCGGCGCCTCGCTCATAGACGCTCGAGTGCTCGGCCAGAATTGAGAAAACTTGAACTTCGAGCGACATCAGGCCCTGAACCGTCGCGCCCTCTATCGCATCTGCGTTGCGCCGAACCTCGTAGACAACGAAGCCAACCGAGATCAAACCGCCAAGCACACCCAGTACAGTGGCAACTGCGGTAATCTGTTCCCAATTCCATGCCATTGCCGTTTCCCAATATCACCGGCCATCCTGAGGCCATTGACACTGTCCAATTCCGACGGCCAAATTTCCAGTGCTGTTACTGCATAAGTATTTCCAAACCCCATATCTGGTGAGCGCTAACGACCGCAAGTCTACAGAAACGTAGCCCATAGACTCCGATGCCGTTGCCATAACCGGTCCGGCACCGAGGTGGGGCATTCGGCTCCGTTGCGCAAATCGGGTGGGGGATTCATCTCGTGAATCCAGCATGGAAGCTGACCATCGGGAAACCGCCGACCTCTATCATGGCGTAATCGTTCGCCGCGACGGCTTCCGCGTCATTCTCTGCCGGGATGGCATTCAGTGGATACTGCAAAAGCGCATGGCCCCCGTCCGGGGCCGTGCTGCGCCGCGATGGCGGGCGCTGGGCTACTTCACCACCCGAGCGGCCCTTGTGCGGCTGTGGCACGCAAAAACCGGGAGCGCCTGCGAGGAACTGGACGCTCTGCCCGAGCGCATAAAGCGGGGGACGCAGGCGTGACGAAGAAACCCTACAAGCACGGCAAGCGCGGCACCGGCAGGCATGTGCAGTTGGCCGAGTATCTGCAATCGAGCGAAGCCTGGGCGACGATGAAGCCGACGCCGCGCGCGCTCTACATCGAACTTCGCCGCCGCTTCAACGGCGCGAACAACGGCGACATCTTCCTCTCTGTGCGGGATGCGGCACGGGCGCTCAACGTGAGCAAGGACACGGCGCACGCCGCGTTTCGAGACCTTGTCGAGCGCGGCTTCATCCGGTTGACGGAGGGCGGGCATCTTGGCCCGTCCGGCATCGGCAAGGCGGCCAAGTGGGCGCTGGAGGAGGAACCGACGCGAGATGGCAAACCCGCGACCAAATCCTTCATGCGCTGGCAGGAGGAAAAACAGAACCCCGTCCGAAAATCTCGCACGCCCCGTCCTGAAAATTCGGACGGTACCGGCGTCAACGGGGCGTCTGGTGCTTCAACCGTCCGAGATTTCCGCACGCTTTCGGCCAATTCGGCCGCGAGCCTGTCCGGATAGTTGGGACATATCTACATCTAGCCATAGGCAGAGCGGGCGAGGTTCAATGCAAAGGCGAGGCACGCATGACAGGCGATGACTTGAAACGGGAACGGCTCGAACGGGGGTGGAGCCAGCGCGACCTGGCCCGCCGCGCCGGGCTGCATCATCGCTCGGTGCAGTATTGGGAAGGGCAAGCGGAAATCGATCCACTCGCCCATGCCGTCCAGGCAATCGCGCGGGCGTTCGGCTGGCGCGTTTCCCCGCACCACTACGCACGCGTGCGATATGGGGTCTTAGACCGCGAGGCGGAGCTTGCCGCCATAGACCATTATTTCGCGGGGGCGCTGCGGCGACGGCTGCGCCGGATGGTTAACCGCCGCGTCATCTGCGGCGCCAAGACGCGCAAGGGTACGCCGTGCAGAGCGAAGTCTGAGCCGGGCCGGAAGCGGTGCCGGTTTCACGGGGGCAAGAGCACGGGGCCGAGAACGCCAAAGGGCGTCGCCCGGATTGCCGAGGCCCAACGATTGCGCTGGGCGCGGTGGCGGGCCGAGCGGGCAGCACCAGAATAATGGCCATGTTTCGAAACCTGTTGGTCCGCTTCGAGCCCAGACTAGCCATTGGCACAATCCGCAGAAACTGTCGCGATGGGTGGGAAGCGGTCCTTTTCTGCTACCGCGAACCCGTCAGGCCGAGAAGCTGGAAGCCGACATTCAATCCGACCCAATCACTGTCTCCGCTTTGCATCGCCGCGGGGCGCCTAGTACCCCATGACTTCCCCCAGCACCTCCCCGGCGGCGCCGTCGGGTGGGCGCGTGTCTGCGACCGCGGAGAGCGTCGGCGCCACGTCGACCGTGTGCACCCGGCGCGAGACGCGTTGCGGCGCGAGGCCGAAACCGGCAAAGGCGATGGGCACATGGGTGTCATAGCGCCAGGGCGAGCCGTGGGTGACCGTGACTGAGAGACCGTCGAAATCGTTGATGAACCAGCCGGGACTGGTCACCAGATAGATGTCGCCCGACCGGTCGGGATTGTAGTTGTTGGCCACCGCCCGCATCAGCGCATTGTCCGGCAGGGCGCCGATGCGAATACGGGACGAAGGCACGGCGAAGGCGATACCTTCGAAGGCCGACAGTTCTTCGGCGATGGCGGTTTCCAGCGCGACAAGGTCGATGTCGTCGCGACTGTGCACCTCTTCCGAGAGGGTGAGGTAGGGGTGGTCATAGCCCGCAATCAGCGGATCGCTAAGGCCAAAGCGCGCGCGGATGCGATCGGCGGCGGGCTGGGTCGCCCAGTGCTCGGGGTTGACGTAGCCGCCCATCTCTCCCAACTCGGCCAGGTATCCCGGTGCCTCGGGTGTGCCGTGATCGGCGGAGAGCGCGATCAGGGTGTTCTCAAGCCCGATTTCGGCGTCGATGAAAGCAAAGAGATCGGCCAGGGTACGGTCGAGCCGTAGCAGGTTCTCCTCGGCCTCGAGGCTGGAGGGGCCGAAGCCGTGGCCAACGTAATCGGTCGCCGAGAAGCTGACCGAGAGATAATCCGTGACATCATCCTGACCCAGGCCCTCGGCGGTGATCAGGGTCTTGGCGAAATCGGCGGTGATCTCGTCCCCGGCAGGGCTGAAGGTGAGGAGCGTGGGGAAGTAGGGATCGTTCTTCCACGACAGCGGATCGACAGTCGAATAGGGGTGCGGGAAGGTGCGCCCGAAACCGGCAAGGTCGGTTTCCCATTCCTGATCGTCGCGGTCTCCAAAGAGGTAGCTGTCGATGGGATGGATCAGCTCCCACGAGGTGCCGAGATAGTTTTGCAGAAAATCCTTGGCGTTCCAATCGGTCACCCAGTCAGGGTAGCTGTCGTAGTAATAGCTGGAGGTGACGAATTCCCCGGCGGATTTTGAGAACCAGAACGCCTTGCCGGTGTGACCCGCCATCGAGACGGCGCCACGATCCTTGACCGAGACGCCAAAGACCTTGGCGCGGCCCTGGGTGGCGATGGTCAGTTCATCGGAGAAGGTGGTGGTCAGGATGGCGCGGGGCGAGCGGCCATCGGAACTGGCGGCAAGCTGGGTGGGGTCGACCTCAGTATCGGGGTTCACGTCAGCGCCCCGGGTGAGGAGTGGATAGTCGGCGTCCTCGACATTGTAGATGGTGCGCCCGGTGGCGCGGTCGAACCAGAGGTTGCCGACCATGCCATGGGCCGCCGGATGCGCGCCGGTGGCCAGCGTGGTGTGGCCGACGACGGTTTCGGTATTGGCGTGGGCGTGGTGGGCGTCGTCGTAATAGACGCCCTGATCCATCAGATAGCGGAATCCGCCCGGCCCGAATTGGTCGTAGTGGCGGAACGGCAGGTCGCCGCGCAGCTGATCAACAGTGATCTGGAGGATGAGGCGCGGCTTGTCCTCGGCTATTGCAGCGTTCGCCAAGGAAAACGCCAGGAAGACGGCGCAACTGGCCGTTTGGACAGGTGGCTTTGTCAACATCGAAGGCTCTTTCCTCTCGTCGGTCGGCCCGCGCGGTGCGCGGGCCGTGGCGTCATCAGTCTACGGGCAGGACATCCGGGAAGGTCCAGCTGCCGTCGAGGATTTCGGCGCGCGGCTGGTAGAGCCGGACCGTGTAGTTCCAGCCCGGTGTGAGGGGGATGCAGTTGATCCGGCCGTCATCGCAGCCACCGAAATGGATGGTGTAGGAGCCGTCCTCATTCGGGGTGGCCGAGGTGTTGTTGTAGCTGTTCCGCCCCAGATCGTTGGGCGCGAGGAAGCCGTCGGCGTCGTAAACGGTGATCGACCAAAACGCGTCCACCGGCACGTCCTGCAGCGTTACGGCGTGGGGGGTCTCGCCGTCATTCTTGTCGACGGCGTCGACAAAAGCACTGGCCGTCGTGGCCGGTTGCCCCGCCCAGCCCGCCATCCCGATCAGATGGCCAAGCGGGTCCACCTCGTCGCGACGGCCAAAGGCGATGCTGGCATCGAGGCCGACGGCAGCGGCAAGGTCACTGACCGCCTTCCGCGCTGCTGCAAGGTTTTCAAGGTCCCAGTCCGGCGCCTCGAAGGGGCCAGTTCCGCCGCCTTCGAGGCGTATTCCGTCCTGCACGGCATGAGCGCGCGCGGCATCGTCGGGATCGCCCGCGTCAACAAAGGTGCGGAACAGGAGCATCGCGAAACGGGTTCCGACCTCGTCCTCGGTCAGTTCATAGGCACCTGGTTCGGCATAGGCGAAGTTGTAGTGGTCTTGGCTGATCACCAGCACCGACTGGAACCGCCCGTCGCCCTCGGGCAGCGTCACCGTCACCGGCTCGGACAGGTCGATGATGGCGGCCGAATACAAGGTGTCCTGGTTGGGTCGGATGATCGGCTGCGGCTTGTCGGCGGAGGTTACTTCGCGCTCATGGGCGATCTCGCCGACACCAGTTCCGTTGTTCTTCATGGAGAGCCGGAACATCGTGTCGCTCTCGGCGCGCATGAGGTTCTGGATCGTGATGTCCTCGGCGAGGACGGGCGCGGATGCGAAGAGCGCAACGGCAAGAAGGAGATTTCGCATGTTCTCTGTCCTTTCTGTCAATTCGCGGGCTCGACGCCCGGGAAGGTCCAGCTTCCGTCCAACACCTCCGGCGCCGCTCGATAGAGCCGCACGGTGTATTGCCACCCCTCGAAGAGCGGTAAGCAATTCACGCGCCCGTCCTCGCAGCCGCCCAGGTGAACGGTCATGCTGCCGTCCTCATTGTACGTCCCGCTGACGGAATTGATGACATAAGCACCAAGTGCGTTCGGCGCGAAATAGCGGTTCGCATCATAGAGGCTGACCGACCAGAAATCCTTGACCGGAACCTCTGCAGGTACCTCGATTTTGTATTCCCCTCCGGCAGGTTCGGCGCGATCCCGAGATAGAGCGCCTCGTCCTCGGGCAACCCGCCCCAACCGCCGGCCGTGCCGATGAAATGCCGCACCGGATCGACATCCTCCTTCTTGCCGAACATGCGGAAACTGTCAGGGAGGTAAGCGCCGACACCGACGGCGGCCTTCACGAGCCCCATGTAGCTCTCTTCGTCATAGGGCGGGACGATGAAGGGTTCGGACGAGGCGGCCTCAATCGACATCTGGTCCTGGATCGCGTGCACGGCGGCCAGGTCCGCCGGGTCGTTCGCATCCAGCAGCACGCGCAGGTAGACGGCGACATAGGGCGTGTCGAACGTGTCCATATCGAGCGTATAGGTGCCGCCACCGTGGAAGACCTTGTTAAGGTAGTGATCCTGGTTGATGACCATCGCCGACATGTAGCGGTCGCCGACATCGGGAAGGGTGAAGGTGGCGCCCTCGCTGATATCGATGATCGCCGTGCTGTAGAGCGTATCCCGGTTCGCGCTGATGGTCGTCTGATTGTCGACGGGCATCATATCGCGGAAGTGGTAGAACTTGTTCACCCCTCCGGCGAGGGCAACATATTTGCCGAACTCGATGTCTGTCGCGGCACGGATAAAATTGTCCACCGTGACCGGGATTTCCCTGCTGTCGGCAAGTTGCTCCATTGTGGCGTCGAAGTTCTGGGCGTGAGCGGGACCAGAGATGATCGCGGCCAGGAATGTCGGAAACACAAATGTGCTGTTTGCCAATTGTTTACCTTTCATGAGTCGCCTCTCAAGTCTTCGTTTCCCTGGCGTTTTATCATAGTGCCACCGGTCATTTTGTGACAAAGAGACACTATGAGACAGAAGTTGGTCAACATCATCGAACTGGCGCACGTCGTGGACATTCTCGACAGCTTCGTCCCGAAAAACGTCGTCGAGAGTGCGCTCCGAACGGCTGGTCTCGACCGTAAGATGCTGTCAGAAGGAACCGGGTTTGTTTCCTACGCCGCTGAGGCCGTCATTCTGGAGTCCGTCGCCCGCATGATAGGCGATCGCCATCTGGGTGCCAGGGTTGGCCGGGCCTTCGACTACTTGGCCTACGGAGCTTATGCGAACTACGTGCTGGGCGCACCGGATCTGCGATCTGCGCTTGACCGCGGGCGACGCGCGTTGTCGCTGACGCATCCTGGCTCTGAAATCGTGATCCGACAGACTGACACGCACGTTGTCGTCGGACGAGACTCGAAAGGCTTCTCGGTCGTCGGCCACCGACACCTCGACGAAGGGGCGCTGTTCGTTATTTCCAAGGTGGCCAGGCATTTCCTCGGCACGGACTGGCAGCCCGATTGGTTTGAACTTCCCGATGGCAATGGTGACGACAAGTCAAAGCTTGCAGATCTGTTCGGCGCACCCGTGAGGACGGGAGCCCAGTCACCGTCCGTCGCGCTTCGGCTTAGCGACCTTGACACGCGAAACCCGCACCCCTTGCAGTCTCGGAAGACTATTACATTGAAGGACCTGGGTGCGCTCATGGGGGTTGAGCCGGTTCAGTCCATCGAAGGCGCGGTTTTGCAAATCATGCGCGCTCATCTTCCGACAAGTGTGCTTTCCGAGAGCAAAGTTGCGGCCCATCTTGCGATCGGCCCCAGGTCACTTCAGAGGGCCCTTAGGGCGGAAGGGACGGCATACAGGACAATCCGCTCCATGCTCATCGAGGAGCAGGCACGCGAAATGCTTCAGAAATCGGACATTCCGGTCGAACGGATCGCCGATATGCTGGGATACAAAGAGCCGAAAAGCTTTCGCCGTGCGTTCAGGGAGTGGACCGGCTCTTCACCAAAGAGCTTCCGGGGAAACCGAAACGCAAACACTTGAGTCGTTGCCGCTGATCACATTCGCAAATACATGATGGATTTTCTGGAAACCCAAGGCGTTCCGAAATCCACCAAACAAGATAAATTTCCGAATTTTCTGGACCTCCGCTTCGTCCGCTCTGCTGGCCTTTGCCGTTCTTGAGATTGTGCGGCCGCAGCGAATGGCAGGTCCGGCGACGCCGCACTGCGGATACTGCAAACGGGGAGAAGGTCCGCAAAGGGCCGTTCAGTGTCATTCGCGCTAATGGGTCGCACGACAGCTTAGTCCGCAAAGCGGACTGGCACGGCTTGCAGACATGGCCAAAACAACCAGAGGAAATCAGTGGCGGGGTGACTATGGACGACCAGGGGTGGGTTCAGTCCCTGTGACCTGCTGGCTCGGGACCGTTGCGAGCTTTGGGCGGGCATAAACCGCAACATTTTATTGCCGCGTCCAAGGCCATGCGGAATCGGAATGGCGGTCAAAATGGGGGATTGACGCCTACTGCATATCTACAAATCATTGAAAATAATAGTGTTATTTAGAAAATTTGGCGGATGAGGTGGGATTCGAACCCACGGAACCTTTCGGTTCGCTGGTTTTCAAGACCAGTGCCTTAAACCGCTCGGCCACTCATCCGCATTGGTCATCATGCCGGAACCCGATCGCCGTGATCGTATCCCGCAGGCATGACCGGTAGAGCTTCTACCCGCTTCCCGTTTCCCGGTCCAGCGCCGCCGGGGCGGTCCAGCCTGGGACACGTTGGCGGGTCGCGCAGCTGCCCGGACCGCTCTTGCCGAGGCGACGCCTAACCGAGGCCGGACGATTCTGAAAGGCGGCTCGCGCCGATTTCCGCCCGGACACATGGGTGGCCTTTCCTTGCCTGCGGCGAGCCGCTACAATCCGGCGCAAGCGCGGCAAAGGCGCATAGGGTTGGGCGTGAAGGTCGGGCGGTCTTCTTCGGGGATCCTCCGTACTTCTTTTCTGGGCAGTCCAAGCGCGACGGGAGAGTTCGCGCGTAATCGGGGGCGAGGATGAATAGGCTGGGGATGGCGAGAAGCTGCGTGGTGATCGCGACCATGCTGGCGCTTGCGGGGTGCCAGAACACGGGGCAGAACTCGGGTGCCGGACCGTCGTCGGGTGTCATCGGAAAAGCGGCTGCGGTCGAGCGCGATGTCGAGTCGCCGGAAGTCTTCAACCTGACCGGCGACGGCTTGTGGGACGGCCGCCCCTCGCTCGGCGGCGTCTGGGTGGCGCATTCGACCGTGACCGATCCCGAACGGGTGATGATCCGCAATACCGCCAACGGCAAGTCGGTCGTGGGCGCGCTGTTCCGACGCGAGCGCGAGAATCCGGGGCCGAGCCTGCAGGTCTCGTCCGATGCGGCCGATGCACTTGGCATGCTCGCCGGCCAGCCGGCCAAGCTGAGCGTGGTTGCGCTTCGTACCAAGGAGGTGCCGGTGGCGCCGCCGGCGGCGCCGGAAGCCGCGGTTCCGGCGAAAGCCGCCGAGCCGCCCGCCACCAAGCCTGCCGCAAAGCCTGCGGCGACGGGCGCGGCTGCGCCCGCGGCGGCAGCTGCGGCAGCGGCCGAAGCCGCGCCGGAGCCGAAGACGGGCGGCCTTTTCGGGATGTTCCGCAAGAAACCCGAGGCGCCCGCCGCCACCGCGGAGGAAGCACCGGCCACGGGTGTCAAGAGCGGCTCGAGCATCGAGCAGTCCAAGCTTGAACCGGTCACGGCCGCCGCCGAGGCGGCGATCGACCGCGCCGAGAGCGAGGCCGCGGCCAAACCCGCCGCGGCGGCCAAGTCCGAACCGGCGGCCAAGGCGGCGGCGGCCACCGCGCCCGCCGCGGGGGCGGCGCCGAAAAGCCCCTTTGTCCAGGTCGCTATCTTCAGCACCGAGGCGAATGCCAACAGTGCCGCCAAGCAGCTCACGGCCGCCGGGCTGGCCGCATCGGCCCGCTCGGGCACGAGCAACGGAAAGCCGATCTGGCGCGTCCTCGTCGGCCCCGCGGCCAGTGTCGCCGAGCGCGACGCCCTCACCGCGCGGGTCAAAAAGCTCGGCTATTCCGACGCCTATCCGGTGTCGAAGTAAGGAAGGAGCATGATCCTAGTGATGACCCGTCTTGCCGCTTTCCTGATCCTCGGTCTCATGGCCGCCCTGCCGGCCCGTGCCTTCGAAACGCTTGCGGGCGCGGCCTGGGTCTATGACATCACGACCGGTACGGTGCTGCTGGAAAAGAACGCGGATGAACCGCTTCCGCCCGCGTCTATGTCGAAGCTGATGACGCTGAACATGCTGTTCGAGGCGCTCAAGGATGGCCGCGCCAAGATGGACACGACGTTTTCTGTCTCGACCAAGGCCTGGAAGATGGGCGGATCGAAGATGTTCGTGAAGCCCGACGATCGCCCCACCATCGAAGAGCTGATCCACGGGATCATCATCAACTCCGGTAACGACGCCTGCGTTGTCGTTGCGGAAGGGCTGGCAGGCTCGGAGAGCAATTTCGCCTCGCTGATGACGAAGCGCGCGCAAGACCTGGGCATGACGCAATCGCACTTCGCGAATGCCTCGGGCTGGCCCGACCCGAACCACAAGATGAGTGCGCGCGATCTGGGCTTCATCGCCACCCGTCTGATCACCGAGTTCCCCGAGTTTTATCCGTATTTCGCCATGACGGACTACAACTACAAGGACCGGGTGCCGGCGAATTCACGCAACCGCAATCCAATGTTGCGAACGAGCGGAAGCGGCGATTGGACCGCCGACGGCCTCAAGACCGGCCATACGTCCGAGGCCGGCTACGGCCTCGTCGGTTCGGCCGTGCATGAGAACGGCCGGCGCATCGTCTTCGTCCTCACCGGGATGGCCAGCGAAGCCGAGCGCGCGCAGGAGGCCGAGGCGATTACCAACTGGGCCTTTCGCGAATTCGTCCAGAAGACGGTAGCCGCCAAGGGCACGCGGATTGCGGACGCCGATGTCTGGCTCGGCGCTTCCGCGCGCGTCGGTCTCGTCGTCGGCGAGGACCTGCAGCTGTTGCTGCCCTCGCTCGCGCAGGACAAGCTGAGTGCGAGCGTCGTTTACACGGGGCCCATCGAGGCGCCGGTGGAAGCGGGACAGAAACTCGCCGACATGGTGATCGAGGTGCCGGGCATTCCGCCGATGACCGTGCCTCTGGTGGCCGAGAACGCGGTGGCGAAGGGCGGCTTCACGTCCCGGATCAAGACCGCGTTCGGCATTCTCGCCAAGCGGGTCATGGCCGAGATCGGAAGCTGACGGGCGGGATGTTCATCACCTTCGAGGGGATCGACGGGTCGGGCAAGTCCACCCAGGCGCGGCTTCTGGCCGATCACCTGCGCGGTGCGGGGCATGACGTGGTTCTGACCCGCGAACCGGGCGGCAGTCCGGGGGCGGAGGAGATCCGACGGCTGGTGCTCGAGGGCGATCCCGACCGCTGGTCGGCCGAGACCGAGATTCTCCTCTTCACCGCCGCGCGGCGCGATCACCTGGAGCGGACGATCTTGCCGGCGCTCGCCGCCGGCAAGATCGTCATCTGCGACCGTTTCGCCGATTCCACCCGGATGTATCAGGGGCTCTCGCGCGGCGACCTGCGGGCGACGGTCGATCAGCTTCACGCGATGATGATCGGGCGCGAGCCGGACCTGACCTTCGTCATCGACATGGATCCCGAGCTTGGGCTGGCCCGCGCCAAGGGGCGCAACGGGGCCGAGGAACGGTTCGAGGATTTCGGCGCCGATCTGCAGCGCCGGATGCGGCAGGGCTTTCTCGCGCTCGCCGCCGAATATCCGGGTCGCTGCCATGTGATCGACGGCAATCGCGCGCCCGAGGCGGTCGCGGCCGAGATCGCCGCGATCGCAACGAAGGCGCTGGCATGAGCGAGACGGGGCATCCGGAACCCGACCGGATCGAGGGGGCACCGCATCCGCGCGATACCCTGCGGCTCATCGGGCAGGAGGCTGCGGAGGCCGCGTTTCTCGACGCCTACGGCACCGGCCGGCTGCACCACGCCTGGCTCCTGACCGGGCCGCGCGGGGTCGGCAAGGCGACGCTCGCCTGGCGCATCGCGCGCTTCCTTCTTGCGACGCCGGAGGAGGCCGGGGGCGGGCTCTTCGGCGATCCCGCGCCGGCGCCCGACACGCTCGACATCGCCCCGGAGCACCCGGTCGCGCGGCGGCTCCAGGCCGGGGCCGAGCCGCGGCTCTTCGCGCTGCGCCGCGCCTGGGACGAGGACAAGAAGCGGCTGAAGACGGTGATCACGGTCGACGAGGTGCGGCGGATGAAGAGCTTCCTGCAGCTCTCCGCGACCGATGGCGGCCGCCGCGCGGTGATCGTCGATCCGGCCGACGAGATGAACACCGCGGCCGCGAACGCGCTTCTGAAGATGCTGGAGGAGCCGCCCGCCGCGGTCACCTTCCTGCTGATCAGCCACCAGCCCTCGGGCCTTCTGCCGACGATCCGCTCGCGCTGCCGGGAGCTGCGGCTCGCGCCGCTGTCGCCGGAGGATCTCGCCGAGGCGATGGCGGCGGCGGGGGCGGAGGCGGGCGACACGGGGGCGCTCGCGGCGCTGGCGGGGGGCTCGGTCGGCGAGGCGATCCGGCTCACCAATCTCGACGGGCTGGAGACCTACGCTGCCATCGTCGCGCTCTTCGCGACGTTGCCGCGGCTCGACCGGCCGCAGGCGCTGAGGCTCGCTGAAAGCGCGGCGCAGCGGGGGGCGGAGGAGCGGCTGGCGCTGTTTCTCGCGCTGATGGAGCTGTTCCTGTCGCGTCTCGCCCGCGCCGGCGTTCTGGGGGCGACGGGGGACGAGGCTGCACCGGGCGAGGCGCAGCTCTTCGCCCGGCTGTCGCCGGACGCCCGCGCCGCGCGGGCCTGGGCGGAGCTGCACCAGAGCCTCGGCGCGCGGGCGCGGCATGCGCGGGCGGTCAATCTCGACCCGGCGGCGCTGGTTCTCGACATGGTGCTGAAGATCGACGAGACCGCGCGGGAGCGGCTTGGCGGATAGCGGGAAGGGGGCCAGCCCCCACGCGGTGCGGGGCACCGCGTTCCCCCGGGATATTTCGGGCAAGATGAAGGGGAAGCGGCGGGACATGGGGCGCGGTATTGCGATTTTCTTCCGCGGCGAAACGCGCTAATGGCAGGCCATGACCGATAGCCCGCGCCTCACCGACAGCCATTGCCATCTCGACTTCCCGGATTTCGGGGAGGACCTCCCCGAGATCGTCGCCCGTGCCCGCGCGGCGGGCGTTCACCGCATGGTGACGATCTGCACGCGGCTGAGAAACGAGCCCGCCGTCCGCGCCATCGCCGAGGCGCACGAGGGGGTCTTCTACGCCGCGGGCACCCATCCGATGAGCGCCGCCGAGGAGCCGATGGCGACGGTCGAGGAACTGGTGGCGCTGGCGCGGCATCCGAAGTTCGTCGGAATCGGCGAGACCGGGCTCGACTACCACTACACCGCCGACAGCGCCGAGGTGCAGCGGCAGTCGCTCCGCATCCATATCGCGGCGGCGCGCGAGACTGGGCTGCCGCTCATCATCCATGCCCGCGCGGCCGACGAGGACATGGCGCGGATCCTGGCCGAGGAGCACCGGGCGGGGGCCATTGCCTGCGTGATGCACTGCTATTCCTCGGGGCCGGAGCTGGCGCGGGCCGCGCTCGATCTCGGCTTCTACCTCTCGATGTCCGGCATCGCAGCCTTTCCGAAGAGCCGGGAGCTGCGCGACATTTTCGCCGCCGCGCCCGTGGACCGGATCCTCGTCGAGACCGACGCGCCCTATCTCGCGCCGCCGCCGCACCGGGGCCGGCGCAACGAGCCGGCCTATGTCGCCCATACCGCGAAGGTGGGCGCGGAGGTCTATGGCCTCTCTCATGCCGAGTTCGCGGCGCGGACCGAGGCGAATTTCGAGCGGCTCTTCTCCAAGGCGGCGGCGGCCGCGAAGGTGGCGTGACATGGCGGTGATGCGCTTCACCATCCTCGGCTGCGGTTCCTCGGGCGGGGTGCCGCGGATCGGCAACAACTGGGGCGACTGCGATCCGGCGAACCCGAAGAACCGCCGCAGCCGCTGCTCGTTGCTCGTCGAGCGGATCGGGGACGGCGGCACGACGCGGGTCCTGATCGACACGTCGCCCGACATGCGCGAGCAGCTTCTCCGCACCGGGATCGATGCGCTCGACGCGGTCGTCTACACGCATTCGCATTCCGACCATGTCAACGGGCTCGACGACCTGCGCCAGATCGTGTTCCTGACACATCGCCGGGTGCCGGTCTGGGCCGACGGGCCGACGCAATACGAGCTGCTGGCGCGCTTCGCCTATGCCTTCGTACAGCCCGAGGGGTCCTCCTATCCGCCGATCTGCGATCTCTATACGATCAAGGGGCCGGTCCGTATCGAGGGCGCGGGCGGGGTGATCGAGCTTGACCCGTTCGAGGTCGATCACGGCGATATCGACGCGCTCGGCTTCCGGATCGGGGGGCTCGCCTATCTCCCGGACGTGCTGAAGATCCCCGAACCGGTCTGGGAGAGCCACCTGAAGGATCTCGACGTCTGGATCGTCGACGCGCTTCGCCGCAAGCCGCATCCGACCCATGCCCATCTCGCGCTGGCGCTGGAATGGATCGCGCGGGCGAAGCCGCGGCGCGGGATCCTCACCAACATGCATGTCGACATCGACCATGCCACGGTCGAGGCCGAGACCCCGGACCATGTCAGCGCCGCCTATGACGGGATGGTGCTGGAAGTCGAGGTCTGAACCTCTTGCCGGCGCTACCGATCCAGGCGCTTCTGGAGGTCACGCTGCCGGTCTTCCTGGTGATCGGCTTCGGTTATCTCGCGGTGCGACTTCGGGCCTTCAGCGATGCCGGCGTCGACGGGCTAATGAAGTTCACCCAGAATTTCGCGATCCCCTGCCTGCTCTTTCGCGCGATATCGACGCTCGACCTCGGCCAGAGTTTCGAATGGCCGCTGCTTTTCTCGTTCTACGCGGGCGCCACGGCGGGGTTCCTGACCGGCATCCTCGGCGCGCGGGTGATCTTCAACCGGCCCTGGCCCGACAGCGTCGCGATCGGCTTCTGCTGCCTCTTCTCGAACTCGCTGTTGCTTGGCCTGGCGATCACCGAGCGTGCCTATGGGGAAGCGGCGCTCGCCGCCAACTACGCGATCATCGCGGTGCATTCGCCGTTCTGCTACGCGCTCGGCATCACCACGATGGAGATCGTGCGCCACGGCGGGCGCGGCATCTTCACGATGATCAGGGCGGTGCTGGCCGCGATGTTCCGCAATGCGCTGGTGATCGGCATCGCGCTCGGGTTCGCGGTCAATCTCTCGGGCACCGAACTGCCCGGCGTCTTCACCGAGGCGGTGGACCTTATGGTACGGGCGGCGCTTCCGGCGGCGCTCTTCGGGCTTGGCGGCGTTCTGGTGCGCTACCGGCCGGAGGGGGACCTCCTGACGGTGCTTTTCATCTGCGCGGTGGCGCTCGGCCTTCATCCGGCGATCACCTGGAGCCTTGGCACGGCCTTCGGGCTCGAGTCCGCGCCGTTCCGGTCGGCGGTGCTGACGGCGGCGATGGCGCCGGGCATCAACTCCTACATCTTTGCCAACATGTACGGCGTGGCCAAGCGGGTCGCGGCGACGGCGGTGCTGGTGGCGACCGCCTTGTCGATCCTCACGGTGTCGGTCTGGCTGACGATCCTCGGCTGAGGCTTTGCGCCGAACTGTGCCCGGGGCGGGTTCAGTCCGGATGGTGATCGCGCACCGCGCAACTGGACTCGAGCGCGATGGCGAGCCAGAAGATCCCGGCTTCGATGCCTGCCTGATCAAGGAATGTTTCCTGAAGCTTGTAGGCATCCCACTCCATCGCCTGATCGCAATACCAGTGGCGCGCATGGGTCTGGCGATGGTGGACGAGTTCGTGCAGCAGGATGCTGCGGTCGTAGACCCTGTCCGCGAACCACGGGCGCTGCAGGTAGATCGTGGCGGTTTCGGCGTCGTAGGCGCCGCGGGTCGCCGGGCCGTGATGCGCGGTCTCGGCGCTGATCGCCGCCATCTTGCCCGCCGGGACCAACACGATGCGCGGTCTCACGGTTTCGACGCGGGGGTAGGTTCCGAAATGGTCGATCCACGCCTCGAGGACCGGAACGGCGTCCTCGATCGCGGCAAGTTCGGCGTGTGTTTTCGCGCCGGAAATAGTCGTCTCGCCCTGAGCGGGCAGCGCCGCCACGGCGAGCACGGCCGCGGCCCCGAGGGTTGCAAGATACGGAAATCGCATGAAACCTTCCTCCGTCGCAGGGACCATGCGGGAAGGATGAACCGGCGGCCTCAAGCCCACGTCAGTGCGCGATCAAGCCGCTCTCAAAAATGCCCGAAAGCGGGATTTCTGGCCGGATTGCGCGAGGCAGACGGTTCCTGAGGAAAGAAAACCCCGCGTCGCTCGGACGTGGTGAGGGCTTGCCGTGTCCCTGCTACTCGGACGCTTGCTTCGACCGCGCCGTTGCGGCCGTTTCCGGCAACCCGGCCGTGCGCAGGTCGTCGAGATAGCGTTGCTCATCTGCCGGATCGCGGTACTTGCCGCGGAAGTTGAGCCGCACGGCCTCGACCGAATAATCCGGAAAGGTGTCGAGCAGGACGCCGATCTCGCGCCGCGCCGCGTCGAGGTCGCCGCGGCAGACATGAATGATCGCGAGATCCCGGCGGGCGAGCGGTGGCATTCTCGATATTTCGTTCATTGCCCGCAGAGCGCCGTCGCAGTCGCCGCGCAGCCAGCGGATCCAGCCGAGATTCCATTCGTACCAGTCCGGGTGAAACGGATCGAGGCGGCTGGCCCGGAGTACCAGCTCCTCGGCCTCTTCGGTCCGCCCGGCATAGCCGAGCGGCTCCGACAGCATGGCCATGACCTTCGTCGCATTCGGATTGAACTCGAGCGCGGTCTCGTAGCGTACGATCGCCGCGTCGAGCTCTCCGGCCTGAACGTGCACATAGGCCATCGCTTCGTGGGAGGTGTAGTCGTCGGGTGCGAGGTCCAGCGCCTTCTGCGCCGTTTCGCGTGCCGCCTCGAGCGCGTCTTCACGGCTGAACTCCGACCACCCCCAGCGGTAGCCGTTGAGATGGACATAGGTCAGTCCGACATAGGCCTGGGAAAAGGTCGGGTCGGCCCGCAGGGCGGCAAGATTGGCCTGCCGCGCCTTTTCCGTCCCGTCGCGCGTGAATTCTCCGAAGTGTCGCTGAGCCTGCAACTGCAACTGGTAGGCGTTGAGCGTTGCGGGGTCGGCGCGCTTGGCTTCCTCGCCGGTGCGGACGAGAACCGAGCCCGCGACCGTCGCGGCGACCGTGTTCGTGATCTCGTCCTGTACCGCGAAGAGGTCGAGAATGTCGCTGTCATAGCGTTGCGACCAGACATGGTTGCCTTCCAGCGCGTCGATGAGCTGGGCGGTGATGCGCAGCCGATCGCCGTCCTTCTGCTGGCTGCCCTCCAGAATGTAGCGCACGCCCAGTTCGCGCGCGATCTTTCGGGCATCGGTCGCGGTGTCGCGATAGTGGAAGCTGGAGTTGCGGGCGATCACGAAGAGCTCGGAGAAGCGCGACAGATGATGGATGATACCCTCGCTGATCGCGTCGCTGAGATAGCCCTGATCCGCACCCGCGCTCAGGTCGTCGAAGGCGAGAACGGCGATGGAGGGCTTGTCGGGAAGCGGGTAGGCCATCGTCGCGGCATCGACCGGTTGGAACTCCGGACGGGTCTGCACGATGAAGGCCCCCGCCGCGAGCAGGGCCAGGAGCGCGGCGCAGGCGACGCGCATCCAGAACCCGCGTCGTGGGCCCGGAGCGGGCCGCTCGGGCCTTGGCTCGTGAGCCGCCCTCTTCGGTGCGGAGCGCTCGTCGAGGATGCGCTGGTAAAGCCCGGTCGTCTCCGCCTCGGGTTCGGTTCCAAGCTCGTCAGCCAGGCTTTCGCGCAACCGCTCGTATTCGTCGCTGGCGGGCCCGATCTGACCGGCGGTCGCGTGGTGGGACATGAGGCTGCGCGCGGCCGTCTCGCTGTAGGGATCGAGGTCCTGCAGCCTGTGGGCGGTCGCGACCATCTCCTCCTCGCGGCCCTGCGCCGTTTGCAGAGCCAGAAGCCGCGTCAGCGCGTCGATGGCTTCCAGTCGCAGGCGCCGCTCCTCGGCGAGCTGCCAGTCCGCGAACGCCGGCGTCGGCGCCGGAAAGCCGTCCAGAAACGGGCCCGCATAGAGTTCCCGCGCCGCCAGGAGGTCGTCGTGGTCGCTGCTTCGGGCGCGCCGGGAAAACTCCGGCACGTCGACCTTGATGCCGGCGGTCGAGAGGCAGATCGTCTCCGGATTAACAGAGAGAACGTCCGCATGGTCTCCGAGGGCCTTGCGCAAGGCGTAAATCGCCTGGCTCAGGGATGCGCTCGCCTGCTTCTGGGCGCTGTCGCCCCAGAGCAGGTCGCTGGCCGCTTCGCGCCCCATCGGCCTGCCCTGTTGGAGCGCAAGCCAGGCAACAAGGGCGCGCACCTTGCGGGGCAGGGGCAGCGGATCCCGGCCGCCGATCCCAACCTTGAGCGTGCCAAGCAACTGTACTTGAAGTTTCGCCATCCTCCCCGAACGCGCATCCAGTCGTGTGTTCCAGTCTAGCACACATGCGGCGGCAATACCGGCCCCTGGATGGCCAGGGTCGCGGACCGGCCCGCAAGCATGGTTCGCCGCGTTTCCACTCGAATCGCGGCCACGGTCCGGGCAAACGAAAAGGCCGGCCCGAAGGCCGGCCTTTCCTTTCGGTTCCGCCCGCCTCAGGTCGGGCTCATGCCGCGCAGGCGTTCCGAGCGCCGGCGCAGGAGCTCGAGCGTGGCCAGAAGAAGGACCGAGAAGGTGACGAGGACTGTCGCCACCGCGAGGATCGTCGGCGAGATCTGCTCGCGAAGCCCGATGAACATCTGCCAGGGCAGCGTCTTCTGCGCCGCCGAGCCGACGAAGAGGACGACCACGACCTCGTCGAAGGAGGTGATGAAGGCGAAGAGGCCGCCCGAGATCACGCCCGGCAGGATCAGCGGCATCTGCACCTTGAAGAAGGTGCGGACCGGCCCGGCGCCCATGTTCGCCGCCGCCCGCGTCAGCGACCGGTCGAAGCCGACCAGCGTCGCGGTGACGGTGATGATGACGAAGGGAATGCCGAGCACCGAATGGGCGAGGATCACCTTGACGTAGCCGATGAAGTCCTTCGACATGCCGAGATTGCCTTCCATCCAGTTGCCGAGCTTGGAGTAGAAGAAGAACATGCCGGTCGCCGAGATGATCAGGGGCACGATCATCGGCGAGATCAGGATCGCCATGATGGCGCGGCGGCCGGGCACATGGCTCTGGCTGAGGCCGATCGCGGCGAGCGTGCCGAGCGAGACCGAGATGATCGTCGCCAGGGGGGCGATGACGAAGGAGTTCTTCAGGGGCCGCGTCCAGTCCGGGTTGGACAGGAAGTCCCGGTAGTGCTTCAGCGAGTACCCGTCTGGATCGAAGGCCAGCATCTCCGGCGTGAAGGTGAAGAAGTCCTGGGCGTTGAAGCTCAGCGGCAGCACGACGACGATCGGCGCGATCAGGAAGAAGAAGATCAGCCCGCAGATGAACTTGAAGCTGTTGCTCCAGAGGACGTCGCCGGCGGTCGCGTAGGACGGGACCGAGCGGCGGTAGTCGCCGGTCGAGAGCCAGTAGGCGAACCAGCTCAGGATGAGGCCGATGATCGCCCCGGCGACGAGGCCTGAGGTGCCGGCCATCGCGAAGCCGGCAATGCCGGCCACCGCGGCGGTACCGAGCCGCCCGGTGCGGCGGTCCGGAACGAAGCTCGCGAGCACATAGCCGAGCGCGGCGGAGAGCACCGCGCCGGCCACGGCGCCGATCAGCGGCTGGCCGTTGGCGGTGCCCACGATGTAGCCGAAGCCGAGGCCGGCGGCCGCCATCAGGGGCAGGGTGAAGCCGGTGAGGCTCGGGGTCGGGATTTCGGAATGAAGGCTGCTCATGTCTGTTACCCCAGCTTCACGTTATCGATGCCGACGATCTTGTCGTAGACGTAGTAGAGCAGCAGCACCGCTCCGAGCAGAATCGAGCCGAGCGCCGCCGCAAGTCCCCAGTTCAGTGAGGACGAGATGTGGAAGGCGATCCGGTTCGAGATGAAGACGCCCTGAGTGCCGCCCACCAGTTCCGGCGTGATGTAGTAGCCGATGGCGAGGATGAAGCACAGGATCGCGCCCGCGCCGATGCCCGGCACCGACTGCGGGAAGTAGACCCGCCAGAACGCCGTCCAGTTGGTCGCGCCAAGCGACTTCGCCGCGCGCAGGTACGAGGGCGGGATGGTCCGCATCACCGAGTAGAGCGGCAGGATCATGAACGGCAGCAGGATATGCGTCATCGCGACGATCGTGCCGAACTGGTTGTTGATCATCACCAGCCGGTTCGCGTCATCGACGAGGCCGAGCCAGACGAGGATGTCGTTGATCACGCCCTGCTGCTGCAGCAGCACCTTCCAGGCCGAGGTCCGCACCAGAAGCGAGGTCCAGAACGGCAGGAGGACGAGGATCATCAGCACGTTCGCCGTCGAGGCGCGCAGGTTGGCCAGGAGCCATGCCACCGGATAGCCGAGCAGCAGGCAGCAGAAGGTGATCAGCATCGACATCCACATCGTGCGCCAGAACAGCTTGAGATAGATGCGCTGCTGCTCGGGCCGGGTCTGAACCCCGTCGACGCCCTTTTCGAGGTCGACCGCGTTCAGGAAGTAGCCCGGCGTGTAGTTGCCGCTGTAGAGACGGATCGTCTCCCAGTTGCTGACCTTGTCCCAGTCCTTGTCGATGCCGACGAAGGTCTCCTTGTAGGAGAAGGGCTCGAACCCGGCGACGGCCGTGGCGGCTGGGGCGAGAAGCCCCGCGCTCGGGCCGCCCACGGCGGCGAGCGCCTCGGGCGAGGCCGTGGCGAGATCCTGCGCCAGCGCGGTGAAGAGGGCGGGCCAGGGCTTGGTGTCGGGCACGCCCTTGCGGCCGGTGGCCTGGGTGTCGCGGGCGAAGGTCCTGTAGGCGTCCGCGGTCAGCGGCAGCGCGTCGGCGGCCTCGCTGCGCGGGGCGAAGCGCGGCTCGCGCGCGCCGTCTTCCTTCGCGGCGGCCCATTCGGCCTGTTTCTCGAGCCAGGCGTCCGAGCCCATGAGCGCGGCCCAGGTCTCGCCGTCCTTCCACGCCTTGTCGGCGTCGGTGAAGCGGCCCATGAACTCCTTGCCGATGTCGTCCGCGCCGCGTCCGGTCTTGCGGAAGAGCGAGGAAATGCCCGGATCTTCGTAGTTCAGCCGCGAGCCGAGCTTGGTATGGATCTTCTGTTCGGCCGCGACCTGGAAATCCACCGCGAGGGCGGCGAAGACCGGCTCGTCCGGCGAGGCTTCGGATTTCGGATCCCAGTCCTTCAGCGCGCGCACCGTGTTCGGCAGCGTTTCCGAGACGATCTGGTTCTCGACCGAGCGGAACAGCATGTCCGCGATCGGCGCGATGAAGGTGACCAGCACGAAGATGAGAAGCGGCGCGATCAGCATCAGCGCCCGCAGCTTCTGGCGCCGGAGCGCGCGGGCGAGGCTCGTCTTCAGCGGCGTGCCGTCTGCGGCCCGCATCGGGCCGGTCTGGGTTGTGTCGCTCATGTCTCCCCCGTCAGAGCTTCTGGTTCTTCAAAGTCACAAACGAATGGGGTGGAAGGGGCCCGGGGGCCCCTTCCGAAGGCGTTAGGCGATTATTGCGCCAGCCAGGCCTGGAACTTGGCGTCCAGGTCGTCGCGGTTGTCAGCCCACCAGCTGTAGTCGTAGATGTGCGGGTTGGTCGCGTTGGCCGGGTCGGTCGGCATGTGCGGCGCCATGTCGATGCCGAGATCGGCGTGCTGGCCGACGAGCGGCGCCGAGGAGGCGCGGGCCGGGCCGTAGGAGATGTACTTGGCCTGATCGGCCAGACGCTGGGTGTCGGTCGCGAACTTCAGGAAGTCCATGACGGCGGCTTCCTTCTCTTCGGACAGGCCAGCCGGGACGATCCAGCCGTCGAGGTCATAGGACTGCATGTCCCACAGCATTCCGATCGGCTGGTTCTGCTCGGCGATCGCCGAGAACAGGCGGCCGTTGAAGGTCGAGCCCATCACGACTTCGCCGTCGGCGAGCAGCTGCGGCGTCTCGGCGCCTGCGGTCCACCACACGACCTGATCCTTGATCGTGTCGAGCTTGGCGAAGGCCTGGGCCTGGCCTTCATCGGTGCTGAGGACGTTGTAGATCTCTTCCTTGGCAACGCCGTCGCAGAAGAGCGCCCATTCCACGTTGTCGATCGGACGCTTCTGCAGCGATCGCTTGCCCGGGAACTTCTCGAGATCGAAGATGTCGCAGACGGAGGTCGGCGGCGTGTCGCCGACGAGGTCGGTGCGGTAGCCGAAGGTGGTCGAGTAGACGATCTGCGGGACGAAGCAGTCGTTGTTCAGCGTGGCGCCGAAGTCTTCGGAGGCGGGGGTTCCGTCCGGCGCCGGGGCCAGCTCGGTGTCGAAGTCGATCTCGCGGGCGAGGCCCTCGTCGCAGAGGCGGATCGAGTCGGAGACGGTGACGTCAACGAGGTCCCAGGTGATGTTGCCGGCTTCGTTCATCGCGCGGAGCTTGGCCACGGCTTCGGCCGAGCTTTCGTCCCAGATGATGTTCACGTCCGGATGCTCGGCCATGTAGGGCTCGGCATAGGCCTTCAGCTGCGAGGTCTGGTAGGCGCCGCCCCAGGACACGAGTGTCAGGTCGAGGGCCGAGGCCGCACCGGCCGCGAAGGTCAGCGCGGTCGTCGCCAGAAGGGTCTTGGTCACGTTCATTGCATACTCCCTATATGCTCCCGAATAGTCGATCTGGCCCCCGCTCCGGGACAAGCTGCCAGGCCAAACGGATTGCGGGCGCGGGGGCTTGCGCCCCGCGCCCGGAGGCTCAGGCGTCGAGCGCCCGGCAATCGGTCGGCAGCCAGCCGATCTCGATCTGGCTGCCCGGCTCGAGCCGCACCTGGTCGGGCGCGTTGCGGGTCTTGACGATGAACTCTTCGTTGCCCGCGACCTTGAGCCGGGTGCGGAAGATGTCGCCCATATAGATGAATTCGAGCACTTCGGCCTTGAGCGTGTGGGCACCGGGCTGGAGTCGAGCCTTGTTGAACTCGACCCGCTCGGGCCGGATCGAGACGCGGGTGCGCTCGCCGGGCTTGGAGACGTTCACGGGCTTGGCGTCGATCAGTTCGCCGTCGTCGAGCTGGATCAGGGCGACGTCGCCCTTGATCTCCTTCAGGGTGCCGAGAAGGGTGTTGTTCTCGCCGATGAACTGGGCGACGAAGCTGTTCTCCGGCTCTTCGTAGAGCACGGCGGGCGGTGCGAGCTGCTGGATCCGGCCGTCGTCGAAGACCGCGATGTTGTCGGACATCGTGAGCGCCTCGGTCTGGTCGTGGGTGACGTAGACCGTGGTGATGCCGAGCTCATGCGCAAGGCGGGTGATCTCGAACTGCATGTGCTCGCGGAGCTGCTTGTCGAGCGCGCCGAGGGGTTCGTCCATCAGAACCAGTTCAGGTTCGAACACCAGCGCGCGGGCGAGCGCGATCCGCTGCTGCTGGCCGCCCGAGAGCTGCGCCGGGCGGCGGCCACCGAAGGCGCCCATCTGCACCATGTCGAGCGCGCGCTTGACCTTCTTCTCGCGCTCGGCCTTGGCCATGCCGCGCACTTCGAGCGGGAACGAGAGGTTCTCGGCCACGGTCATGTGCGGGAAGAGGGCGTAGTTCTGGAACACCATCCCGATGCCGCGCTTGTGCGGCGGGATGTTGTTGATCGGGCGCCCGCCGAGCTTGATCTCGCCGTGAGTCGCGGTTTCGAACCCGGCGAGCATCATGAGGCAGGTGGTCTTGCCGGAACCCGAGGGCCCGAGCATCGTCAGGAACTCGCCCTTTCCGACCGAGAGGTTCAGGTCTTTGACGACGAGCGTCTCGCCGTCATAGCTTTTCTGAACGTGCTCAAACGATACAAATGCGGGCGAACCGCTTGCTGTGGCGCTGGTCAATGTCGGGCTCCCCGTTGGTGTTTTGATGTCTTCTGTACCCGTGTGGTGACTAAAACGGAACCGTTCCCCGATTTCAACATGTTGTTTCAGTCCGGCGTCGGAACCTTATTTCCCCTGCGGCAGGCGCGAAGTTTGTTCGTATAGCGACGGAATGGCCCCCGGAAACGACCTGATTGCGTCAGCCCGTCGCGTAATCGATTCGCCGCCCCGCCTGCGACGCGTCAGCCGCCGGTCATGTAGGGCATGAGCACGACCTCGCTGTCGGGTCCGATCTCGGTGAACCAGGCCTCGCGGTAGATCACGCCGTCGAGCGAAAGCGAGATGCCGCGCGCGATCTGGGGTTTGAGGCCGGGATATTCGACCGCGAGCCGGTCGAGGAGCTGCTTGAAATTCGCCGCCTCGACCTCGACCTCGGCGAGCCCGCCAGTTGCCTGCCGGAGCGAACCCCAGAGCAGGACCTTGACCATCAGGAGCCCCCGAGGGCCTTCAGGATGCGCGGCGGCGACATCGGCAGTTCGCTCATGCGCAATCCGATCGCGTGCGAGACCGCGTTCGACAGCGCCGCAAGCGGCGGGACGATGCCGGTCTCGCCGACTCCGCGCACGCCGTAGGGATGGCCGGGGTTCGGGATTTCGAGGATCACCGTCTCGATCATCGGCAGGTCCGAGGCCACGGGCACCCGGTAGTCGAGGAAGGTCGGGTTCTGGAGCCGTCCGTCCTCGCCGTAGATATACTCCTCGTTCAAGGCCCAGCCGATGCCCTGCACCGCGCCGCCCTGCATCTGGCCCTCGACATAGTCGGGATGCACCGCCTTGCCGGCATCCTGAAAGACCGTGTAGCGCAGGACCTTGGTCGCGCCGGTCTCGCGGTCGACTTCGACATCGCAGAGATGGACGCCGAACGACACCCCGGCGCCGTCGGCGTTGACCTCGTAATGGCCGGCGATCGGGCCGCCGGTCTCGGCGGAGACGGCGGCGATCTCGGCCAGCGTCATCGGCGGGAACTTCCCGGCATTGGGGCCGGCGGGCACCGCCGCGCCGTCCTTCCACTGGACGGCTTCCTCGTCGATCCCCCAGATCTTCGCCGCGCGGGCGCACATCTTCCGGACCGCGTCGCGCGCGGCCTTGATCGTTGCCAGCCCCACCGCGAAGGTCACGCGGCTGCCGTCGGTCACGTCGTTGTAGCCCAAGGACGACGTGTCGGCGACGATCGTGCGGATGTTGTCATAGGGAATGCCCAGTTCCTCGGCCGCCATCAGGCTGATCGAGGCGCGTGATCCGCCGATGTCGGGGTTGCCTTCGGTGATGCCGACGGTACCGTCGGTGTTCACGTTGAGGCTCACGCAGGTATTGCCGCCGAAGTTGAACCAGAAGCCGCAGGAGAGGCCGCGGCCCTGGTTCGGGCCGAGCGGCGCCTTGTAGTGCGGGTGCGCCTTGGCGGCCTCCAGCGTCGCGACGAGCCCGATATCGGGGAAGGTCGGCCCGTAGGAGGATTTCGTGCCCTTCCGCGCGGCGTTCTTGAGGCGCACATCGAGCGGATCGAGGCCGAAATGCTGGCAGAGCTCGTCGACGACGCTTTCGACCGCGTAGATCGCGACCGGCGCGCCCGGCGCGCGGTAGGCGGCCTCTTTCGGGCGGTTGGTCATCACCGACCAGCCGTAGGTGCGCACGGCGTCGAGGTCATAGGCCGCGAAGGCCGCCTGGGTGCCGAACTCGGTCGTGCCGCAGGGGAAGGCGCCTCCCTGATAGCGCAGGGTCGCCTCGGCCGCCGTGATGCGGCCGTCCTTCGTCATGCCGATCTTGATGTCGGAGGACGACGAAACCGTCGGCCCGGTAGCCCGGAAGACCTCGTCGCGGCTCATCACGAGCTTGACCGGCCGCCCGGCCTTCTTCGAAAGCATCAGCGCGACAGGCTCGATGAAGACCGTGGTCTTTCCGCCGAAGCCGCCGCCGATCTCGGAAGCGGTGACACGGAGCTGGCTCGCCTCCATGCCGAGGATCCCGGCGCAGAGCGTACGGACGTAGAAATGGCCCTGCGTGCAGCACCAGAGGTCGGCCTTGCCGTCCGAGGTGACCGAGGCGAGGCAGGCATGGGGCTCGATGTAGCCCTGATGGGTAGCGGCGGTCTTGAATGACCGCTCGACGATCCTGTCGGCCTTGGCGAAGCCCGCGTCGAGGTCGCCGTGGCCGAACTCGAAATGTGCGGTGACGTTGTCGGAGAAGCCCTTGGGCACGTTCTCCTGCACCCGGCCTTCCTGCACCACGGGCGCGCCGGGTTGCATCGCCGCGTCGACGTCGGTGACATGCGGCAGGATTTCGTAATCGACCTTGATGAGCTTCAGCGCCGCCCGCGCGGTCGCCTGGTCCACGGCGGCGACTGCGGCGACGGCGTGGCCGTCATAGAGCGCGCGGCCGCGCGCCATGCAGTTGTCCTGCACGTCGCGGGTGAAATCGTCCTCCGGCACGCCGAAATCCTCGGCCGTGACCACGGCTTTAACGCCCTTCAGCGCCAGCGCGGCGGAGACGTCGATCGAGCGGATCCGGGCATGGGCATGGGGCGAGCGCAGGATGCGGCCCCAGAGCATGCCGGGCGCGGTGGCGTCGGCCCCGTACATCGCCCGGCCGGTGACCTTGTCGACCCCGTCGGGGCGGCGGACCCGCGTTCCGACCTGCTTGAACTCGCGCTTGCGGTATTCGTCCAAGGACATCTTAGGCCCCCCTCATCTCGGCCGCGGCCGCCTGCACGGCGCGGATGATCTTGTCGTAGCCGGTGCAGCGGCAGAGGTTGCCGGCGAGCCAGTAGCGCAGTTCCTCGTCCGTCGGGTCCGGGTTCTTCTCGAGGAGCGCCTTGGCGGCGACGAGGATGCCGGGCGTGCAGACCCCGCATTGCAGCGCCGCGCCGTCGATGAAATGGCGCTGCAGGGGATGCAGGTCGTCGCCGTCGGCCATGCCCTCGATGGTCGCGATCTCGGCCCCCTCGGCCTCGGCGCCGAGGACGAGGCAGGAGCAGACGAGCCGTCCGTTGACGGTCACCGAACAGGCGCCGCAATCGCCGGTGCCGCAACCTTCCTTGGCGCCGGTGAGGCCGAGCCGGTTCCTCAGCACGTCGAGGAGCGTCTCGTCCGGCGCGCAGAGGAACTCGTGGGCGTCGCCGTTGATCGTGGTGGAGACATGGATCTTGGTCATCTGGAACCTCCGGCGCGGGCGTAAGCGATGAGCGCGGCGCGCCTGGCGAGCGTGCCGGCGGTCTTCGTGCGGAAGGCGACGGTGCCGCGCTTGTCGTCGATCGGCTTGCAGACTGCCTCGCAGGCCTGCGCCATCTTGGCGAGGATTCCGTCATCGAGCCTGGTGCCGACGAGGAGTGCGGCCGCCGCGTCGACCGCGATCACGGTCGGCGCCACCGCGCCAAGCGCGATGCGCGCGGTCTTCACGGTGCCGCCCGAGTCGAGTTCCAGCGACACTGCGGCGGAGGCAACCGCGATATCCATCTCGGTGCGCGGGATGAAGCGCAGGTAGGCGTCGGAGGCGCGGTCGGGCCGGGCGGGCAGGAAGATCGAGGTGATGATCTCGCCCCTCTTCAGTGTGGTCTTGCCGGGGCCGGCGGGGATCTCGTCGATCGGGCAGTCGCGCTCGCCCTGAGGCCCGGCGATCCGCGCGACGGCGTTCGCCGCCACCAGCGAGGGCACCGCGTCACCCGCGGGCGACGCGTTGCAGAGGTTGCCGGTCATGGTGCAGCGCCCCTGCACCTGGGTCGAGCCGATGAGCTGAACGCCCTCCGTCACGCCGGGCCAGAGGGCGCAGAGCGCCGCATGCTCGCCGATCTCGGCGCCCGAGACCGCGGCGCCGATGCGGAAACCGCCGGCCTCCGCCGTGATCTCGCGGATCCCGGGGATCTTCTTGATGTCGACGACGAGGTCGGGTTCGACGAGCCCCGAGCGGAGCTGGACGAGCACGTCCGTCCCGCCCGCCAGGACCCGCGTGAGACCGGTTTCCGCCGCCAGCGCGGCAGCGGCCTCGGCGGCGGTTGTCGCAGCCAGATATCGCATATTCCCTTTCCTCCCGACCGTCGTTGCGGCGCGCGGGCCAGCCCGTCACCCGAAAGTGCGGACCGGTCCCGAGACGTCACAATACCGGACGGGGCGAAAAGGGGAAGGGCGTGATCAGACGTCCTTCAGGAACCGCAGGCCATCGTAGATCGCCGCATGGGTGTTGCGGGCCGCGACCGCGTCGCCGATGCGGAAGAGCCGGAACCCGTCCTTCGGGCCGCCGTTCACGGTCTGCGGACGCCCGGCGATGAGCGCGTCGTAGTCGACCTCGCCGAGGTTCACCGACATCGGCTTCAGCTCGAAGTAGAGCTCGTCCATCGGCAGCGTACCGTGGTTCACCACGACCTGGTCGTAGTGCCGTTCCTTGGCGAGCGGCATGTAGTCCGAGCCGATCACCGCCTTGAGGCGGTTGCCGTCCCTCGCGACCGAGGTCAGGCGGAAGGTGACGGTGAAGGTCACGTCCTTGTCCTGCAACGACCGCATGTAGGGGACGAGGTTCATCGCCATCACGTCCGGCGCGAAGCTGCGGTCCGGCGTCATGATCTCGACCTTGGCGCCGGCCTTCGCCGCGACCTCGGCGGCCTGCAGCCCGGCATGGTCGCCCGCATCGTCGTAGACGAGGACGTTCGAGCCCGGCTTCACATCACCCGAGATCATGTCCCAGGAGGAGACCACGAGCTCGTTGCCGGCCTCCAGCACCTCTGATTGCGGCAGGCCGCCGGTGGCGATCACCACGACATCGGGATTAAGCGCGATGACGTCAGCGGCATCGGCCCAGGTGTCGAAGCGGAACTCGACGTCGCGGGCCGCGCATTGCGCCATGCGCCAGTCGATGATGCCGATCATCTCCTTGCGGCGCGGGTTCTGGGCGGTGAGCCGAACCTGCCCGCCGGGTTTCGAGGCGGCCTCGAACACGGTGACCGAATGGCCGCGCTCGGCCGCGACGCGGGCGGCTTCGAGACCCGCGGGACCGGCGCCGACGACCACCACCTTCTTCTTCTCGGCCGCCGGTGCGATGTCATGCGGCATGGTCAGCTCGCGGCCCGTCGCGGCGTTGTGCATGCAGAGCGCGTCGCCCGCCTGGTAGATTCGGTCGAGGCAGTAGGTCGCGCCGACGCAGGGCCGGATGTCGTCCTCGCGCTTCTCGATGATCTTGCGCACGACATGCGGGTCGGCCATGTGCGCCCGCGTCATCCCGATCATGTCGAGCTTGCCCGCGGCGATGGCATGGCGCGCGGTCGCGACATCGGGGATGCGGGCGGCATGGAAGGTCGGCAGGCCGACCTCGGCCTTGATCCGGCCGGCGAAGTCGAGATGCGGGGCGGAGGCCATCCCCTGCACCGGGATCACGTCGGTCATCGCCGGGTCGGTGTGGATCTGGCCGCGGATGACGTTGAGGAAATCGACATGGCCCGACGCCTTGAACATCTTGCCTACGGCGATGCCTTCCTCCTCGCTGAGGCCGCCCGGCGCAGTCTCGTCGGCGGTGTAGCGCATGCCGATGAGGAGCCTGTCGCCCACGCGCTCCTTGATCGCGGCGAGCACGTCCATCGTGAAGCGGGCCCGGTTCTCGAGGGTGCCGCCATAGGGGGCGTCGAGCTCGTTCGTCAGGGGCGACATGAGCTGGTCCATCAGGTGGCCGTAGCACTGCAGCTCGATGCCATCGAGCCCGGCCTCGGCCATCCGCTCGGCCGCATCGGCGTAGTCACGGATGATGCGGGCGATGTCCCAGTCTTCCATCTTCTTCGGGAAGGCGCGGTGGGCCGGTTCGCGCTGATGCGAGGAGGTCAGCGCCGGCAGCCAGTCGCCCTTGTTCCAATGCGTGCGACGGCCGAGATGGGTGAGCTGGATCATCACCGCACAGCCGTGGTCGTGGCACTCGTCTGTGAGCTTCTTCATCCAGCCCACGACCTCGTCCTTGTAGGCGAGGATGTTGTTGAAGACCGGCGGGCTGTCCTTCGACACCGCGGCAGAGCCCGCGGTCATGGTCATCGCGACGCCGGCCTTGGCGCGCTCGACGTGATAGGCACGGTAGCGGTCCTTGGGCATGCCGTTTTCCGGATAGGCGGGCTCGTGGCTCGTCGTCATGATCCGGTTCTTCAGCGTCAGGTGCTTGAGTTGATAGGGCTGGAGGAGGGGGTCTTTCGAAGCCATGGCGGTTCCTGTCCGAAGGCGCCCGGGTCGTGTCCGGGCGATTACGGAATCGGTTTTACGCCGGATTTGCAGGCGATGGAGGGTAAAAACCGACACATGTGTCGATTTTTTTCGACCCCGGTTCGCCGCGATCTGGTTATGAAGCGGCATGGAAGACATGGAATCGCTTGGGCGCGGCTGGCGCGGAACCGAGGCGGGCTGGATCGAGGCCGCCTATCAGCTGCTGATCGAAGGCGGGGTGGAGGCGGTGAAGATCCTGCCGCTCGCCCGGCGGCTCAGGCTGTCGCGGACGAGCTTCTACTGGCATTTCACCGACCGCGAGTCGCTGCTGGCGGCACTGGTGAAGCGGTGGCAGGAGAAGAACACCGGCAACCTCGTGCTCCAGACCGAGATCGCGGCGGCGACGATCAACGAGGCGGTGCTGAACCTCTTCGACTGCTGGGTGACGCCGGAGTTGTTCGATGCCGCGCTCGATGTCGCGATGCGGAACTGGGCGCGCACCGATTCCGACCTCGGGCGGGCCTTCGAGGCGGCGGACAACACGCGCCTCGCCGCGATCCGGGCGATGTTCCAGCGCCACGGCTACGGCGCCGAGGAGGCCGACATCCGCGCCAACACCGTCTACCTGACGCAGGTGGGCTACCTCGCGCTCGGCACCGCCGAGACGCTGGAGACGCGGCTTCAGCGCATCCCGACCTACCTTCTGACCTTCACCGGGCGTCCCGGATCGGCGGCGGAGCTGGAGACGTTCAACGCCCGGCACCGCGCCCGGATCGAAAGCTGATCCTCAGCCGCGGATCGCCGCGAGCATCCGGTGGACATTCTCGGGATCGGCGTCCGGCGTGATGCCGTGGCCGAGGTTGAAGATATGGGGGCCGTTCGAGAAGGCCTTCACAATGCGCCGCGTCTCCGTCACCAGCGCCTCGCCGCCGGTGACGAGGAGCGAGGGATCGAGATTGCCCTGGACGCAGCCGTCCGTCTGCACGTTCTCGGCCGCCCAGTCGGCCGCGACCGAATTGTCGAGCGCGACGCAATCGGCCCCGGTCGCCTTGGCGAAGCCGACATAGCGCTCGCGTGCCTCGCGCGGGAAGGCGATGACCGGCAAGCCGGGATGGCGCGCCTTGAGCGCGGCGATGATCCGCTTGGCGGGCGCGACGGCGAAATCGTCGAAGTCCTGGCCCTTGAGCGAGCCGGCCCAGCTGTCGAAAAGCTTCACCACCTCGGCGCCGGCCTCCACCTGGGCCGAGAGGTAGTCGATCGTCGCCTCGGTCAGAAGGTCGATGAGCGCGGCGAAGGTCGCGCGGTCGGCGGCCTTCAGCGCGTGGGCCGGACCCTGGTCGGGCGTGCCGCGCCCGGCGATCATGTAGGTTGCCACGGTCCAGGGCGCGCCGGCGAAGCCGATCAGCGTGACCTCCTTCGGGAGTTCGCGGGAGAGGATCCGCACCGTCTCATAGACCGGCGCGAGCGTCTCGTGAATCGCGTCGCGGTCCTTCAGCCGGGCGAGGTCCGCAGGTCCCGTGATCGTGGACAATCGCGGCCCCTCGCCGGTTTCGAACCAGAGATCGGAACCGAGCGCCTGCGGCAGAAGCAGAATGTCGGCGAAGAGGATCGCGGCGTCGAAGCCGTAGCGGCGAAGCGGCTGCAGCGTGACCTCGGCGGCGAGGTCGGGGTTATAGCAGAGCGACAGGAAATCGCCCGCCTTCGCGCGGGTTTCGCGGTATTCCGGTAGGTAGCGGCCCGCCTGGCGCATCATCCAGACCGGCGGCACGGGCAGGGTTTCGCCGGCTAGGGCGCGCAGGATCGTCTTGGTCATCTCTCACCTCTCGGCCCCTTTCACCCCGCCCTGCGACGGGATGTCAAGCGGATGCGCCAGCGCGGCCCATTGCAAGGGCATTCTGTCGCGGTTATGCCGGGCTCATGCAGATGCCCGACGTAACCAGACCGCTGAAGATCGGCACCCGCGGCTCGCCGCTGGCGCTGGCGCAGGCTTTCGAGACCCGAACGCGCCTCATGGCCGCGCACGGGCTGCCCGAGGACGCCTGCGAGATCGTGATCATCAAGACGACCGGCGACCGGGTGCTCGATCGGCCCCTGAAGGAGATCGGCGGCAAGGGCCTCTTCACCAAGGAGATCGAGGAGGCGCTTCTCGCGGGCGACATCGACATCGCGGTCCATTCGATGAAGGACATGCCGGTCGCCCAGCCCGACGGGCTGACGCTCGACTGCTACCTGCCGCGCGAGGACGTGCGCGACGCCTTCGTGTCGCCGTCGGCCGGGAGCCTCGCGGATCTGCCCGAGGGTGCGGTCGTCGGTTCCTCCTCGCTGCGTCGGCGCGCCCAGCTCGCCAACCGGCGGCCGGATCTGAGGATCGTCGAGTTCCGCGGCAATGTTCAGACACGGCTCAAGAAGCTCGAGGACGGGGTGGCTTCGGCGACCTTCCTCGCGATGGCGGGGCTGAACCGGCTCGGCATGACCGGGGTTGCGCGGGGGCCTATCTCGGTCGAGGAGATGCTGCCGGCCGTTGCCCAGGGCGCCATCGGCATCGAGCGGCGGCTGGCCGACAGCCGCGCTGCGGAGCTGCTCGCGGCGATCCATGACCGGACGACCGGCGAGCGGCTCGCCGCCGAACGCGCTTATCTCGCCACGCTCGACGGCTCCTGCGAGACGCCGATCGCCGGGCTCGCGGTCCATGACGACGACGGACTCTGGCTCAGGGGCGAGATCCTGAGGCCGGACGGCTCCGAGGTGATCCGCGGCGAGCGCCGCTGCGGGGTCAGGGACGCGGCCGAGGCAGGGGCGGACCTCGCGCGCGATCTGCTCGGGCAGGCGCCCAAAGGGTTCTTCGACTGGCGCTGAGGGGCGCGACGACGCCGATGCCGTTCCGCCGGACTTGACGGGGCCGAACCGTTTCGGCCGACGGTCAGGCCCGGCTTTCGGGCACGGTCTTTCCGGGATTGAGGATCCCTTTCGGATCGAAGGCCGCCTTCACCGCCCGCATCATGTCGAGCGCCACGGGATCCTTGCGCCGCCGCATCGAGCCGAGCTTCGACCGGCCGATCCCGTGCTCGGCCGAGAACGATCCGCCGAGATCGGCGACGATATCCTCCACCGCCTCGGTGATCCGGTCGTCTAGCGCGGCATCCTCTCGGCCTGGAAAGATTGCGAGGTGGATGTTGCCGTCGCCGAGGTGGCCGACCGTGTTGGTCACGGCGCAGGGGGCGAGGGCATGAAGCCCGTCCTGCAGCCGCGCGAGGAAGGTCTCGACCCGGTCGAGCGGCAGCGCCACGTCGAGATCGACGGCATGGCCGACCCCGGTCGCGATCTCCGCCGCCGCCTCGCGCCGGGCCCAGATCGCCGCGCGCTGGGCCTCGGACGTGGCGATGACGGCGTCGAGAACCAGCCCCTCTTCCAGCATGGCGCCGAGCGTCTCCTCGAGAAGCCCGGTCAGGGGGACGCTGCCGTCAGGGCCGGGGTCGGTGTCGCGGGGTGCGGTCGCGCCGAGCTCGACGAGGATCGTCACGTCGTGGATCTCCGCGAACGGCTGGCCGAGATCGGGGCGCCGGTCGCGGAGCTGTTCCATGTAGTCGCGCGGCATGAACTCGAAAGCCTCGACGAGGCCGCCGGTCGCGTGTTGCAGCCGGTTGAGCAGCGCCAGCGCCGCGGTCAGCGAGGGCGCGGCGAGCATCGCGGTCGCATGGGCGCGCGGGGCGGGAACGAGCTTCATCACCGCCGCGGTGATGACGCCGAGCGTGCCTTCGGCGCCGATGAAGAGGTCCTTCAGGTCGTAGCCGGAGTTGTCCTTGTGCAACTCGGACATGAGATCCATCACCCGCCCGTCGGCCAGAACCACCTCGAGCCCGAGGCAGAGCGCGCGGGTGGAGCCGTAGCGCAGCACGTTGGACCCGCCGGCATTGGTCGAGAGCGCCCCGCCGATCGTCGCCGACCCGCGTGCACCGAACCAGAGCGGAAAGTAGAGGTCCAGCGCCGCGGTCGCGTCGTGGAGGGTCGACAGGATGACACCGGCCTCGACGACGGCGGTTCGCGCCTCGGGGCGGATCGCGCGGATCCGGTTCATCCGTTCGAGCGACAGCATGAGCGCGCCTTCGGCCTCGGTGCCGCCGGTGAGGCCGGTGCGCCCGCCGGCGGGGACGACGGGAAGCGCCTCGACGCTAGCGAGGCGCAGGATCGCGGCGACCTCCGCGGTCGTGGCCGGGCGCAGGACCGCGCGCGGTTCGGACCAGTACCTGCCGGTCCAGTCGTCGCGGTAAGGGGCCGTGTCGGCGCCGGTCAGGACGTTTGCGGGGCCGACGATTTCGGCGAGCCGCTCGATGAGGGTCATGCGGGGAGCCTCCGGAGTCTGGCGCCACTTTCCTGTCTATGCGCGGCATTGGCCAGCAGAAACTAACTCGCGCCGCGCGGCGCGGCGCCGATCCGGAGCGCGGCCCGGACTCGCGCGTTGACAGCCGCCCGGCGCCGGTGGAGCTTGGCCGCCAGAGCCCATGACGAGGGAAACCACATTGCCGCCGTTCGCGCGTTCCCGCGCCTTCCTGATCGCCATCCTCCTTGCCGGTGCGGGTGCCGGCGCCGAGGAGCGTCCGGGTATCGTGCCGGTCGCCACGCTCGCGCCCGCGGGGGAATACCGCCTCGATCCGGCCCATGCGCGTCTCAGCGTCGCGGTCAGCCATCTCGGCTTCTCGAACTACACCCTCTACCTGACCGGGCTCGAGGCCACGCTGGCCTTCGACCCCACCGATCCCGAGGCGATGGAACTGAAGGCGCGCGTCGAACCGGGGTCGGTGCGGACCCTCCACCCCGATCCCGAGGTCGATTTCGACGCCATTTTGGAGGGGCCGGACTTCCTCGACGCCGCGCGTTACCCCGAGATCACCTTCGAGAGCCGCGCGGTGCGGCTCGTCGCGCCGGAGCGGGCGGCGGTGACGGGGGACCTGACGCTCCACGGCGTCACCCGCCGGATCACGCTCAGCGTGACCTTCAACGGCGGTTATGCCGGACATCCGCAGGATCCCGGTGGGGCGCGGGTCGGGTTCTCGGCGCGCGGCACGATCTTCCGGTCGGATTTCGGGATCACCTTCGGCCTTCCCGCGCCCGGCACCACGCTCGGCGTGGGCGACGAGGTCGCGATCCGGATCGAGGCGGAGTTCATCAATCCCGATGCGCCGGGGCCGCAGCTTGGCCCGTGACGCGCGCCGGGCGCCTCACTCCGCGCTGTCGAGCATGTCCAGCACCTCCGGCCCGAGCCCCTCGACCACGAGCGCCACGCCCTCGGCGTTCGGGTGCAGCCCGTCGGGCTGGATGTAGGCGGCGATCGCGGCGGCGCGATCCTCCTGCGCGAGGATCGGAGAGAGGAAGGGCGGGGCGAGGCGGGCGCCATGCTCCTTGGCAAGCTCGGGGTAGATTGCGTCAAAGGCGTCCTTGTAGTCGGGCCCGTAGTTGCCCGGTGCCGTCATCGGTACGAGGAGGACCGGAAGCTGGCGTTCGTCGGCCCGGTCGAGGATCGCGTCGAGATTGGCTCGCGCCTCCTCCGGCGGCAGGCCACGCAGGAGGTCGTTGCCGCCGAGCGTCACGATCATCGCATCGACCTCGGGCGTCAGCGCCCAGTCGATCCGCGCCAGCCCGCCGGCCGTCGTGTCGCCCGAAACGCCGCCGTTCAGGACCGTGACCTCGGCGCCATGCTCGGCGAGCCAGCCTTGCAGCTGCTGCACGAACCCCTCTTCGGGCGGCAGGCCGTAGCCCGCGGTGAGGCTGTCACCGAAGGCGAGCAGGGTCAGCGGCTCGGCCGCCGCCCCCGCCGGAACGAGCGCCGCGAGCAGGGCTGTGGCGCGGGCGAGGTTGCCAGCGCGCCCCCGGACCCCATATGGATTCGGAAGGTGGAACGGGCGGATAGACCGGATGAGCGAGACGATCCTGAAGATGGAAGCGGCCCGGCTGGTGCTGGAGGGCAATGCCGGTCCGCTGGAGATCCTGCGCGGCGTCACGCTGTCGGTCGCGCGCGGCGAAAGCCTCGGTCTGGTCGGTCCGTCCGGGTCGGGCAAGTCCTCGCTCCTCATGCTGATGGGCGGGCTCGAACGCGCCACATCGGGCCGGGTCGAGGCTCTGGGCCAGGACCTGACGGCGATGGACGAGGACCAGCTTGCCCGGTTCCGCCGGGGCAATATGGGGATCGTGTTCCAGTCCTTCCACCTTATTCCGACGATGACCGCGCTGGAGAATGTCGCGATCCCGCTGGAACTGGCGGGCAAGCGCGACGCCTTCGGCCGCGCGGCGGCGGAGCTGGAGGCAATGGGTCTCGGCGCGCGGATGGACCATTATCCGGCGCAGCTCTCGGGCGGCGAGCAGCAGCGCGTGGCGCTGGCCCGCGCCGCCGCGCCGCGTCCGGCGATCTTCCTCGCGGACGAACCCACCGGCAATCTCGACGGGGCGACCGGCGAGGCGATCATGGAGCTTCTCTTCGGCCTGCGCGACCGGCATGGCGCGACGCTCATCCTCGTCACCCATGCGCCCGAGCTTGCGGCGCGCTGCGACCGCGTGGTGCGGCTTCTCGACGGGCGGATCGCCGGTGAGGAACTGGCCCGCAAGGTGGCCGAATGACGCTCGCGCCCGCCGCCCGGATCGCCCGGCGCGAGATGCGCGGCGGGCTCGGCGGCTTTACCGTCTTCCTCCTCTGTCTGATGCTCGGGGTCGCGGCGATCGCCGCGGTGGGCACTGTCCGGTCGGCGATCGAGGTGGCGATCCGCGACCAGGGCGCGGTGCTTCTGGGCGGCGATGCCGAGATGTCCTTTACCTATCGCTACGCGAGCGAGGCCGAGCGCGGCTTCATGGAGCGCCGGGCCGAGCGGGTGGCCGAGGTCGTCGATTTCCGCTCCATGGCGGTCGCGGGCGCGGGCGAGACGGCCGAACGGGCGCTGACCCAGGTCAAGGGCGTGGATGCGGCCTATCCGCTGACCGGGCGGCTGGTGCTCGATCCCGACATGCCGCTGGCCGAGGCGCTGGCGGATGTGGACGGGGTGCCGGGCGCGGTGCTCGACCCGGTGCTGGCCGACCGGCTCGGGCTCGCGGTCGGCGACCGCTTCCGGCTCGGGCTGAAGGAGTTTCGTGTCGCTGCGCGGCTCCTGCGCGAGCCGGACGGCGCCACGTCGGGCTTCACCTTCGGGCCGCGCAGCATCGTGCGGAGCGACGCGCTCGCGGGCTCGGGGCTTCTGGAGCCCGGCAGTCTCTTCGACACCCATTACCGGCTCCTGCTGCCGGCGGGGAGCGACCTCGACGCACTCAAGCGCGAGGCCGAGGCGGCGTTCCGCGACACCGGGCTCCGGTGGCGCGACGCGCGGCGCGGCGCGCCGGGGATGCAGAGATTCGTGGAGCGGATGGGCTCGTTCCTGGTGCTGGTCGGGCTCGCCGGGCTCGCCGTCGGCGGTGTCGGCATCGGCGCGGCGGTGACCTCCTACCTGGAGGGCCGGGTCGAGACGATGGCGGCGCTGAAGGCGCTCGGGGCGGAAAGCCGAATGATCTTCGCGGTCTATCTCGTCCAGATCGGCGTGCTGGCGGGGATCGGCATCGCCCTGGGGCTGGTGCTTGGCGCGGCGTTGCCGGTTCTGGCCGGCCCGCTCATCGCCGCGCGGCTGCCGATCCCGGTCGAGATGGTCGTGACCGGCCGGCCGCTGGCCGAGGCCGGGCTTTATGGTGCCCTTGCCGCCGCGCTTTTCGCGCTCTGGCCACTGGCACGGACGCGCGAGGTGAAGGCGGCGGCGCTTTTCCGCGATCTCGGGCCAGGGCGGCGGCAATGGCCGGGCTGGCGGCTGGGGCTCGTGCTGGCATCCATCGCCGGTCTTCTGGTCGTCGTGGCCACGTCGCTGTCCGGCGTGCCGACCCTCGCGCTCTGGACGCTCGGCGGCGTCGCGGCGGCGCTTGTCGTGCTCGCCCTGGCGGCCTTCGCGCTCAGCCGGATCGCCCGGCGGATGGGCAAGCGCGCGCGCGGGCGCCCGGCGCTCAGGCTCGCGCTCTCGGCCATCGGCGGACCGCGCGAGGAGGCGCGGGCGGTGGTGCTGTCGCTTGGGCTCGGGCTCTCGGTCCTCGCCGCCGTCGGCCAGATCGACGCCAATCTCAGGGGCGCCATCGCCGAGGACCTGCCGGAGGTGGCGCCGTCCTATTTCTTCGTCGACATCCAGCCCGACCAGATCGAGGGCTTCCGCGCCCGGCTCGCCGATGACCGGGCGGTGACGAAGGTCGAGGCCGCGCCGATGCTGAGGGGCGTGGTGACGGAGATCAATGGCCGTGACGCGCGCGAGGTGGCGGGCGATCACTGGGTGGTGCGGGGCGATCGCGGTCTGACCTATGCGGCGGTACCTCCGGAGGGCACGAGGATCGTGGCGGGGGCGTGGTGGCCGGAGGATTACGCCGGGCCGCCGCAGATGAGCTTCGCGCGCGAGGAGGCCGAGGAGATCGGCCTGAGGCTCGGCGACCGGGTGACGGTGAACGTCCTTGGCCGCGACATCGAGGCCGGGATCACCTCGTTCCGCGAGGTGGATTTCGGCACCGGCGGCATCGGCTTCGTGATGTCGATGAACCCCGCGGCGCTCGCCGGCGCGCCGCACAGCTGGATCGCCACCGTCCATGCCGATCCGTCCGCCGAGGCGGCGATCCTGCGCGATCTCGCCTCGGTCTATCCCAACATCACCGCGATCCGGGTCCGCGACGTGGTCGACCGGGTCTCCGAGGCGCTGGCGGCGATCGCCCGGGCCACCGCGATCGCCGCCGGGGTGACGCTTCTGACCGGGGTCGTGGTGCTCGTCGGTGCGGCGGCGGCGGGCGAGCGGGCGCGGGTCTTCGAGGCCGCGGTGCTAAAGACGCTCGGGGCGACGCGCGGGCTGGTGCTGAGGAGCTTCGCGCTCCGTTCGGCGCTGATGGGGGCGGCGGCGGGGCTGGTGGCCGTCGGGTTCGGCGCCGGTGCGGGCTGGGCGGTGATGGTCTTCGTGATGGAGGGGGCGTTCCGCTTCGAGCCGGTCTCGGCCCTGTCCATCGTTGTCGGCGGGGCGCTGGCGACGCTGGTCGCGGGGCTTCTCTTCGCGCTCCGGCCGCTGGCGGCGCGGCCGGCGCAGGTCCTGCGGGCGCGGGACTGACGGCGAGGCCGGGGGGGCGCCGCCCCCGGGACCCCCCGGGGTATTTCGGCAATGAAGAAGGATCAGGCCTGTCTTTGCCGCCAGGGGCCGGCGCGGCGGAGCCGGAGCGCGTTCGTCACCACGAAGACCGAGGAGAGGGCCATCGCGGCGGCGGCGAGCATCGGCGAGAGCAGCATGCCGTTCACCGGGTAGAGGAGGCCGGCGGCGACCGGGATCAGCAGCACGTTGTAGCCGAAGGCCCAGAAGAGGTTTTGGCGGATGTTGCGCATCGTCGTGCGCGAGAGCCGGACCGCGTCCGCGACCGCGCCGGGGTCGCCGGTCATCAGCACGACCTCGGCGGCCTCGATCGCGACATCGGTGCCGGTGCCCATGGCGATGCCGATATCGGCGGCGGCGAGGGCGGGGGCGTCGTTGATGCCGTCACCGGTGAAGGCGGTCGTACCTTGCGACTTGAGGGATTCGAGGGCTGCGACCTTGCCTTCGGGCAGGACCTCGGCCTCGACATGGTCGATGCCGAGGTCGGCGGCGATGGCCTCTGCCGTGGCCTTGGCGTCGCCGGAGATCATCGCCGTCTTCACGCCCATCTCGTGGAGCGCGGCGATCGCCGCCCTGGCACCCGGTTTGACCGGGTCCGCGACCGCGAGGAGCGCGGCCGGCCTTCCGTCGACGACGATCAGGATCGGGGTCTTGGCCTCGGCGGCGAGGCGCGCGGTCTCGGGGACGAGCGGGGCCGCGTCGACCCCGGCCTCGACGAGCGCGCGGGAATTGCCGATGAGGAGGTCGTGGCCGCCCACGCGTGCGGCGAGGCCTCGGCCGGGCAGGGCCGTGGCGGTCTCCGCCTCGGGCGGGGTGAGGCCGCGCGCCTCCGCCTCGGCAAGGATCGCGCGGGCGAGCGGGTGTTCGGAGCGCGCCTCAGCGCCGGCGGCGAGGGCGAGGACGGTGTCGGCGTCAAAGCCGTTCGCCGGGATCAGGTCGGTGAGGCGCGGCGTGCCCTCGGTCAGGGTGCCGGTCTTGTCGAAGGCGACGATGCGCGCCTCGGAGAGCCGCTGCAGCGCGTCGCCGCGGCGGAAGAGGAGGCCGAGCTCGGCGCCGCGGCCGGTACCGACGAGGATAGAGACCGGGGTGGCGAGCCCCATCGCGCAAGGACAGGCGATGATCAGGACCGAGATCCCGGCGACCAGCGCATGGGTTAGCGCGGGGGCGGGGCCGACGAGGAGCCAGGTGAGAAAGGACAGCGCGGCGAGCGCCATCACCGCGGGGACGAACCAGAGCGTGATCCGGTCGACGAGCGCCTGGACCGGGAGTTTCGCGCCCTGCGCGTCGGCGACCATGGCGATGATCCGGGCGAGGACGGTATCGGCGCCGGTGGCGGTGACGCGGAAGCTGAGGGCGGAGGCGCCGTTCACGGTGCCGCCGGTGACCGGGGCGCCCGCGGCCTTTTCGACCGGGGCGGGTTCGCCGGTGAGCATGGATTCGTCGATCCAGCCATGCCCCGCGGTCACGATGCCGTCGACCGCGACGCGTTCGCCGGGTGCGAGGCGGATGATGTCGCCGGGGGCGAGATCCTCGACCGGCACGTCCTCGACGCCGCCGTCGCGCTCGATCCGCGCTGTTTCGGGACGCAGACCGATAAGCCGCCGGATCGCCTCGCCGGCCTGGCCCTTGGCGCGGGCCTCGAGGAGCCGGCCGAGCAGGATCAGCGTGACGATGGTGGCGGCGGCCTCGTAATAGACGCCGCGCGCGGCCTCGGGGAGAAGGCTGGGGGCGAAGGTCGCGACCGCGGAATAGGCGAAGGCGGCGAGGCTGCCGAGCGCCACGAGCGAGTTCATCTCGGGCGCGCCGCGCAGGAGCGCGGGAATGCCGTGGCGGAAGAAGAGGAAGCCGGGGCCGAGGAGGATCGCCGCGGTCAGAACGAACTGGATGCGCCAGGAATTGGCTTCGCCGAGCGTTCCCATGATCCAGTGGTGAAAGGCGGGCACCATGTGGGTGCCCATCGCGAGCACGACGACCGGGACCGCGAGCACGGCCGAGATCGCGACGGCGCGGCGGAGTTTTGCGGCCTCGTCGGCCTGACGGTCGCCCGAAGGTGCTGCTTTGAGGGCCGGCTTCGCCGTGTAACCGGCGGCGGTGACGGCGGCGGCGAGCGCCTCGGGCGTCGTGGTGCCGGAGGTGTAGCGGATGCGGGCCGACTGGGTGGCGAGGTTGACCTCGGCCTCCGCGACGCCCGGAACGGACTTCAGGGCCCGTTCGACCCGACCGACGCAGGAGGCACACGTCATGCCCTCGACCTCGAGCCGGGTCTCGATCTCCGTGGCCGGGTAGCCCGCCACCTTGAGCGCCGCGGCGAGCGTCACCGCATCGGTGCCGTCGTAGTCGACGCTCGCGGTGCTGGCGATGAGGTTCACCTGCGCGTCCTCGACGCCCGGCACGGCTTTCAGTGCGCGCTCGACGCGGCCGACGCAGGAGGCGCAGCTCATGCCCTCGACGGTGAAGGTGGTGTGGGTGGTCATGGAGCCTCCTTCCGCCGATAGATGTGGGGCGGAGCGGGGAAAGTCAAACGCGCGCGTCGCCGCAGGACCGTCCGCTCAGTGTGCGCCGCGATCGGTGACCGGCGTGCCCTCGGCGATGGCGTCGGAGGGGTGCAGGATCACCCGGTCGCCGGGGGCGAGGCCCTCGGTCACCTCGGCCGCGGTGCCGTTCCGGCGGCCGATCGTGACCGGGGTCAGGCGGGCGCCGCCGTCCATCTCGCGGAACACCGCCCACTGGCCCTCCCGGCGGAAGAGCGCCGAAAGCGGCACCTGGAGCACGTCGGCGCCTTCCCAGGTGACGATGCGCAGATAGACCGCGAAGCCGTCGCCGAGCCCCTTGCGCGTCTCGGGCGGGCTGGTGATGTCGAAGATCGCGTCGACGCGCTGCTCCTCGATGCCGAGGGCGGAGACCTTGGTGCGGGCCGAGGGTTCGACGCGCCGCAAAGTCGCCTCGAGCGGCACCGGGCCGCCCCAGCGTTCGACGATGGCGCGGACGCCGGGTTCGAGGCCCACCGCATCGGCCGAGAGAAGGTCGGCGACGATCTCCAGATCGTCGGTGCGGCCGAGCGAGACGAGCCTCGTGCCGGCGAGGACCGGCCGCTCACTGACAATGTCGACCGACAGCACCGTGCCGGTGATCGGCGCACGGAGCGTGATGCAGCATTGCTCGCCGGGGCCGGAGGCCGCGCCCGGCTCGATTAGCGCGGCGCGGGCGCGTCGCAGGGCGCTGGTCGACATCGCGACATTCGACTGCGCGGCCTCGCGCGCGGCGAGGCGGATCGAGAGGATCTGGGCCGCATCCTCGAGCTGGGTCAGCGAGGTGACGCCGCGCTCGGCCAGCGTCTGGGCGCGGTCGTACTGGCTCTGCGCGTGGGCGAGTTCCTCCTCGGTCTGGAGGAGCTGCGCCTCGGCGAAGCGGAGCGCCGCCTCGGCCTCCTGAACTGCGGCCTGGGCCTGCTGGCGTGAGCGCGCGTCGAGGAGGGCCGGAGCCGCCGGCTCGACCACCGCGACCACCGTTTCGCCCGCGATCACAGGGTCGCCGACCTCCACTGGCGCCCGGCGCGCGGTGCCGAAGATCGGGGTCGCGACATCGAAGACGTCGTGGATCCGGGTTTCGCCGTCGGCGTTCACGGTGACCATCATCGGCCCGCGCGCGAGTTTGGCGATGTCGACCGGCACCGGCTCGGTCCGGAAACCGATCCAGCCGAGCCCGGCCAGCGTCGCGGCGCCGATGAGGCCGATGATGTAGTGGCGCGGTTGCAGAGCCATGGGTCACTCCCTTGTTTTCATGACCGCGACGAGGTCGAGCCTGTCGATGCGGCGGCGCACGATGAGCGCCGAGACGAGCGCGGTGACGAGCACGATCAGGCTCGCGCGGGCGAAGGTGGAGGGGACGATCACGAAGGGGATCTCGTAGAGGTCGCTCGTCACGCCCTGGGTGAAGGCCCAGGCGATGCCCATGCCGGCGAGCCAGCCGAAGGGTTGGGCGAGGAGCGCGAGAACCATCGTCTCTCCGACGAGGATGAAGGAGACCTCGCCGCGCGAGAAGCCGAGGATCCGCAGGCTCGCCAGTTCGCGGGCGCGTTCGGAAAGCTGGATGCGGGCGCCGTTGTAGGTGACGCCCACCGTGATCAAGACGGCGATGACGATGTAGACCGTTGCGGTGATGTCGATGTTCTTCTGGATCGTGTCCTTGAACGAGCGCAGCATGTCGGTGAGCATGGCCGTCCCGGCGAGCGCCGGCATCTCGTTGAGCGCGCGGTGGAATTCGGCCCTGTGGGCCTCGTCGATCGTCACGTTGGCGACCGAGACGCGCGGCGCCTGGCGGCGGATCGCGTTCAGCGTCTCGAAATCGGCATAGGCGCCGAGGCCGATGTACTGCGGGATCGTCGCGTGGAGTGGCAGCGACACTGTCTCGCGGCGGCCCGACAGGAACTCGACCTCGACGGGATCGCCGATGGTGAGGTCGAGCTGCTCGGCCAGCCGCTCGGTGAGGACGAGCCCGCCGGGCGCCACCGCGGTGACCCGGCCCGCGTCGGTGACGACGCGCGAGAGATCGGAATCGGGGCGGCGCGCCTCGATCCCGGTGTGCTTTTCGAGATGGCCGTTGCGGAGGATCACCGCCTCGCTCAATTGCCCCTCGATCTGCATGGCGCCGGGCAGACTGCGCAACTCGTCGAGCGCGATCTCGGGCAGGTCCTCGGTGAACATCAGCACGACGTCCTGCCGGTTGGCGAGGCCGAAGGTGGTGTCGAGCATCTTGTCGAGCGCGTCGTCGAAGAAGCTCGCCGCGGCGAGGACGGCGACGGCCATCGAGAGGCCGAGGGCACTTGCCGCCGCGCGGACAGGCCAGCGCACGAGGTTGCGCAGGATCATCATAGCCGGCTGCGAGAGGCGCAGGCGGGCCATGATCCGGTCGATGAGCCCGCGGCGGAAACGCGGCGGCGCGGGTGGCTGCATCGCGACGGCTGGCGGCAGGCGCGCGGCCTTCAGCGCCACCCTGAGCGCGCCGAAGGCGGCCGAGCCGAGGCCGATCAGGCCGGAGATCGCGTAGACCGTCCAGGAGCCGCGGAAGATCAGGTAGGGGAAGTTGAAGAAATCGGCGTAGAGCGTGGCGAGCCCGTGCGCCATCCAGGCACCGAAGCCCCAGCCGACGAGGATGCCGACCACCGCCGTCAGCCCGGCGAGCATCAGGTAGTGCATCGCGATCGCGGTGTTGGAATAGCCCAGAGCCTTCAGGAGCCCGATCTCTGAGCGTTCGAGCGCCACGATGCGGCCGAGCACCATGTTCACGAGGAAGGCGGCGACGCCGAAGAAGATCGGCGGTAGCACGACCGTCATGGTCCAGAGCTGGTCCATCTCGGAGGAGACGAAACTGTCGGAGATCTGGCGGTCGCGGCCATAGGCGCCGGTGCCGCCATAGGGGTCGAGCAGGGCGTCGAGCCGGTCGATCACCTCGGCCTCGCTCGCGCCGGCATAGAGCGCGATGGTCACGCTGTTGAAGGCGCCCGACATGTCGAAGGCGGCCTGCACCGCGCGTTCGGGCATCCAGATGACCGCGAAGCCCTCCTTGTCGGGCATCAGCGCGCCGGGGCCGAGCGCGTATATGAATTCGGGCGAGAGCACGGTTCCGGTGATCGTGAGCTCGCGCCGCGCGCCGTTCAGGTTGGCCGAGAAGCGGTCGCCGGGCCGGTAGCCGTTGGCGAGCGCGAAGGGCTCGTTGACCGCGACCTCGGCCTCGGCATCGGGGTCGGGCAGGCGGCCCGAGCGCAGGATCGGCAGGTTGAGGAGCGGCTCCCCCGAGGCGGGCAGCGAGAGGATCTGGCCGACCGCGACCTCCTCGCGCCCCGGCAGGTCGAGCATCACCATGCCCTCGGTCCGCGCCTCGGCGGTGCGGATGCCGGGGATCGCGGCGATCTCGGGCAGGAGCGACATCGGCGCGCGCCGCGCCGGCGCCCAAAGATCGGCGAGACGGTTGCGCCCGTAATAGGCGTCGCGGCTGTCGCCGAGCGCCTGGTACATGCCGAACGAGGTCAACAGCGCCGCGACCCCGCAGGCCAGCACCATCGAGATCGCGAGAACCTGCGCCCAGAGGCGGAAGAAGTCGCGCAGGAGCTTGCGGTCGAGCGCGTGCATCACCATTCGATCTCCGAGGGCGCGAGGCGGGTGTCATTGGTCTCGACCGAGGAGATGCGGCCGTCCTGGAAGCGGAGAACCCGGTGCGCCATCTTCCGGATCATCGCGTTGTGGGTGATCACCACGGTCGCGGTTCCGAGCTCGTCGTTCACGCGCTGAAGCGCCTCGAGCACCTGGACGCCGGTCTTGCTGTCCAATGCGCCGGTCGGTTCGTCGCAAAGGAGCACTTCGGGCCGCTTGGCGATGGCCCGCGCGATCGCCACCCGCTGCTGCTCGCCACCCGAAAGCTCGGCCGGAAAATGGTCGAGCCGCGGTTCGAGCCCGACGAGCGCGAGGGCCTCGGCCGGGCGCATCGGGTGCTTCGAGACATCGGTGACGAGCTGGACATTCTCGCGCGCGGTGAGCGAGGCGACGAGGTTGTAGAACTGGAAGACGAAGCCGACATGGTCGCGCCGGTAGGCGGTGAGCTGGCGGTCGCCCATCCCGGTGAGCTCCAGATCGCGGAACCAGACCCGGCCCGAGGTCGCGGTGTCGAGCCCGCCGAGGATGTTCAGAAGCGTCGACTTGCCCGAGCCGGAGGGGCCGAGCAGGACAGTCAGCTCGCCCTCGTAAAGCTCCAGATCGACGCCGGCGAGGGCGTGGACCTTCACCTTGCCGGTGTCGTAGACCTTGGTGAGGTTCTCGGTTCTGAAGACGGGCGGGGCCATGGCTTGTCCTTTGCGATCCTATCGCCCGGCACGCGGGCCGCGTCATTGATCTGGCGCAATAGAAGGCCGGCGGATCGGGCACGCACAGGTCCGAGGATGGCATATTCGCGCCCTAACACGGCCAGATTCTTCGGAAAAAACAGATCGAAAAGGACAAATCTGGGTTAGACTGGTGGATGCGGCCTCGCGCGGGGGCGCTGCAGAGGAGAACGAGACTATGCCTGACCGTCGTGCGCTTGTGACCGGAGCCCTGGCCGCGGGGATGCTCGCCGCCCTGCCACCGGCCGCACGCGCCGCAACGGGACAGGCGCCCGCGGCGCCTGCCCAGCCGGTCCCCGGCCTGACCATCGCGCCAGAGTTCTACCCCATCGTGATGCGCGTCAAGCGCAGCTTCGTGCCGGGCTCGATCCACGTGCTCTCGTCGCAGCATTTCCTCTATTTCATCGCCAAGCCCGGCTGGGCGGTCCGCTACGGCGTCGCGGTCGGCAAGGCGGAGCTCGTCTATCGCGGCCAGGCGGTGGTCGGGCGCAAGGTCGAATGGCCGAGCTGGAAGCCGACGCCGGAGATGATCGAGCGCAATCCCGCAGCTTACGCGAAGTACGCCGAGGGCATGCCGGGCGGGCCGAACAACCCTCTCGGTGCGCGGGCGCTCTATCTCTTCCAGAACGGCCATGACACCGCGATCCGCATTCACGGCACGACCGAGCCGAACTCGATCGGGCGTTCGGTGTCGAACGGCTGCATCCGCATGGTCAATTCCCATGTCGTCGACCTTTACGACCGCGTCGCGCTCGGCGCGCCGGTGACGGTCTACTGAGCACCCCCTTCCGGCCCGGCGCCGGGGGCGCTATGAGGGGCCATGGCGCTGACGCTCACCTCCCTTGCCCAAGTGGCCGCGTTCGACTTCGACGCGGTGATCGACGTGCGTTCGCCCGCGGAATACGCCGAGGACCACCTGCCGGGCGCGATCAACCTGCCGGTGCTCGACGATGACGAACGCGCTCGCGTCGGCACGATCTACAAGCAGGGCTCGCCCTTCCTCGCCCGCAAGCTCGGGGCCGCGCTCGTGGCGCGGAACGCGGCGCGCCATCTCGAAGGGCCGCTCGCGGACCTGCCGGGCGGCTGGCGGCCCCTGGTCTATTGCTGGCGCGGCGGCCAAAGGTCGGGCTCCTTCGCGACGATCCTCGGCCAGGTCGGCTGGCGGGTGGAGCTGGTTGAGGGCGGCTACAAGGCCTGGCGCAAGCTCGTGGTCGAGGAACTGCAGGAGCGCCCCGTCCGGGCCCCGGTCGTGGTGCTCGACGGCAATACCGGCTCGGCCAAGACCGAGGTTCTCGGGCTCCTCGCGGCCGAGGGGCTGCAGGTGATCGACCTGGAGGGGCTCGCCAACCACCGCGGTTCGCTTTTCGGCGACATGCCCGGCGGCCAGCCCTCGCAGAAGGCGTTCGAGGGGCGGCTCGCGACGGCGCTCGCGGGCCTCGATCCGGCCCGGCTGGTGGTGGTGGAGGCGGAAAGCTCGCGCGTCGGCAACCTCGGGGTGCCAAAACAGCTCTGGGCGGCGATGTGCGCCGCGCCGCGGGTGCGGATTTCGGCGCCGCTGGCGGCGCGGGCGGACTACCTCGCGCGGGCCTATGCCGACGTGACCGAGGATCCCACGCGGCTCGCCGCGGTGGTGGAACGGCTCCGGCCGGTCCACGCCGCGGAGGTGATCGAGACCTGGCGCGGGCTTGCCGGGCAGGGCGCCTTCGCCGATCTCGCACGCGACCTGATGGAGCGCCACTACGATCCGCGCTACGAAAAGCACCGCGCCCGGTTCGCACCCGAGCGCGAGACGCTGGTCGAGACCCCGAGCCTCGCCCCGGATGCGCTTCCGCCGCTCGCAAGCGCGGTGGCCGCGGCCGCGCGGCGGCTCGCGGGGTCCGCGCGGGACTGATCCCGCCCGAGTGCCCGTCGCCCTGGCGACGGGCGCAAGCGATGGATCAGCCCTCGACGGTCAGGAAGGCCGGCCCCTCGGTCAGCTCGCCGATGACCGCCGCCGGTTCGCCCGCATCGCGCAGCCGGCGGACAAGATCCATCGCCGCCCCGGCCGGCACCGCGGCCAGAAGGCCGCCCGCGGTCTGCGGATCGAAGAGCAGGTCGGCACGCGGGCTCTCGGTCAGAAACATCCGCTCCATCACCGCGCGGTTCGCGGGCAGGAGCGTCGATCCGTGCCCCGCCGCCGCGAGCGCCTCGGCGCCGGGCAGGAGCGGAACATGGCGGAGCGAGATCCGCGCGGCGGTGCCCGAGGCCTCGAGCATCGTCATCAGGTGGCCGGCGAGTCCGAATCCGGTGATGTCGGTCATCGCATGGGCCTCGGGGCCGAGGATCCGCGCCGCCGCGCCTTGACTGCGCGCCATCGAGGCCAGCGCGCCCGCCACCACGCCGCCAGGCGCGGCGCGGGTCATCTCAGCGGCGAGGGTCACGCCGGTGCCGATCGGCTTGGTCAGGATCAGCCAGTCGCCGGGCCGCGCGCCGGCCTGGGCGAGCGCGGGCTCCGCAGACAGGCCGGTCACGGTGAACCCGACGGTCAGCTCGGCGCCGAGGCTCGTATGGCCGCCGACGACATCGGCACCCTCGGCGCCGAAGGTCTCGGCCGCCGCCGCCATGATCTCGCGCAGCGTCTCGGCCTGCAGCCGCGGCGACATGCGCGGCAGGATCACCTGCGCCAGCGCCGCCTGCGGCCGCGCGCCCATCGACCAGACATCGCCCATCGCGTGAACCGCGGTGATCCGCGCCAGAAGCCAGGGATCCTCGGTGAAGGCGCGGACATGGTCGGTGGTGATCACCTGCTGGCCCTTGCCGTGGGCGAGCACCGCCGCATCGTCGCCGGGGCCCGAGATCACGTCGGGCCGGTGCGGCGCGGGCAGGCCTGCGAGCGCGGCCCTGAGATCGGCCTGGCCGACCTTGGCGCCGCAGCCGCCGCAGAGCGGCTTGCCGCGGCCAAGCTCCTCGCGCACCCCTGCCGCGACGCGCGCGGGCAGGGGTGGCGGGGTCATCTTGGGCAGATCGTGGAACTTCGCCATGAAACGACGGTCGATCCGGTCCTTCCAGCGCCAGAGCCAGGCGCCGTCCAAGGGCAGTCCCCACTTGTCGGCGACCGCGTGCTTCGATCCGGTGGAGATGAGCTTGAGATAGTCCGATTGCGGCCGGTAGCGCCGCATCCGCCCGGTGCCGGTGAGCGCGACGTCGAGATTGTGCAGGAGCACCGGCGCCTGGCGCACGGCGAAGACCCCGGCCTTCGGGCGCGGCGCGTGGGACAGATGCGCGATGTCGCCTGCCGCGAAAATTGACCTGTCGCCGGTCGATCGCAGCATCGGATCGACCGTCACGAAACCGTCCCTGAGCGGCAGCCCGGTCGTGGCGAGCCAGCCTGGGGCTCGCGCCGCGGCGGTGCCGATCACGAAATCGGCCGGGACGAGCTGGCCGTCCGCGAGCCGCACGCCGTCGGGCTCCACCGCCGCGGCGGGCATTTGCTCGATCAGGGTGATCCGGGCGCGGTCGAGATGCGCCCGGAGCGCCCGGCCCGCTCCGGCGCCGACCGCGGCGAGCGCGTGATTGCGCTCAACGAGCGTGACCGAAGCCTCCGGCCCGAGCCGGTGGCGGGCGGCGAGCGCCAGTTCGACCCCGGCGACGCCAGCGCCGACCACGGCGACCCTGGCCCCCGACGCGCCGGCGGGAAGCTGGAGCACATAGGCCTCCCAGCGGTCAGCAAAGGCGTCGAGCGGCTTCGCCGGCACTGCGAAGTCGGAAAAGCCCGGCAGGCGTGGCATCTCGGCGGTGATGCCGATGTCGATCGAGGCGACGTCGTAGGCGACGTCGGGCCGCCCCGGCACGATCACCCGGCCTGATTCCCGGTCGATCCCCGCGGCGCGGCCGAGGATGAGCCGCGCCCCGGCGTGGCGGGCGAGCTGCACCAGGTCGATCTGCAGCGCCTCGCGCGGGTAATGCCCGGCGATATGGCCGGGCAGCATGCCGGAATAGGCCGCGGTCGGCGCCGGGTTGATCAGCGTCAGCCGGACGCCGGGCAGGGGCCGCATCCCCCACATCCGTAGCACCAGCGCGTGGGTATGGCCGCCGCCGATCAGGACGAGGTCGCGGGTGAGCGGAATCTGGGGCTGCATCGGGGCTCCTTTCCCGCTCTCCCTAACGCGGCGCGCGGGATTTGGCGATGCCCGGCCTTGGCCCCCGCGCGCCGACCGGCTATTCATCGCGCGAGGGCAGGGAGGACAGCATGCGCGTCTACATCACCGGGGCGGCCGGCTTCATCGGCTTCCATCTCGCGAAGCTCCTGCTCGACGAGGGGATCCGGGTTCACGGCATGGACGGGATGACCGACTATTACGACGTGGCGCTGAAGCGGGCGCGTCTAGGCATCCTGCTGCAGACACCGGGCTTCGGCTTCACCGAATGCATGCTTGAGGACGGCGCGGCGCTCGTGGCGGACATGGCCGCGTTCAAGCCCGATGTCGTCGTCCACCTCGCCGCCCAGGCCGGCGTGCGCTACAGCCTCGAGGCGCCGCGAAGCTACCTTTCCTCCAATATCGAGGGCACGTTCAACGTGATGGAGGCCGCGCGTGACCTTGGCGTGAAGCACCTGCTTCTCGCCTCGACCTCCTCGGTCTTCGGTGCCAATACCGAGATGCCCTACCGCGAGACCGACAAGGCGGATACGCAGGTGTCGCTCTATGCCGCGACCAAGAAGGCGACCGAGGCGCTCAGCCATTCCTGGGCGCATCTCTACAACCTGCCGACGACCTGCTTCCGGTTCTTCACCGTCTACGGCCCCTGGGGGCGCCCGGACATGGCGCCGTTCAAGTTCACCAAGGCGATTCTCGCGGGCGATCCGATCGACGTCTACGGTCACGGCCAGATGTACCGCGACTTCACCTACGTGACGGATCTGGTACGCGGCGTGCGGCTCCTGATCGACGCCGTGCCCGAGCGGCCCGCCGCCCCCGAAGATATCGCGGAGGGCGACAGCCTGTCGCCGGTGGCGCCGTGGCGTGTGGTCAATATCGGTAACGGCGAGAAGGTGGCGCTCGGAGATTTCATCGCGGCGATCGAGGCCGCGGCGGGCAAACCGGCGAAACGCAACCTGATGGAGATGCAGAAGGGCGACGTGAGGGCGACCTGGGCCGACAACAGCCTGATGCGGCGCCTCACCGGCTACGGGCCGGAAACCGACATCCGTACCGGGATGGCGGCCTTCGTCGCCTGGTACCGCGACTATCATGGTGTGTGAGGGCCGAGATTCGCCCTTGACGGGGCGCGGGGGCTGGCATACCTAGCCCGCGCAGTGGCTAGGTAGCTCAGCTGGTTAGAGCACGTGACTCATAATCACGGGGTCGGGGGTTCGAGTCCCCCCCTCGCCACCACTTCCCCTCCAGACAGACATCATCCTCGCTCCGCCGCCGCGATCAGCCAGTCTGCGAAGGCCGCGACGTCCGGATTTGCCAGCGTTCCCGCCTCATAGGCGAGGAAATAGCCATAATCATCAAGGGCATGCTCCGACAGGCGGCAGAGCCGGCCGGCGTCGATCTCCGGCTGCACCAGCGCGTCGTTGAGCGCGATTCCCTGGCCGTCGATCACTGCCTGGACGCGCACGTTCGGGTCGGCGACGGTCAGGACCGCGCTCCGCGCGGCGAAGGGCAGGCCGGCGGCGCGGTGCCAGTCGGCCCAGGCGGCGCTGCCGGAGCGGTCGGCGAGCAGTGTGAGCCGCCCGAGCGCGGCAGCGAGCCCCGCCTCGCGCACGAGTGCCATCGCTGCGGGTGCTCCGGTGGCGAAGGCAGGACAGCGAAAGAGCGGGCGGATCGCCACGTCGTTCCAGTCGCCCCGGCCCCAACGGATCGCGAGGTCGATGCCCTCGCCCTGCAGTTCGGTCAGGTCGACCATCGGCTGGATGCGGATGCGGACCCGCGGATGGGCCTCAAGGAAGGTCATCAGCCGTGGCGAGAGCCAGCGCGAGGCGAAGTAGGTCGTCACGCCGACCGTCACCGGCCTTTCGGGCGCCTCGCGCAGATCGGCGATTCGCGCCTCGACCGTGTCGAAGGCGGCCTTGAGCGTGGCCGCCAGTTCCTGCCCCTTGGTCGTTGGAGCGATGCCGCGCGGCAGGCGCGTGAAGAGCGCGAACCCGAGCACGTCCTCGAGCCCGCGGATCTGGTGGCTCACCGCGCCCTTGGTGAGGTTGAGCTCCTCGGCAGCGGCGGCGAAGCTCGCATGACGCGCGACGGTGGCGAAAATGCGCAGGCTGTCGTAATGGCGGAACCGCATCTTTTGCGTATAGAAAAACTATACGACAAGAGCAAATCAATTCGCTTGTAGATTTGCTGAACTGGCCTTTTCTATGGACGTATCCGGGCAATTCCGCATCCGGCGATCCAGCCAAGAGGCGAACCGTGTTGACCCATGAAGCGCCGGCAACCTCCGATACCGGTCCCGAGCGGCGGCGCGGCGGCCGCGCCCGGCGGGCTGCGGGCAACATCGCGGCGACCGGGGCGGGCCTCTTTCTACGCCGGATCCCGGCCTACAAGCTTCTCGGCGAGGAGGCGCTCGCCCAACTCGAGGAACAGGCCGACTGGATCCTCGCCGAGATCGGCATCGACTTTCGCGGCGACGCGGAGGCGCTGCGGCTCTTTGCGGCGGCAGGTTGCGAGGTGAAGGGCGAGCGGGTGCGGTTCCAGCCCGGTCAGGCGCGCGCGCTCTGCGCCACTGCGCCGGCAGAATTCACGCTCCACGCCCGCGATCCGCGCCACTCGGTAGTCCTCGGCGGCGATCACCTCGTGCTGATGCCGGGCTACGGCTCGCCTTTCGTGACCGATCTCGACCGTGGCAGGCGCTACGCGACGATCGAGGATTTCCGCAACTTCGTGAAGCTAGCCTGGATGTCGCCCTGGCTTCATCACTCCGGCGGCACCGTCTGCGAGCCGACCGACATCCCCGTCAACAAGCGCCATTTCGACATGGTGCACGCCCATCTGACGCTGTCGGCGAAGCCCTTCATGGGCGCCGTGACCTCGGTATCGCGCGCCGAGGACTCGATCGAGATGGCGCGGATCGCCTACGGCGCCGATACGGTCGCGGAGCACGCGGTGATGCAGGGCAACATCAACGTCAACTCGCCGCTGGTCTTCGACGAGACGATGACGGGGGCGCTGCGCAGCTATGCGGCGGCCGGGCAATGCGTCTGCGTCTCGCCGGCGATCTTCGGCGGCGCGATGGGGCCGGTGACGCCCGCCGCCGTCGCCGCCCAGACCCATGCCGAGGCGATGGCCGGGATCGCGCTCGCGCAACTCGTCCGGCCCGGTTGCCCGGTGGTCTACGGCAGCTTCCACAACACGATGAGCCTCAAGTCCGGCGCGCTGACCTTCGGCACGCCCGAGGGCAATCTCGTGACGATGGCGCTCGGCCAGCTCGCGCGGCGGCTCGGGGTGCCGGTGCGCTCCGGCGGCGGGCAGATCACGGCGGCCAATTCGCCCGATGGCCAGGCGATGCAGGACAGCGCCTCGGCGATGTGGGCGACAGTCATGTCCGGCGCGAACCAGGTCTGGCACGCGGCCGGCTGGCTCGAGGGCGGGCTGACCATGGGCTACGAGAAATTCGTCATGGATCTCGACCATTGCGGGGCGATGCTCACGCTCGCCTCGGGGATGGAGGTCTCTGCCGACACGCTCACCCGCGAGAGCTACCATGAGGCCGGGCCGGGGCAGAATTTCCTCTCCACCAGCCACACGATGCGGCATTTCGCGACTGCCAACCACATGCCCGACATCGCCGAGGCCGGCCCCTACGAGAGCTGGGTCGAGGCCGGCTGCCGCACCGCCGAGGAACGCGCCAACGACCGCTGGAAGGCGATGCTCGCGGCCTACGAGGCGCCGCCGATGGATCCCGCCATTGCCGAGGCGCTCGACGACTATGTGGCCCGCCGCAAGACGGCGTTGCCGGACGAATGGTACTGACCCCGAAAGGATATCCCCATGACCGCACCCCTCAGCCGAACCTCCGTCCTTGCCGAGCGCCACCGCGCGCTCGGGTCGGGGCTCGAGGACTGGAACGGGATGGGCACCGCCTGGACCTACGCGACCGACCCCGAGGCTGAGCACGACGCGGTGCGCGAGGCGGCCGGCATGTTCGACATGTCGCCCCTGAAGAAGGTCTTCGTGCGCGGGCCGGAGGCCGCTTCGGTGCTCGATCATCTCACGACCCGCGACATCTCGCGGATCGAGCCCGGCCGGTCGGCCTATCTCTCGGTCCTGACCGAAGCGGGCACGATGGCCGACGATGCGATCGTGTCCAACAACGGCGGCGAATGGATGATCGTCCACGGCTCGGGCGACACGATGGCGCTGCTTGCGGCCTCGGCCGCGGGGCGCGACGTGACCTTCGCGCTCGACGACGACCTCCACGACATCTCGGTGCAGGGGCCAAAGGCGCTCGGCATCCTCGACGCGGCCTCGCCGGATGACCTCGGCGCGCTCGGCTATTTCCAGCACATGCCGACCCGGCTTTTCGGCAATGACTGCCGGATCTCGCGCACCGGCTATTCCGGCGAGCGCGGCTACGAGATCTTCGCCCGCGCCGAGGTGGCTGGCGCGATCTGGGACCGGCTCGTCGAGGCGGGGGTGATGCCCTGCTCCTTCACCGCGCTCGACAAGGTCAGGATCGAGGCGGGGCTCCTTTTCTACGGCTACGACATGACCGAGGCCCATACACCCTGGGAGGTCGGGCTTGGCTTCACGGTAAGCGCGACGAAACCGGAGTTCCGGGGGCGCGCGGCGCTGATGGCCGCGAAGGGGCACGAGAGGATCCGCAATGTCGGGCTTATTGTCGATCACGGCGACATGCTCGCCGGCACGCTGGCGCTCGGCGGCGAAGAGGTGGGGGTGATCAACAGCCCCTGCTGGTCGCACCGGATGGCGAAGTCGCTGGCGCTTGGCCATGTCCGGGCGGACATCGCCGAGGGCACGGTCCTCGAGGTCATTGCGGACGGCGTCACCACCACCGCCCGCGTCGCACCGCTGCCGTTCCACGATCCGGAGAAGGCGCGCACCCATGGTTGAGAGCACCGCTCTCAGCCCGGAATGACCGCGACCATCGTGCCCTGGAGGACGGCGATCAGGCGGGTCTCGCCCGCCGCCTCTACCGCGACCTCGGCGGTGACGACGGTGAGCCGCCGGCCGGCCTTCACGACGCGGCCGGTGGCGACGAGCCGCTCGCCGCGCGCGGGGGCGAGGAGGTTGATCTTCATCTCGGCCGTCATCACCTCCGCCTCCTCCGGCATCAGCGTGAGCGCGGCATAGCCCGCTGCACTGTCGCCGAGGGCAAAGGTCAGACCGGCATGACCGACTTCATGCTGCTGGCGCGCGGCGGGAAGGATCGGCGCCTCGATCCGGCATTCGCCGGGCCCGAGCGCGACGATCTCGGCGCCGAAGGTCGCCATCAGGTTCTGGCGGGCGAAGCTTGCCCGCACCTTGGCCTCGCGGCCGGGATCGACCGTCCCGCTCATCCGTCCCCCCTCCGTCGCGGCATCGGTACCGCCCGCGCGACACGGCCGGTCAGCACCGCGAGCGCCCCCGGCGCCATCAGCCCGGCGAGCGCCCGGTCATCGCAGGAAAGCCCGCCGGTATAGGTGCCGTAGGCGGGCAGGATTACCCGCGCGTCATCGACAAGAAAGCAGGGCCGCGCCTGGCCCGCAAGCCGCGCCTTCGGATGGTAATGGCCCGAGACCTCGCCCGCCGCCCCCGTCTCGGCGATGTGCCGGAAGGTTAGCGGCCCGAGCCGCAACTCCGCCCGGTGCTCACCGCCGAGCCCCACCGGGCCGGGATCGTGGTTGCCCTCGATCCAGACCCAGCGCCGCCCGGCCATCAGCCGCGCGAGCCAGAGCGCATGCGCCTCGCCCAGCTCCGCCGCCCGAAGATCGTCGAACGTGTCGCCGAGACAGATCACCATCCCCGCGCCGGTGGCCGCGAGATCGGCATCGAGCCGCGAGAGCGTCTCCACGATCTCGTAGGGCGGCAGCAGCGCTCCCGCTCGACGCGCGTAGCGTTCGGAACGCCCGAGATGCAGGTCGGAAACGGTCAGGCAACCTTGGTCCGCCCAATGGAGCGCCCCGGACGGCAGCGCGGTCAGCGCCGCGCCTGCAAGAGTGAATGCGTATGCGCTCATGCCCGCGTTCCTGCCCCGCAACCAATGAAAAAACAATCCCGTCTTCTTCATTGCCCAAGTACCCCGGGGGTCCGGGGGCCGCGCCCCCGGCCGTCGACGCAGCCGCCCCGGCCATCGCCTCAGCCGAGCCCAGCCTCCGCCATCAGCCGCTCCGCCGCCGCATCCATCAGCCGCTCGCGCGCCGCCCCCTCGACCGGGACGCGCCCGTGCTCGAGGAACAGGGGCGCCGCGAAGGGCGTCACACGCGGCAGGGCGAGAAGGTCGATCCGGCCTCCGGCGCGGTCCAGCATCGCCTCGATCCGGCCGAAGCTGACGAGCCCGCGCATCGCCTCCTCGCGGGTGACCTCGAGCAACAGATGGCCCGGATCGTAGCGCCGCAGCGTGTCGTAGAGGATGTCGGAGGAAAAGGTCGCCTGCCGTCCCGATTTGCGCGCGCCGGGATGGTTGCGCGCGATGAGCCCGGCGACGAGCGCCACGTTTCGAAAGGTCCGCTTCATCACCGCGTTGCCGGCAAGCCAGCCCTCCAGCCCCTCGCGCAATGCCGCCCGGTCGAAGAGCGGCGCCGGATCGGGCACCGCGTCGAGCCCCCAGATCAGGGTCGCGTAATCGGTCGCGACGAAGCCGAGCGGGTTCAGCCCTTCCTCCTCCATGCGTTTGGTCAGGAGCAGCCCGAGCGTCTGCTGCGCCGCCTTGCCGGCGAAGCCGTAGGCGCAGAGATGCGGCCGGCCCTCGGCCGGGAAGGTCTCGACCAGCAGCCGGTCGGGTGCGGGCAGGCGCGAGACCTCGCGCTGAAGCGCCAGCCATTCCGCGGTCGACGCTGGCAGGTCGGGCCAACTCTCCTGCCCGAGCATCGCGAGGATGCGGTCGCAAAGCTGCGTCGAGGTGGAGAACTTGGTGCCGGAATAGACCGCGATCTTCGGTTCCCGGCCGGGGGCCGGGGCCACCTCCAGCGCCATCTCGCGCAATCCGACATAGCGCACCACCTGGCCGCCGATGAGGAAGGTCTCGCCCGGTGTCAGCGTCGCGGCGAAAGCCTCCTCGACCTCGCCGAGGGGCTGGCCGCCAAGCCGGTTCTGCCAGCGCACCTTGACCATCTCGGTATCGGTGATCGTGCCGATATTCATGCGGATGTCGCGGCTCGCGCGCGGATCGCGCAGGGACCAGAGACCGTCGCGCCGCATCAGCCGCTGCCACCGGTCATAGGCCTTCAGCGCATAGCCGCCGGTGGCGCAGAACTCGAGGCAGGCGTCGAACCCGGCCCGCGTGAGCGCGGCGTAGGGGCCGGCGGAGGTGACTTCCGAATAAAGATCGCCCGCGTCGAAGGGGCCCGAACAGGCGGCGATGAGGATGTGCTGGCAGAGGACGTCGCGCGGCCCGGGGCCGCGTGGGTCGCCGTCGAGGTCATGCGCCTTCACCGCTTGCAGGGCGGCCTCGCACTCGACCACCTCCCAGCGGTTTGCCGGTACCAGCAGCGCCTTCGACGGCGCGTTGTAGCGGTGGTTCGCGCGGCCGATCCGCTGCACGAGCCGCTTGACGTTCTTCGGCGCGCCGACCTGGATCACGAGGTCCACATCGCCCCAGTCGATGCCGAGGTCGAGCGATCCGGTGCAGACCACCGCGCGCAACTCGCCCGCGACCATCGCCGCCTCGACCTTCACGCGCGCCTCGCGGGCGAGCGAGCCGTGGTGGATGCCGATCGGCAGGCCCTCTTCGTTGGCCATCCAGAGGTCGCGGAAGAAGAGCTCCGCCTGGGCGCGGGTGTTGTGGAAGACCAGCGTCGTGCGGTGGCGGCGGATCTCGGCGAGCACTTGCGGGATCGCGTAGCGGCCGCCGCCGCCGGCCCAGGGCGGCGGCGTGTCGGTCTCAAGCATCGCGATATCGGGGTCGGGGCCGGGATCGGCACGAATGATCGCGCAGGGGTCCGGGTGGCGCGCGAGAAAACGGGCGATGGCGTCGGGATCCTCGACCGTGGCCGAGAGCCCGACGCGGCGCAGCCCCGGCGCCAGCCGCGAAAGCCGGGCGAGGCACAGCATGAGCTGGTCGCCCCGCTTCGATTCCGCGAGCGCGTGGACCTCGTCGACGATCACGCGCGAAAGCCCCGCGAAGATGCGCGGCGCGTCCTGGTAGCTCAGGAGCAGCGCGAGGCTTTCCGGCGTCGTGAGGAGGATATGTGGCGGATCGGCCCGCTGGCGACGTCGCCTGGCTTGCGAGGTGTCGCCGGTGCGATCCTCGATCCGGATCGGCAGGCCCATCTCCGTCGCCGGCACCGTCAGGTTGCGACGGATATCGGCCGCCAGCGCCTTCAGGGGCGAAATGTAGAGCGTGTGCAAGCCGGCCTGCGTCCCACCCGTCAATTCGACAAGCGTCGGCAGAAAACCGGCAAGCGTCTTGCCTCCGCCGGTCGGTGCCACGAGGAGGAGCGCGGGGTTGCCGGCGCGATCCAGAAGCGCCTGCTGGTGCGGATGGATCTGCCAGCCGCGGGACGCGAACCAGTCGGAAATAGGGGCGGGCAGGGGCTGCATGGCCCCAGTCTAGGCGCGTTGCCCGGCCCGCGCCAAGCTCAGTGCAGCGCCCGCGACTTCATGCTGCGGAACATTTCCTGCACCTTGTGGGGCGGGGTCAGATGCGCGCCCTTCAGCGCGGTGTCGAGCGCCGTCTCCACCTCTCGCACCAGCGTCGTGACGCAGTCGACCGCGCCTCCGCCGGGCGCGACCGGATCGGCGAGGTCGTGGCCCGGCAACAGGAGGCCATCGAGCGTGTCGCCAGTCATCTCGAGAAGCCGCGCCTCGTCGATACCCTGCGCCTCGGCCCAGTCGAGGGCAATCCGCGTCAGCGCGGTCGCAGACGCCGCCAGAAAATCGTTCATCACCTTCGCAGCCATCGCCGTACCGAAGCCGCCCATCCGAGTCGCCTGGTGGCCAAGCTCGTCGAAGACCGGTGCGATGCGGCTGATATCATCCTCTTCGCCGCCGATAAAGAACGACAGCCGGCCTTCCTCGGCCGCGCGGAGCGAGCCGGTATAGGGCGCGTCGATCAGCGCGATCCCGTCACCGACGCGGCCGCGGAGCGCGCGCACATAGCGCGGCGACAGGGTCGCCGCGATCACGATGGTCCGAAGGCTGGCCGCGCGTTTGGCGAAGGCCGGCCCCTCGAACAGCAGCGCCTCCGTCTCGGCGATGCCGCGGGGCGCGATGATGAGGCAGGTGAGACCGTTCGCGAAGACCTCGGCCTCGGCGGCGCTCGCCTCGTGCCCGGCGCCGTCGAGCGGCGCAAGGCCGAAGGCCTCGGCCATGATTCCAGCGGCGTTCAGCCGGGCGAGAAAGGGTCGCGCGATGCGAGCCGACCCTGCAATACCAATTCCACGCATCAGTGAATGATCTTCTCGTCGCGGACGAACATGTTGGCCCAGGCCCGGTCGATCAGTTCGGGCGACATCTGGTTGGGGATGCCCTCGAACGTGCAGATCGCGATCATCTGGTCGATCAGGAAAACCGGCTGGTAGTTCGCATAGACATTGTCGATCGTCGGGTACTTGACCTTCAGGAGGTGCAGAAGCGCCTGCTCGTCCAGGGGAATGTTCTTCCGCTTCGCGACCATCGCGAAGATCTTGAGGAATATCTCCTGGTTCGGACCGTCGATCTTGATCTTGAAGAAGATCCGGCGCAGCGCCGCCTTGTCGAAGATCTCGTTCGGGTGGAAGTTCGTCGAGAAGATCACCAGCGTGTCGAACGGCACCTCGAACTTCTCGCCCGACTGCAGCGCGAGGATGTCGCGGTTCTCTTCCAGGGGCACGATCCAGCGGTTGACGATCTTCTGCGGCGGCTCCTGCTGGCGACCGAGGTCGTCGATGATGAAGACGCCGCCGGTCGCCTTCATCTGCAGCGGCGCGGTGTAGGTCCGGGCCGTCGGATTGTAGGTGAGATCGAGCATCTCCAGCGACAATTCGCCGCCGGTGATCACCGTCGGACGCTCGCAAAGCACATAGCGGTTGTCGAAGCGGTTCGACGTGCGGCGCAGGCTCGTCGGATCGTCGACCGACGCCTCGGCCGCGGAATGCACGATCGGATCGTAGACCGTGATCACCTGGCCGGAATACTCGACCGCCTTCGGGACGTAGATCTTGTCGCCGATCGCATCGCGGATGCCGTTCGAGATCGAGGATTTGCCGTTGCCCGGAGGCCCGTACATCAGGATCGAACGCCCCGCGCCGACGGCGGGCCCGAGATGGTCGAGAAGCTCGTCGGGCAGGATCAGGTGGCCCATCGCGCCGGTGAGTTGCTGGCGCGTCATCTGCACATTGCGGATCGATTGTTTCCGGACCTGCTCGCGATAGACCTCAAGCGGGACCGGCGCCGCGCCGTAGTATTCCGACTGACTCAGCGCATCGAGCGCGCGCGCCTTGCCGGCATCGGCGAGCTGATACCCCATCTCGCCGCCGGAATTCGCGTGCAGCGTGCCCGTGGCCTCCAGGAGTTTCTGGCCGCGCGCAAGGTCGATCAGTTCCTGCGTGACGGGCAGGGGTAGGGCGATGATCCGCGAAATCTCCGAGGCACGCTCCAGATTCATGCGGAACATGGTCTTGAGGAGCAAGTCGCGCAACATCACGACGGAAAGGCCGGTCTCTGCCAGAGAGCGCGGCGGGGAGGGCGCGACGACGTTGGGTACCTGCATGTTCATCGGGTCGGGGCCTCCTTGGACGCCAGTCGACGGCAGCGCACGGGCTGTGACACGCGCGACAACCCTCGATCTGCAACGGGATTCACAGCGGCAATGTGCCGGGGCATTGTGGCCAAAAAATGGAAACAAATCCGGATCGAGGCGGCAATTGGCCTAGCTTTGTCATTGCCGCAGCGGGTGTTGCCCGCAGGTCGAACCCGCTCGGGGGAGGCGCTCGCCGCGACCGGTTTGCGCATGGAGGTGACGTAGCGGCATGAATCAGCACCGTGCACAACTCGGACTGGCGGAGCCGCGGCCCGCGCTGCACCGAGGCCGGAGCGATTGCGCCCGGATTGAGTCATGCTTCGGGCAGGAACGCGCGGATCGCAAGGTAGGCGACGAGCGTGCCGACGAGGGCGAGGCCCATCGGGAAATCCTTGCGCGTCCAGGACACCCAGTCCGGAGTCATCCGCCGAATCGCCGGGATCGCGCGGAGGAGGCGGTGGGCGCTGAAGGCACCGAGCAAGAAGGCGGCGAACAGCGGCAGCACCAGCGCGGCATGGGCCGCCGGGATGAATGGCGCTGCGGCGGCTGCGAACTTGGCGTCGCCAGCACCGAAATGGGCGACCGCGTTCAGGACGAAGCCGATCGCGAGAACCACCACGAGGTTGAGCCAGCGCCACGCCCAGAACTCGAACGGCAGGACGAGGACCCCTACGACCGCATAGATCCCGACCAGCGCAAAGACCGCGACGTTGGGGATCCGCATCGAGCGAAGATCCGACCAGCAAACCCATGCGCAGACCGGGAGAACACAGATCAGAAGGATCAGATACGCCTGCGAGGCAGGCAGGCCGAGCACCGGGTCAACCCTTCGTCACGCTGGCGTTGAGCGTCTCGAGCGCGCGGGCCGCCTGGTCGAAGTAGCGCGGGCTGGTCTCGACGGCATCCTCGAGAAGACCTTGTCCGATGGTCACGTCGCCATGCTTGATCGCGGTCAGGCCGGCGGTATAGAGCAGTTCCGCCCGTTCCTGCTGGGTCATCGGCACGATCGGCATGTCATATTTGCGCTGCGCCGAGCGAGCGAGGACGAGGTTGTTCTTGGTGGTGAAGGAGGACCGGTCGTAGGTCAGCGCCTCGGAGAACAGCTTCTCCGCGCCGGCGAAATCGCCGCGGGTCAGCTTCGAGTAGCCCCAGTTGTTGAGCACGCCCGACGGCCGCGTGGTCAGGCCGACGGCGGTTTCGTAGAAGCTGTCGGCCTTGGACCACTTCTTGTTCGCATCCGCCACCATTGCCTCGATACGGTAGCGATCGTAGGTCTCATGGGTCGGCGGGATCTGCGCTAGTTCAGCCTCGGCCTTCTTCCAATCATTGGCGCGGATCAGCGCGTCGGCCAGCGCGACGCGGTCTTCATTGGTGCCTTCTGCGCTGTCGATGACGGCCCGCCAGGCGATCGCGGCTTCGGTCGGCTTCTTGGCCCGCACCAGCGACTTCGCGAGGCCGCGCTTCAGGTCGATCCGGTCGGGGTACTGCGCGACCGTTTTCTGGAAGTAAGCCACGGATTCGTTGGGATCGGCGACCGTCAGCATGACGTCGTTGAGGTTGCTCTCGTCGATGACGTTGACGCTCTCGATCGCGCGCTTGACGTCGGCATCCGAGTTCTTCTCACAGGCCGGGAGAACCGACACGCCGGCGATGCAGAGCGAAATCAGGAAGGGATGGCGCATTGTCTGCGTCCTTTGCTGCCTCGTGCCTCAGTGTTTGGTGAGGAGCAGGAATTGCCCGTGCCCGCGCCGCACCAGCGAAAATTCGCTATTGTCGGAATCATCATAGGCCGGTTCTTCGAGCTTGGCGAGCGAGAGACGCAGATTATCGCGTATGGCGTCCGATCGGCCACTGTCGAGAGCGAAAGCGGCTTTGAAGACGCGGCTCGCCTCGGCGACCTCGCCGCGCTCCATCAGCACGACGCCGAGATTGTTCCAAGCGGGCACGAAGGTCTCGTCCGTTTCTATTGCGCGGCGAAGAATGGTCTCCGCCTGGCCGAGCCGGCCGAGCTGGAGGTTGGCAGAGCCGATTGCTGATAGCACGTCGACGGTCAGGCCATGTTCGGAGGCGGAGCGCATGTAGGCCTTGAGCGCCATCTCGTACTCCTTGGCTTCCATCAGCCGGTGACCGACGATGAGGCCGTCAACCGCCTCCTCGCCCTTGACCGTGCCTGATGGAGCGAAGGGTGAGTCGCCCATTGCGGCTTGGCCGCCGGTCGACTCGCAGCCCGCCAGGAGGCCGATCGCGGCCACAAGTCCAAGAATGCGCAATGTCATGAAGTCAGGGACCGAAATTCGCGAACAGCTGGAGCATGTCGTAGAGCGAGGGCCCCACAAGGATGATCAGGAGCGGCGGCACGGTGAAGAGCATCGTACCGAGAGTCATCTTGGTAGGCAGCTTGTTCGCAGCCTCCTCGGCCCGCATCACCCGCTTGTCGCGCATTTCCGACGCATAGACCCGCAGAGCCTCGGCGATCGAGGTGCCGAAGGTCTGCGACTGGATCATCACGGTGACGAAAGAGGCGACATCCTGCACACCGGACCGCTCGGCGAAGGCACGCAGGACCGAGGGCTTGTCCTTGCCGGCCTTGATCTCCTGGGAGACGACCTCGAACTCCTCGGCGAGGGCGGGATAACCCGCGGCTAGTTCCTTGGAAACCCGGATGATACCCTGATCAAGCGACTGGCCTGCCTCGACGCAGACCAGAAGCATGTCGAGCGCATCGGGAAAGCCGTTCTGGATCTCCTGCTGGCGGGTCTGTATCCGGCGCTCGATCCAGTATCGCGGCAGGTAGTAGCCGACCGCTCCGGGTATGATGACGGAGAGGATCAGCTTGACGGAAGATATCTCATCGCTTGCCGAGGCGAAGATGGCGTAGACCACGCCTGCGAGCAGGAAGAGGATGCCGAGGATGAACTGGATCGCGTGGAAGGTCCGAACCGCGTCGCGGCCGCGATAGCCGGCACGGGTCATCTTCAGCCGCGACGTGCTCATTTCCTCTGCGGTCTTGGGTTCGAGGAAAGTCGCGAACTTGTCGAGCTTGTCCGAGCCACGTGCCGCCCGCAGCGTCTTCTTTTCCGGGGTTCGGACGGTTCCGGCGGCCGGGCCCGCGGTATCGCGCAGCTTGGCGTAGGGATCGGCCCGCTTCTTCAGAATCGTCGGCAGGGCGGCCGCGATCAGCAGCACACCGAGCACGGCAACCGCGAAGAGCGGGCCGAGCGGGCCAAAGCTCTCGATCAGGAAGTCGTTGATCGCGTTGAGCATAACGGTCAGCCCCCCTCAGACCTTGATGTTGACCATCATCTTCATGAAGATGAAGTTTATTCCGAGCATTGTGAAGACGACCAGCGCCGCCGGGATGAAGGCAGCAGTGTCCTTCACGGTGTCGAAATAGGTTGGCTTGAAGACCTGGATCACCGCAAGAACGCCGAACGGGAACAACGACAGGAACGCACCGGACCATTTCGCTTCGGCGGTGATGGCGCGGACGCGCCGGAACAGCCGGAACCGGGCGCGGATCACCTTGGCGAGGCCGTCGAGGATCTCGGCGAGGTTGCCGCCGGATTGCTGCTGGATCGTCACGGCGACTGCGAGAAAGCGTAGATCCTGCATGTCCATGCGTTCAGCGAGATCCTTGAGGGATTCCGTGATATCGCGACCGTAGGCGCTCTCGTCTGCGATCATGCCGAACTCGGACCCGAGTGGATCGGCGACTTCCTTGGCGACGATCTGGATCGCCGAGGAGAAGGGGTGGCCGACGCGCAGGGAGCGGACCATGAGTTCCACCGCGTCCGGAAGCTGTTCCTCGACCAGGTCCATGCGTTTCTTGGCCTTGCGGGCGATCCAGAGATAGACCGCGCCGACGCCCATCACCAAGGCCACGGCGATCTGGATCGGGGTCGAGGCGGAGGTGCCGATCTTCAGCCCCAGGAAGGCGACGAAGGACAGGAGGATCATCATGCCGATCAGGGCCTTCGGCGAGAACGCGATGTTGGCCTTCTGTGCCTTGCTGGCGAGGACGGAGTAGAGCGGAATGCCCCTTGCCTTGAGGTGCTGGCTCGCCTCCTTGCGAAGCTGATCGAGCACCTGTTCGCGCTTGCCGCCCTTATCGAGCAGATCGAGCCGCCGATTCACCTTCGAGTTCAGCGAAATCGACTTGCCGAAGACGACGAGGTAGATGCCCTCGACCAGAAGAAGCACGGCCAGGAAGATCAGTGCATAGATGATCGGGGTGGGGCTGATGATCATGCGCGTTTACTCCGCGGCGATGGGGTCATAGATGGAGGCCGGAAGATCGTAGCCCCACTGGCGGAAGCGTTCGGCATAGGCCGAGCGCACGCCGGTCGCGGTGAACCGGCCGACGATCTTGCCGTCGGGGGCAATGCCGAGCCGCTCGTAGCGGAAGATCTCCTGCATCGAGATGACGTCGCCCTCCATCCCGGTGAGCTCGGTGATCGAGACCATACGGCGGGAGCCGTCCTGAAGGCGCGAGACCTGCACGATGAGGTTGACGGCCGAGGCGATCTGGGCCCGCACCGCCTTGATCGGCATTTCGATCCCGGCCATCGAGATCATGTTCTCAAGGCGCGAGATGCCGTCGCGGGCGGAGTTGGCGTGGATCGTGGTCATCGAGCCGTCGTGGCCGGTGTTCATGGCCTGCAGCATGTCGATGACTTCTTCGCCGCGGGTTTCGCCGACGATGATGCGGTCGGGACGCATCCGGAGCGCGTTCCTGAGACAGTCGCGCTGGGTCACCGCGCCCTTGCCCTCGACGTTCGGCGGGCGGCTTTCCATCCGGCCCACATGCACCTGCTGGAGCTGGAGTTCCGCGGTGTCCTCGATCGTTAGGATCCGCTCGGAGTTGTCGATGAAGGACGACAGGGCATTCAGCGAGGTCGTCTTACCGGAACCCGTACCGCCCGACACGATGATGTTCAGGCGCGTCGATACCGCGGCCTGAAGGTAGGCCGCCATCTCCTCGGTGAAGGCGCCGTAGCGGACGAGGTCGTCGACCCCGAGCTTTTCCTTCTTGAACTTCCGGATCGAGACGAGCGAGCCGTCGACCGCGATTGGCGGCACCATCGCGTTGAAACGCGATCCATCGGCGAGGCGGGCGTCGACATAGGGGTTCGATTCATCGACGCGCCTGCCCACGGCCGAAACGATCTTGTCGATGATGCGCAGGAGATGGCGCTCGTCCTTGAAGGTGATGTCGGTCAGCTCGAGCCTGCCGTCACGTTCGACGAAGATCTGCCGGGGGCCGTTGACGAGGATGTCGTTGACGGAGTCGTCCTTGAGCAGCGTCTCCAGCGGGCCGAGGCCCATGACCTCGTGGTAGAGTTCCTGGAACAGGTTGGCGCGCTCGTCCTTGTTCAGGACGACGCTCAGTTCCTCGAGTGCCTCGGTCGAGATCGCGACGATCTCCTGGCGGAGGTCCGCTTCCGTGGCGTGTTCCAGCGCGGCGAGGTTGAGGTTGTCGAGAAGCCGCTTGTGCAGCTCGACCTTCAACTCGCTCATCTTCTCCTTGCGCTTCTTCTCCTTGTCAGCCGCAATCGACTGGGCCGTCGGAGCCGCGGCGAGCGGCTGGCGCCGGACGGCGGCGACGGCCGGCGCGCTCGGCGCTTCCGCTGCCGGTCTGGCCTGTTCGGTCGCCGCCGGGGCGGCGCTGGCCGATTTCTTGTAACGGGAAAACATTGCGGTCTCTCCAGGTTACAGGGCGGCTTCGGCGGCCTTGTTCAGCTCGTAGATCGACTTCGCGAGCTTGGCGATCTCCCGCCGCAGCGGGTTCTTCGCTGCCGTGTCCGCAAGCGGAAGGCCGTGATCGTTGGACTCGGTGACCTGCTTCGAGCCGTCCGGGAGCTGAAGCTCGATCGTGATTCCAAGGCTTTCCGCCAGACGCTTCACCCGGCTCTTGCCGGAGAGGTCGGTGAATTTCGGTGCCCGGTTGAGAACGTAACGCAACTTTTCGTAGGGCAGTTCCTCGGCCTTGAGCGCCCGGATCATCCGCAGCGCGTTCTGCGCCGAACGCATGTCGAGCTCCATCATCGCGAAATAGACGTGGGACTGGTTAAGGACGGCTTCCGTCCATTGCACGACCGTCGAGGGCATGTCGACCACCACGAAGTCGAAATTGGCCTTCGCCACGTCGAGCACCCGGTTGATGTCCTCCGAGGTCACGATGTCGAGCGGCAGCATCTCCGACGGCGCGGTCATGACATGGATCTTGTCATTGAACGGAAGAAGCGCCTGCATGAAGCTGACATTGTCGATCGAGGCCGTGTCCGAGAGCATCTCGTAGACTGCCTCGCGCCGGGGCAGATCCAGATAAGTCGAGACCGAACCGTACTGGAAGTCCAGGTCGAGCAGACAGACCCGCGGGGAGTCGTCTTTTTGGACGGTCGCGAGTTCCCACGCTAGGTTCACGGCCAGCGTCGTCGCTCCGGATCCGCCCGCGAGGCCGTGGACCGGCAGGATCACGCCGTTGCGATCGCCTTTCGGTTTGAAGCCCGGCGTCTGGGCCGGCTCGTGCATGACCTGGGCGACGGCCGGCGCCCGGTTCACCCGCTCGATCGCCTCGCGCAGGGCGTTCTCAGGCAGGGGGTAGGGGACGAAATCGTCGGCGCCGAGCTTGAGAAGCTGGTGCAGCGCGATCGGGCTGACCTCTTCGGCGATCAGGATCACCTTCACGCCCTTGTCCTTCGCAGTCGTGATGATGCCGGAGATCCGCGCAAGGTCGTTCTCGTCCTGTGTGTCGACCGCGATGGCGACGAACTCGAGCGAATCGGCGTCCGGCTGATTGAGGAACTGCGCCGCATCGTCGAACGTCAGGTCACCCCAGCTTTCGCCGAGCTCCGTTTCCATATCCTCGATGAGGAGGTCGAAGTTGCTGACATCGCGCGAAATTGTGCAAGCGACGATCGGCGCCGGCTCCGGCTGCAATGCTGCTACGCTGCTCATTAACACATGTCCTTCTCTACGCGGGTGCGTCTTTCAAACCGGGGGCGTCGAGCGTCCGCTCTGCATCCCATATGGCCAATTCCGTTCACCCGGCGCGACTCGGGCGCCGCGCCATTGCTCCCGAGTTTCGAAACTCCGCGAGAATCTTGGCAATATTGGGGCTAAAAGATCGTAATTATGCGTTGTGGGTGGACGATGAGGTGAATTGGGCGGACTTTGTTGCCAAAGTCCGCCCATACACAGAAACAATCTCGGCAGAAATCAGCTGCCGGAGCCAGCCGCAGCGGCGCCCTCCGTCACTTGCGCTTGGCTGTGAACCGGCTCGGCGCTGCGCACATACTCGCGCCAGATCACCTGGGCGTACTTGCCGTTGAGGATCGTCGGATGCTTTTCGACGAAGCCGGACACCTCGGTGACGGTACGCCGGTTGCGCCGTTCCGGCGCCTGGACGAAGACCAGAGGCTGGGTCTTGCCGAACGAGGCGACAGCCTCAAGCCGCGAGCGGCTGATACCCTGGCTCGACAGATATGCCACGACTGCTTGCGCGCGACGCAAGCCGAGCGCCTTGTTGTAGGCGTTCGATCCGACAAGGTCGGTATGGCCGTAGACGCGGAACCGCACTTCCGGGAACTGACGGATCCAGTGGGCCTGCTGCCGCAGCGCCGCATGCGCCTCGCCGTCGAGCTGGGAACTGTCGAAGGCGAAGTTCACGGTGTTCGGCACATCGGCCGCGAAGCGGCGCGTTAGATCGATCGCATAGGATTTCTGGCCGGTCTGCACGAGCGTGTTGTTCATCGTCGCATTGCCGAAGTCGCTGGTCTCGATCTCGGATCCGGCCTCGGCATAGAAGGCCCGGCCCATGTTGGTTTCCTTCGAGCAGCCAGCGAGTGCTACGAAGCCGGCCGAGAGGAGGAGGAGGCTCTTTGTCATTGGCATCGTCTTACTCCATCACGTAGCCGTAGGAACCGGAATAGTCCTGCTTGGCGACTTCGCCGACGGCACCGCCGGACGACGCGGTCTTGCCGAACAGGAACAACTCGGCCTCGCTCGGCGGCCGGACGCGGTCGGTCGGCAGCGCCAGCGCCTCGCCGCGGGTCGGCGTGACGAGATGCGGCGTGACGATGATCACGAGTTCGGACTGGTTGCGCTGGTAGTCGGTGCTGCGGAACAGCGCCCCGAGGACGGGAATGTCGCCGAGCCACGGAACCTGGTCGTTCAGGTCGGTGAAGTCGTCCTGGAGCAGGCCGGCAATCGCGAAGCTCTCGCCGTCGCGCATCTCGACCGTGGTCTCGGCCTCGCGGCGACGGAAGGCGTTGACCGAGATGCCGGCGGCCGTGACGCTTACGGTCGGGTCGATGCCCGACACCGCGGCGTTGATCATCAGGTTGATGACATCGCCGTCGACCACGCGGGGCGTAAAGGCCAGTTCGACACCGAACGGCTTGTAATCGACAGATATCGTGTTGTTGTCGCCGCGCACCGGGATCGGATACTCGCCACCGGCGAGGAAGCTGGCCTCCTGACCCGACAGCGTCGTCAGGTTCGGTTCGGAGAGCGTGCGCACCAGACCCTTGCTTTCAAGCGCCTCGAGCAGGATACCAAATTCGAACGCACCGGCCGAGAAGCCGAGAAGCGCCTGTCCGGTATTCTCGGAGTTCGGTATTACACTGGGGCTGATCGGGGCGAGCCCTGTTGCATCGTTCGTTTCGCCGAGCGCTAGGCCGGCCGATGGCCCGAGACCGAAGGCACCGGCCAGGTCGGACGTCGATACCGAGGCGGCGACGCCGGCCTGAAGCTGCTTCGCGACGCCGCGCCGCACTTCGGCGAATCGGACCTTCAGCATGACTTGCTGAACCCCGCCGACGCCCATCAGGTTCGAAACCCGCCCCGGCGCATAGCGTTCGGCCAGATCGAGCGCCCGGTCGAGCCCCTGCGTCGAGGACACGGTGCCCGACAGAACGATACCGTCATTCGCGGTGCGGACCTCGATCTTCTCGCCGGGAAGGATCTGTTCAAGGCGCTCCTTGAACTCCGCGACATCAAGCGAGACCTGGACGTCGACATTGGTGATCAGCTTGCCATCCGGCGCGAGAAGCGTGAGCGTCGTGCGCCCCGGGGCCTTGCCGAGAACATAGATCGTCCGGTCCGAGAGCGTCGAGATGTCAGCGATTCCGGGGTTGGCGATCGAAAGCTCGGCAAACGGTACGTCTGATTCGACCACTACCGCGCGGTTCATGGGGACGACAAGTGCACTCGCAACCGAACCACTGACGATTTTCAGAGTTTCCGCACCGGCGGAAGCGGGGATGGCCAGCGTGAGCGTCGCGCCCAGCAATCCTGCCGCAAATATTTTCTTCGTGCTCATGTGACCTGCCTCTCCGTCACTTCTTCAGGAACGGGTCGAATTTGCCCGGCTTGCAGCAAGATTGCGGGAACCTGCGTTTGTTTGCAACTATCAAGTGTTTGCACAAAGTTCTTTATGTGGGCGTGGGGCAACACTCCCACACGCGTTGTGAAAAAAGAAACGCCGGCCACCACATAGGGTGACCGGCGCGCCCTCGTTTCCGCGCGGGCGGATCAGTTGGTGCAGGGGATCACCGTCTCGACGATCTCGCCGCCCTTGTTGGTGCGGACGCTGCAGACGGGTTCCGGCGCGACTGCGGGCGCCGGCGCAGCTTCGACGATGCCGAGCAGTTTGTTGCGGTCGATCTCGACCGCGCCGATGACCGTTTCGTCACCGCTGCCGACGAGGGCCAGCGTCAGGCGCCCGGTCTGCTGGGCAAGCGCGAGCGCCGCCACCTGTTCCGGTTTCGCCTCGATGGTGACAGTGCGGGCAATTCTGGTCTCTTCGGAGCGGTCGGCATCGGCGGACTGGTCGATCGCGATCAGCTTCACGTTGGTATCGATCAGCTTCGCCGTGTCCTGGCCGTTGATATTGCCGCTCCAGTAGATGTCGACCCTGTCGTCGGGACGCAGGAAGCCTGAGACGCCGGACGTCACGTCGACACTGATGGCGAAGGCGCGCATGCCCGGGGTGAGAGTGGCCGTGATTCCCGCGTCCACTCCCGGATTGGTGATCTTGGACGCGAGCATCGGCTCGAACGGCTGGAAACTGCGCATCGCGGCGCGGGGCCGCGTTTCACCCTCCAAGAAGACCGGCACGATCGAGGCGTCGCCGCCCTTCGGCGCGGTAATGGCATTGAAGGCGCCTTCGGGGACCTTGCCTTCGTGCCACTTGATCACCTCGAGATCGTCGGCCGTAAACCGGTCGCCATATCTCAGTGGCCGCTTGGTCACGACGACATCCACGAGCTTCGTCGCCTGCGCCTGCCTCGCGGCGAGCATGTCACGCTCCGCCTGAGCCTGCTCGATATACCCTTGCGCCATGTAGACGGCAAAGCCTGCAAGGGCGACCCCGAGCACCAGGACCAGACCAAAAACCAGACGCATGTCGATTCCTTTCGTCGAATAGGCCTCAGGCGCCGCTCCTTCGCTGGGTGCGCCCATCCGCCTGCTTATCGTGGAATATCCGCGGAGAATACGGCGAAATGGTGGTCAAAGCGAGCCGGCAGGGAGGAATATCCCGCATCCGGGAAACACTCGGCAGGAAAATGCCGTGCCGAGCCGCACGAGCGGTGGACGGGCCCCACGCACATTGCCACTTGGGCAGGGGCTCGGTCTATCGGGCCGTCGAGGTTCAGGGGGCCTGAATGGTTTCGGGGACGGTCCTAGTGTCGAGATAACGCTTCACCGCATCGCCGACGCTGTTCATGCTTCCCTTCATTCCGAGCATCGTGGCTACGGAGAGAGCGCAGGCGCCAGCAGTGAGGACCACCCAGTCGACAGTGACGGCGCCGTCCTCGTCGGCAGCGAAGCGTTTTGATCTTCTCAAAATTTTCATGTCATGCCTCGCAATCGTCGTGCGATGTTTGCGGCGGTTGAACGCCAGATCTGCCCTCGCCCCCGGCCCAGTAGAGCCGCGCATCATGGCGCCAAAGCGGCGGGCATCGGTCATTTTTGCGCCCGATTTCTTGCGCTGTACGCCCGTCCGCATCGGAAACGAAAAACCGCGCCCTGAAGGCGCGGCTCTCGTTCGGTCGGCGTGACCGAAGTGCCGGATTACGGCGTGGTCGAGGATGCCCCGAGCATGGTGGCCGGAACCTCCGAACCATCCAGCCAAGCCTGGATCTTTCCGGCCAGACCGTCGCTGCCCTGCTGGACCGCGGCAAGGGCGGCGACGGCGAGGCCGACGACAGCGGCGGTCAGCACGACCCAGTCCACGGTCACGGCGCCGTCTTCTTCGTTGTGGAACTTCTTGAACAGTTTGAAGAACTTCATGTTTCTCTCCGTTTGCTTCGCCCGTTTCGCCATCCGCATCCGATCTTCCGAGGTATTCCAGGGCCTCGTCCCGGTCGCGGCATGGGCTAATCTGGCCCTCGAAACGTGGCATGATTGGGGCGGCGATCGTACTTTTTGTGGTTGCGTTAAGTATTTTTCAGAACTGCCTTAAGTCATTGATAAGGCGGCAAATAAAAAAATGATAGTGACGCAGCTTCGCGTATCGACCTGTTGCCAAAAGGCCGAATCAGGTGGGATTTGGCCAGGAAGAGAGCGGTAAATGCTGGTTCCCGCAGGCAGATTCTGGGAAAAGAGTTAAAGAACAACCTCAAGAAGGCAGGGCGGGCATAACCGTGCGTCGGTATGGACAGGCACTATTCTATAGCGTCGTCGTGGCGCTGATCGCAGGCACGCTGCAGGCGGAAACCGCCGCGGCCCCCTATCCGGAGTTCACTTTCAAGCGGGTAGGCGCGCCGAAATCGGGAGGCTCGGCCCCCGGCACCAAGCGTATAACCGTGCAGATCGACCCCGCCGAGCAGGCGCTGCGGCTGGCGTCCACGCCGCTGCCGCCGCCGGAGAACCCGATCCCGCGCGGCGGGCGGGCGCCCGGCCTCGAGCCGGCGGTGCCGTCCGGGCCGCCTTCTCCGAGCGAATACGACTGGTACTGGAAATCTGTGTCGCCATCGCTCGGCAACTCGGCAGGACGGTTCGACGTCGCGCTCGCCACCTTGAGCCAGGGGCCGGGCGGCACGGTCGTCCCCGCTCCGCGGCTCCAGCACTTGCGCGACATCGCGGCGCGTCACGGCAGCGAGATCCTGAATGCGACGATCGGCACCGAGGTTTCGCCCGCGCTCGCGCTCGCGGTGATCGCGGTCGAGAGTGCGGGGCGGGCCGACGCGGTCTCCTCGGCCGGTGCGGTGGGGTTGATGCAGCTCATCCCGGCAACGGCGGACCGCTTCGGGGTGCGCAACAGCAAGGACCCGGTCCAGAACATCAGGGGCGGCGTCGCCTATCTCGACTGGCTGATGCGCGAATTCAACCGCGATCCGCTGATGGTGCTCGCCGCCTACAATGCCGGCGAAAACGCGGTGAAGAACAATGGCGGCGTGCCGCCCTATTCCGAGACCCGCGCCTATGTGCCGAAGGTACTCGCGGCCTGGACCGTGGCGCGCGGCCTCTGCCGCACGCCGCCGATGCTGGTGTCGGACGGTTGCGTCTTCGTGGTCGAAGGCTGAGTTGCCCGCGATGACCGAGGTGAAGCCGCTCGTCCTCGACGTAGACGGCACGTTTCTGAAGACCGACATGCCGCTCGAGACTTTCTGGGCGGGGCTCGGACGCGATCCGGTCGCGACCCTCGGCGCGCTGGTACGCAACTTCCGCCGGCCCGAACGGCTCAAGGCCGAGCTTGCGGCGATTGCGCCGCTGCGCACCGACCTCCTGCCGGTCAATCCCGAGATCGCCGATCTCGCGCTGCGCTCGCGCATGGCCGGCCGCGAGGTCGTGTTCGCCTCCGCCTCAGATCGTAGCCTGGTCGAACGGCTGGCCGCGGAATATGGGCTGAGCGAGGAGGTCTTCGCCTCCGACGGAGAGATCGACCTCAAGGGGCCGACCAAGGCCGAGGCGCTGGTTGCGGCTTTCGGCGAGCGCGGCTTCGACTATGCCGGCGACGCGGCCGTGGACATTCCGGTGTGGGAACGCGCAGAGAACGCACTCGTCGTGGGCCGGGTTCCGTCGGCACGGGCGCTGACCGCGCAAGGTCAGAACGTCGTCGAACTGCCCGGCGGCTGGAGCCCGGCCGCTCTGATCCGTGCGCTCAGACCGCATCACTGGGTCAAGAACCTGCTCCTGCTGCTCGCGATGATCGTGTCGCTTCGCTTCGATCTCGCGACGCTGGTGCCGATCCTGTGGGGCATCGTCGCCTTCTCGGCCGCCGCCTCCGCGATCTACATCGTCAACGACCTTCTCGACCTCGAGGCGGACCGGCTGCACCCGACGAAATGCCGGCGCCCCTTCGCCAGCGGCGAGGTCCCGATCGCGGTCGGCATGGCCGCCTTCGCGGTGCTCGGCCTTCTGGCGCTCGGATTGGCGGCAGCGATCAACTGGGCGTTTTTTGGCGTGGTCGTGCTCTACATGATCCTGTCGCTCGCCTATTCGCTGAAGCTCAAGAGGATGCGATGGGTCGACGTGGCGACGCTTTCCGCGCTCTACACGATCCGGGTGATCGCCGGCGCGGCGGCGGGAGGGGTCGCGGTGTCGATCTACGCGCTGATCTTCCTTCTTCCGGTCTTCGTCACGCTCGGCTGTGTCAAGCGGCTGACCGAGCTGACGCTCACCACCGACGACCAACCTCTGCCGGGGCGGGGGTACGGGCGTCAGGACCGCGGCGATCTTCTGAACGTCGCCGGGCTCGGAACGGTGGGCGCGCTCCTGGTCTTCTTTCTGTTTTCGATCAGCGAGCAGGGACGCGTGCTTTATCCCGCGACCTGGGTCTTGTGGCTGTCGATGCTGCCGATGTGGCTCTGGCTCGTCCGAATGGTCATGCTCGGCTGGAACGGCAAGCAGGACTACGACCCGATCGTCTTCGCGATGCGCGACAAGTTGGGGCTGGCCATCCTGATGGTCACGCTCGGCCTGATGTTCCAGGCGGCGGGGCTGTGGGGAAAGTGGTTCGGGGTCTGACCCGTCAGCTTTTCGGCTTCAGCCGGTAGACGCCTTCGGGCAGGTTCAGCGCGGCGGCAAGCTCGCGCACCTGGGCCATCGACATGACGATCTTGCAGACCTCGTCCTTGCGCGGATCGTATTGCTCGATCGTCACGCATTCGGCAAAGCCCTGGATGGTCACATCCTCTTCGAGGTGGGGACTTCCCTCGTCGACGAGGGTGATGACGGTGGCGTCGAAATCGTGCTCGATTGTAAACATGGCCCCAGCCTAGCGCGGCCCGCGACCGGGCTCAATGGCGGTCTGCGACGGGCCGGAGTCGCCGCGAAAAGCGGACGTCCGCACGGGATCGTGAACGCTGGTCGCGGGGCCTTTCGCTGATCGCGGCGCAGCGCTAACTTGACCCTACGCAGAGCAGTCAAAGCGGCCCGGGAGAGGCGAATGAAAAAACTGGCGATCCTCGCAACCGTCATGCTGGCGGGCTGTGTCGAGACCGTTCCACAATCGCCTTATCCGCAGGCTCCCTATCCACAGGGACCCTATCCGACCGGGCCGGCCGTCGATCCCGGCCCCGCCGTTCCTCCCCGGGTCGCGGCCCGCAACTTCACCAGCGTCGTCAGCCGCATGGAGCCGGTGATCGAGCGCGAATGCTGGAACATGGGTGCCGGGAACTGCGACTTCCGCATCGTCGTCGACGACCGGCCCGGCCAGCCGCCGAACGCGTTCCAAACGCTCGACCGCTCGGGGCGGCCGATCATCGCCTTCACGCTTCCCCTGATCGCCGAAGCGCGCAACACCGACGAGCTTGCCTTCGTCATGGGTCACGAGGCCGCGCATCACATCGCCGGCCACATCCCGCGCCAGCAGCAGGAGGCGATGACCGGCGCGCTGATCGCCGGTGTGCTGACCGCCGCGACCGGGGCCGACTCGAGCGCGATCCGCGGCGCCCAGAACATCGGCGGCACGTTCGGCGCCCGCCGGTTCGCTAAGGATCACGAGCTTGAGGCCGACTCGCTCGGCACGATCCTCGCCTGGCAGGCCGGCTACGACCCCGAGCGCGGCGCGGAGTTTTTCATGCGCATTCCCGATCCCGGCAACCGTTTCCTAGGAACCCATCCGCCCAATGCCAGCCGGATCGATACGGTGCGCCGCACGCTTGCAGGGCTGCGCTGACCGCGGTTTCGACGGCTCTTGATTTGAATCAAGGCGTCGGCCATGGTCATCGCGCGATGGTGGCGCAAACGCGACGGATCGGAGGAAGGCGCGATGGGTAGTGTCGTGACGATGGCGGCGAAGTCCGGCGGGGCCGGGGCCGAGCTTCCCTATTTCCTGACCGAGGAGGAGACGCGGCGCCACGGCGTCGATATCGGCGAGGCGATCCAGTCGGGGATCCTCACGCTGGACGATTTCCGCGCGATCCTCGCGCTCTGCCGCGACTGCCACGAAGGCCAGGAACTGCGGCGCGAGCCCGGCCATGACCGCCACGCGCATGTAGCGCCCGAATGGTGCGCGAACCGCGCCGTGCTTGAGGGCCTGCGCGGCATCGTCTGAACAACGCCCGGCCGCAGGCTTGGCAGCGCCCGCCGCAGGTCCTATTCCCGGCGGCGGAGGTGCTATGCGGATCATCGAGAACGTGCTGAGCGATCGCGGTTCGAAATACGCCGTGTCGGGTGGCCCGGCGGCGAGCCGCGAGGCCGCGGCGGCGTTTCTGGTCGAACTCACCCGAGCGAAGAAGTTCGCGCGCGCCACCCATAACAGCTGGGCGCTGCTCCTTGACGAGGATGGGCGGCGCGAGGGGGTGAAGAACGACGACGGCGAGGCCGGCGCCGGGGCGGTGATCCTGCGGATGCTCGAGCGCGAGGGGCTGGTCAACCACATCGTCGTCGTCACCCGCTGGTATGGCGGGGTGAAGCTCGGCGGCGACCGGTTCCGACGTGTCACCGAGGCGGTGCGGATCTACCTGGCCGAGTGCGGCTGAGGCCGCTGCGGCGCGGGCGGCAAAATGTCGGCATTCCGTCGGGCAACGGTCGGCGATTGGCAGCCGCCCCGGCACGGCGCTAAGGTCGCGGGAAGATCGACCGGAGGGACCCATGCGCGCCATCGTAACCGCCGAGCTCCGGCGCTTCGCCAATACCTGCATCTGGTCCTGGCAGGGCTGGTCGGCGGCCTGGGCGAGCGAGAAGTCGCTTCGCCAGTGGACGGTGGTCAACCTCGCCTCCGCGACGCTCGCCTTCGCGCTCGACCTGAGCGCGGGCGAGCGGGCGATGATCCTCGCGCTCGGCCTCCTGATCCTCGCGGCGGAGCTCTTCAACACCGCGATCGAGGAGATCGTCGATCTCGCCTCGCCGGAGCGCGATCCGCGGGCCGGCAAGGCCAAGGACTGCGGTTCGGCGGCGGTGGCGGCGACGGCGATCGCGGGCGGGGTGGCCTGGCTCGTGGTGCTTCTCGGCTGAATCCGCCGTTCGTCCCGCATGGCGTGAATCGCGTTCGTGTGGTAGAAAAGGGCACTTGCCTACAGACACTTAAGTGCATCGTCCGGCGCTTGATCGGGCGTTCAACTGTTTGGGAGGACAGCATGCCGACATTCATTCTCACCGGAAACTACGAGAGCTCCGCCATCAAGGGCATGATCGCGAGCCCGTCGGACCGCGAGGCCGCGGCGCGGGCGCTGATCGAGGCTGCGGGCGGCAAGCTGCTGCATTTCTACCTGACCTCGGGCGAGCGGGATTTCATGGCGATCTCGGAAGCCCCCTCGATGCAGGACATGCTGCCGGCCCTCATGGCGGTTGGCGCCTCGGGCCAGATCAGCCATATGCGGACGGTCCAGGCCTTCACCGCCGCCGAGTTCAAGGCGGCGCAGGAAAAGGCAAAGGCCATCGCTGCGGCCTACAAGCCGCCCGCGTAGCGCCAAGGAGAGCCGGATCGCCTGAGTGTCGTCACGCCTTCAGGCGATCCGCCCCCAGAGGTCGTATTCGCCGGCCTCGTCGACCTCGACGGTGACGATGTCGCCGGGATTCAGCGCCTCGAAATCCTCGTCTATGAAGAGGTTGCCGTCGATCTCTGGCGCGTCGGCCTTGGTGCGGCAGGTCGCGCCCTCGGCGTCGACCTCGTCGACGATGATCTCAAGCCGGGTGCCGACCTTGGCGGCGAGCTTCGCCTCCGAGATCCCTTGCGCCTTTTCCATGAAACGGTCCCAGCGCTCCTGCTTGACCTCGTCGGGGACGTGGTCGGGCAGGGCGTTCGAGCGCGCGCCGGCGACGTTCTCGTACTGGAAGCAGCCGACGCGGTCGAGCTGGGCCTCGTCCATCCAGTCGAGAAGGGTCTGGAACTCCGCCTCGGTCTCGCCGGGATAGCCGACGATGAAGGTGGAGCGGAGTGTGATCTCGGGGCAGATGGCGCGCCAGGCCGCGATCTCGTCGAGCGTCTTCGCGGCGGCGGCGGGGCGTGCCATGCGCTTCAGCGTCTCCGGATGGGCATGCTGGAACGGGATGTCGAGATAGGGCAGCACCAGCCCCTCGGCCATCAGCGGAATGAGGTCGCGCACATGGGGGTAGGGGTAGACGTAGTGCAGCCGGACCCAGGCGCCGAGGCTGCCGAGGTCGCGGGCGAGGTCGGTGATATGGGCGCGGTGCTCGCGCCCGTCGCGGCCGGCGCTGACCCCGTGTTTCAGGTCGAGCCCGTAGGCCGAGGTGTCCTGGCTGATGACGAGCAGTTCCCGCACCCCGGCCTCGACCAGCTTTTCCGCCTCGCGGACGACCGCATGGGCGGGGCGCGAGACGAGGCGGCCGCGCATGTCGGGGATGATGCAGAACCGGCACTTGTGGTTACAGCCCTCGGAGATCTTGAGGTAGCTGTAATGCCGGGGCGTGAGCTTCACGCCGGTCGCGGGCATGAGGTCGACGAAGGGATCGGGCGCGGGCGGCACTGCGCCGTGAACCGCGTCGAGCACCTGTTCGTACTGATGCGGGCCGGTCACCGCGAGGACGGAAGGATGCGCGCCGGTAATGTAGTCGGGCTCGGCCCCGAGACAGCCGGTGACGATCACCCGGCCGTTGGCCGTAAGCGCCTCGCCGATGGCCTCGAGGCTTTCCGCCTTGGCGCTGTCGAGAAAGCCGCAGGTGTTGACGATGACGGCGTCCGCGCCAGCGTAGTCGGGGCTGATCGCGTAGCCCTCGGCGCGAAGGCGGGTCAGGATCCGCTCGCTGTCGACCAGCGCCTTGGGGCAGCCGAGAGAGACCATGCCGATCCGGGGCTGGCCGGGGCGGGCGGGACCGTCGAAGACGGGCTTCGGCGCGAGATCGGGGCGGAGGTTCGGCGGGTTCTGGGTCATGGCGGCGGCGTATACGCGCTCACGGCGGTCAAGGAAAGGGTCAGGCGCGCAGCCGCCAGCCGGTGCGGAAGATCGCCCAGACGGCGAGGAAGCCGAGCGCGAGGAAGATCGCGAGGGCGAGGACCGAGGCGGCAAGCGGCACGTCGGCGAGGCCGAAGAAGGTCCAACGGAAGCCCGAGACGAGGTAGAGGACCGGGTTGAGCTTCGCCACCGCGGCCCAGAACGGCGGCAGCATCGAGGTCGAATAGAAGGCGCCGCCGAGGAAGACGAGGGGGGTGATCACCATCATCGGGATGAACTGCAGCTGCTGCCAGTCCTTGGCCCAGATCCCGATCAGGAAGCCCCAGAGCGCAAAGCCGAAAGAGGTCAGGACCAGGAGGAGGAGCGCCAGCACCGGATGGGCGAGCGGCAGGTCGACGAAGAAAAGCGCGGTGAGGTAGATGACGATGGCGATGATCACCGATTTCAGCGCCGCCGCGCCGACGAAGCCGGCGACGACCTCGAGGAAAGAGACCGGGGCGCAGAGGATCTCGTAGATCGTGCCCACGAACTTGCGCATGAAGATCGCGTTGGCGGCATTGGCAAGCGATTGCTGCAGGACGGTTAGGATGATCAGGCCCGGCACGATGAAGGCGCCGTAGCTGATCTCCTCGACCGACTGGATGCGACTGCCGATCGCTGCGCCGAAGACGACGAAGTAGAGCACGGTCGAGACGACCGGAGCGGCGAGCGATTCCCAGGGCGTGCGCCAGAACCGGGCCATCTCGAAGTTGAAGATCGTCAGGATCGAGCGCGCGTTCATGCCATGTCCCTCACGAGCCGCAGGAAGACCTCCTCAAGCGAGGTCTGTTCGGTGGAGAGGTCGCGCACCGCGAGCCCGTGGCCGGCGAATTCCGCGAGCAGCCGGGCGATGCCGGAGCGGTCGGCATGGGTGTCGTAGCGGAAGCGGACCGTGCGCCCGTCGTCGCCGAGGTCGAGCCCGAGGCCGGCGAGGGGGGCGGGCAGCGCGGCGACGGGGTCGGTCAGCTCAACGGTGAGGATCTTCTGGCCGAATTCGTGCATCAGCTCGGTCTTGTCGCGGACGAGGAGCAGCCGCCCCTTGTCGATGATGCCGACGCGGTCGGCCATCTCCTCGGCCTCTTCGAGGTAATGCGTGGTCAGGATGATCGTGACGCCTTCCTTCTTCAGGCCGCGCACGACCTCCCACATCTCGCGGCGGAGGTTCACGTCGACGCCGGCGGTGGGCTCGTCGAGAAAGAGGATGCGGGGTCCGTGGGCGAGCGCCTTGGCGATCAGCACCCGGCGCTTCATGCCGCCGGACAGCTCGCGCAGCTTCGCGTCGCGCTTGTCCCAGAGTGCCAGCGCCCGGAGCACCTTTTCGAGGTAGGCGTCGTCAGGTGCCTTGCCGAAGAGCCCGCGCGAGAAGCGCACCGTGTTCATCACGGTCTCGAAGAATTCGAGCGTGATCTCCTGCGGCACGAGCCCGATCAGCGACCGCGCCGCACGGTAGTCGCGGACGATGTCGTGCCCGTCGACGCTGACCGAGCCGCCGGTGGGGGTGACGAGGCCGCAGGTGATCGAGATGAAGGTGGTCTTGCCGGCGCCGTTCGGTCCGAGGAGCGCGAGGATCTCGCCCCCGGCGATGTCGAGCGTCACGCCCGAGAGGGCATGGGTGCCGCTGGCATAGGTTTTGGAAAGGTCGCGGACCTCGATGATCGGTCGCATGGGGCCTCCTGTTCGCGGGGCGGAGGCTACGCGCAGGCGGCGGCGAAGGGAAGCACCCTCCTGCCGCCTGCCGCCGGGATCAGCGGCGCCGGTCGCGGCGCGAGGACATCGGCTGGAAGGCGACGCCGACATGGGCCTCGCAATAGGGTTTGCCGGGCTGGGCGGCGAGGCCGCAGAACCAGAAATCCTCGGTCGCCGGGTCGCCGATCGGCCATTTGCAGGTGCGTTCCGTCAGATCCATCAGGCCGATCTTGCGCGCCTTCTTCTCGACCTCGCGGACCGAGGCGAGCGCCTCGGGGCTGATCTCGCCGGCGGAGGGCTGCGGCGGCAGCGGCTGGCCGGCCGGGATGATCGGCTTGCGCGCGGGCGTCGCGGGCTGGGCCGCGGCGGGCTGGGCGGCTTCGGGGCGCTGCGGCGCCGCCGGCGCGGGCTGGGCGGCGGGCTTCGGCTCGGCGCGGGGCGCGGCGGGTTTCGCCGCCGCCGCGGGGCGCGGCTCGGGCTTCGGCGCGGCTTCGGGCGCCTTGGCCTTCGGCTCCGGCGCGCCGCCGACGCGGTTCGACAGGCCGAGCCGGTGGACCTTGCCGATCACCGCGTTGCGTGTAACGCCGCCGAGTTCCTTGGCGATCTGGCTCGCCGACTGGCCTTCGGCCCACATCTTCTTCAACGTCTCGACGCGCTCGTCGGTCCAGGACATGACTGACCCTCGGGTTGGCAAGGCACAAGACGGCGCTCATCGGGCGATGCGCCGTCCGGCCTCGAATGAATTTCGCCCCATTCTATCCGGGACGCGCCGAGATACAAGCAAGGGCGGGGAGTTTCAAGCGCCCGACGTGTCGTCCGGGCCGAACCGCACCGGCGGCTGCGCCGCGCGGTTGACCGAGAGCGTGAAGATGTCGGGACGCGCGTAATGGCCCGCCACGTCGAACTTGCGCCGTGACGCGCGGGCGCGCGCGAAGTCGATCTCGGCCGAGAGGAAACCCTTCTCGGCATGCATCGGGCCCGCCTCCACGCCGCCGAAGGGCTGGTAGACGACCGCATCACCGGGATTGATCCACTCGCCGGGGTCGGGAAAGATCTCGTCGCGGTGGGGCAGATCGGCGGGGATGTCCGCCGCCTCGATGGCGGTGGCGCAGCCGATGACCCAGACGCCGCCCTCGCGCGCGATGTGCTGCATCGTGGCCAGCCAGGTCGGCCCGCTGTCCCAGGTCGGCGCGACATAGATGTCGAGGTTCTGGGCATAGAGCGCGAACCGCGCGAGCGGCATGTAGTTCTCCCAGCAGATCAGCGCGCCGACGCGGCCGACGGCGGTCGGCACCACCCGCAGGCCCTGGCCGTCGCCGCTGCCCCAGAACATGCGCTCGGGATTGGTCGGCATCAGCTTGCGGTGGTTGTTGCGAAGCGTGCCGTCGGCGTCGATGATGGCGCAGCTGTTGAAGAGCGTGCTGCCGCTGAACCGGCCGTCGATCTCCTGGTGGCCCATCACGACCACGACGCCGTGCTCGCGGGCGGCCTCTCGGACGGGGCGCAGCCCGTCGCGCGAGAGATCGACCGAATTGGCCTGCGACAGGCGGAAAAGCGCATCCGTCGCCGCCATGCCGCGCCCGGGCAGGAGCCGCCAGACGAAGGTCGGGTAGCCCGGCAGCCAGACCTCGGGAAAGACCACCATCTCCGCCCCGCCGGCCGCGGCCGCGCCGATCAGCGAAACGGCCCGCTCGAGCGATCGCTCAATATCGAGATAGACCGGCGGCTCCTGGACGATGCTGACCTTCATGCGTTCCTCTCCCCTTGACCGGGCGATGGTAGCACAAACGGGGGCGGAACGCGGCGGCCGAAGGTTTCGGTGGACAGGCGCGGGTTTAGCCGCTATGCGGCGGGCCATGACGCACCGGACCCAAGCCTTTGCCCGTCCCCGACGCCGCCGCACCCGCGCCTGACGTCCGTCACCCGTGGCCTCGCCACACCTCCTTCACATCGTTGACTCGGGCCCCCCGCTCAGGCACCCATTGACCTTCCCATCCGGAGTCCATCCATGATCCCGTCAATCCTTCCCACCTACAACCGCGCGCCCCTCTCCTTCGAGAAGGGCGAGGGCAGCTGGCTCATCGAGGCCGACGGGACGCGATACCTCGACCTCGGCGCCGGGATCGCGGTCAACGCGCTCGGCCATGCCCATCCCGACCTCGTCGCGGCGCTGACCGAACAGGCGGGCAGGCTCTGGCATGTCTCGAACCTCTACCAGATCCCCGAACAGCAAAGGCTGGCCGACCTTCTGGTGGAAAACACCTTCGCCGACACCGCCTTCTTCACCAATTCCGGCACCGAGGCGGCGGAACTCGCGATCAAGATGGCGCGCAAGTACTGGTACGAGAAGGGTGCCCCCCGCGAGGAGATCCTGACCTTCGAGGGCGCCTTCCACGGCCGCTCCACCGGGGCCATCGCGGCCGCCGGGTCGGAGAAGATGGTCAAGGGCTACGGCGCCCTGATGCCGGGCTTCCGGCAGCTGCCCTGGGCCGACATGGCGGCGCTGAAAGCCGCGATCAGCGACAGGACCTGCGCCGTGATGGTCGAGCCGATCCAGGGCGAGGGCGGCATCCGCCCGCTCTCGGACGCCGACATGAAGACGATCCGCCAGCTCTGCGACGAGACCGGCGCGATTCTCATCTTTGACGAGGTGCAGTGCGGCGTCGCCCGCACCGGCCGGCTCTTCGCCCACGAATGGTCGGGGGTGACCCCGGACATCATGATGGTCGCCAAGGGCATCGGTGGCGGCTTCCCCCTGGGCGCGGTGCTCGCCACCGAGGCCGCCGCCAGCGGCATGACCGCGGGCACCCACGGCTCGACCTACGGCGGCAACCCGCTCGCCTGCGCGGTCGGGGCCAAGGTCATGGAGATCGTGACCGACCCCGGCTTCCTCGCCGAGGTCAACCGCAAGGCGGCACTCCTGCGCCAGAAGCTCGAAGGACTCGTCGCCGCCCATCCCGGCATCTTCGAAGGGGTGCGCGGCCAGGGCCTCATGCTCGGCCTCAAGTGCAAGGTCGCCCCGGCCGAGGTGGTCAAGGCGGGCTACGCAAGGCAGATCCTGACCGTGCCCGCCGCCGACGAGACGCTGCGGCTCCTGCCGCCGCTGACGATCACCGACGAGGAGATCGCCGAGGCCGTCACCCGCCTCGACGCCGCGGCGGCGGAACTGGAAACCGCGCCTGCCGCTTCTTCATTGTGAAAATACCCCCGGGGGTCCGGGGGCAGGCAGCCCCCGGCGCTCGCCACAAAGGACGACGCCGATGAACCATTTCCTCGACATCCACAAGACCTCGCCATCCGACTTGCGGGCGATGATCGACCAGGCCCGCGCGATGAAGGACGCGCGCAACAACCGCCCCAAGGGCATGGCCGATGACGCGACGCCGCTTTCGGGGCGCATGATCGCGCTGATCTTCGAGAAGCCCTCGACCCGGACCCGCGTTTCCTTCGATGTCGGCGCCCGCCAGATGGGGGCCGAGACGATGGTGCTCTCGGGCAAGGAGATGCAGCTCGGCCACGGCGAATCGATCGCCGATACCGCGCGGGTCCTGTCACGCTATGTCGACCTGATCATGCTGCGCACCTTCGAGGAGGCGACGCTTCTGGAGATGGCCGAACACGCGACCGTGCCGGTGATCAACGGGCTCACCGACTCGTCGCATCCCTGCCAGATCATGGCCGACATCGTCACCTACGAAGAACACCGCGGGCCGATCGCCGGCCGCAAGTTCGTCTGGTCGGGCGACGGCAACAACGTCTGCTCGAGCTGGCTCCACGCCGCCGGCCAGTTCGGCTTCGACCTCACCTTCACCGGCCCCGAGACGCTCGATCCCGATCCGAAGGCGGTCGCCTTCGCCCGCTCCAGGGGCTCGACCGTCGAGATCCACCGCGACCCGCTTGTCGCGGCCGAGGGTGCCGATGCGATCGTCACCGATACGTGGGTCTCGATGCACGATCCCGAAAGCGCCCGTGAGCGTCGGCACAACCAGCTTCGCCCCTACCAGGTCAACGCGCGGATGATGGGAGAGGGCAAGCCCGACGCGCTCTTCATGCATTGCCTGCCGGCGCACCGCAACGAGGAGGCGACGAGCGAGGTGATGGACGGCCCGCAATCGGTGATCTTCGACGAGAGCGAGAACCGGCTTCACGCCCAGAAGGCGATCCTGCGCTACTGCCTCGGGGCCTGAGCGCCGGCCTCGCGCACCACGAGCTCTGCCGCCTGCGGACCGGCGAACCAGGCGCGGACGGCGTCCAGGAACACGGTGACGGCGCGGCGCGGGCGGCCTGCCAGCCGCCCCGCCATCAGCGTCAGACCCGGCAGCGGCGGCCGCAACGGCACCTCCGCGAGCTCGGCGCCGCCATAGCTGGACCTTGTCCTCGGCCGCATGTTGAGAACCGCGAGTCCGGTCCCCGCGCCGACAAGGCTGCGGATCATTTCCGTCGAGGATGACGTCGCGACGATCCGGGGGGCAATCCCGCCCGTCTCGAGGAGCCGCCGCGTATATGCTCCGGCAAGCGGCAGGTCGAGCAGCACCAGATCCGCGCCGTTCAGGTCGGCAAGCGTCGCCTCGCCCCGCAGCGCCAGCGGATGAGCGACCGGCGCGAGGATGTAGGGCGGTATGTCGAGAAGCGCCTCGGTCTCGATGCCGGGCCGGACCTCGCCACCGGCGAACAGGATCACGTCGAGCCGTCCCTCGATCAGCCCGGCTTGCGCGCTGTCATTGTCGCAGTCCCGCAGATCGACCCTCAGGCCGGTGCTCGCGGCCATGAGCGGCTGCAGGATTTCCGGCAGGAAAGCTGGGGCGACCGGGGCGTAGTAGCCGATCCGGAGGTCGCCCGCGAGCGAGGCGCCGAGCGCGTGACCCTCCGACATCACTGCGTCGTATTCGTCCAGAAGGGCCTTGATCCGCGCCGCCAGTGCCCGCCCGGCGGTGGTCGGCGCGATGCCCTTCGCACGGTTGCGGGTGACGAGAACCGTGCCGAACTCGGCTTCGACCTTGTCGATGGCGGTCGCGACCGCCGAGGGCGCGACATGCAGCGCCGCCGCTGCCCCGGTGATGCTGCCATGCTCAGTCGCGGCGAGATAGGCGCGCAGCAGGCGCAGCGACAGCCGAAGGTCTCCTTGCATGCCGTATCCTCTGATTTTCAGAATTATATGGCAGATTAAAGCTGTTTTTAAAGGGAATCGTTTGGACGCATGATCGGTCCGCGTAACAGGGAGTTGCCGATGTCAGAGCGAACAGATCCTTCCGGATCCGCCCTCAAGGGCTGGCACCATGTGCCCGAAGTGCCGATCCGGGTCTCGCCGTTCTTCACCTTGCCGCCCGATCCGGGGCGGATGCTGCGCTGGCTTGCGGTGCGCTGGCTGGCGCTTGCCGAAAACTCGATCCTTGTCGGCGTGGCGCTGGTTTCCTGGGCCTGGTTCCAGCCGTCGCTCGAGGTCGCGCGGACACTGGCACCGGGCTGGATCGCCGGAATCTGGCTGCGCAACTTCGTCCTGATCGCGCTCGTGGCGGGGGGGCTTCACCTGTTCTTCTTCACCCTCCGTCGGCAGGGCGATCGCCTGAAGTTCGACCCGCGCGAGCTTGCTCGGTCCGGGCGGCAGTTCAGCTTCGGCGGGCAGGTCCGCGACAACATGTTCTGGACCCTGACGAGCGGCGTCGGCTTCTGGACCGCCTACGAGGTGCTGATGTTCTGGGCGATGGCCAACGGCTGGGCGCCGGTGCTGGCCTGGTCAGCGCATCCCTTGTGGTTCGTTGCGCTCTTTCTCCTGACCCCGGTCTGGATCTCGTTTCACTTCTACTGGGTCCACCGGGCGTTGCACTGGGGACCGCTCTACCGGATCGCCCACAGCTTGCATCACCGCAATGTCAATGTCGGCCCCTGGTCGGGCCTGTCGATGCACCCGGTCGAGCATCTGATCTTCTTTTCTTCGATCCTGATCCATTTCCTGATCCCGGCGCATCCTCTGCACATCCTGTTTCACATGCAGCACCAGTCGCTGACGGCGGCGACCTCTCATACCGGATTCGAGAACCTGCTCGTCAGGGACCGCAAGCGTCTTGCGCTCGGGACGTTTCACCATCAGATGCACCACCGCTATTTCGAGGTGAACTACGGCAATCTTGAGATGCCGTGGGACAAGTGGTTCGGCTCGTTCCACGACGGCACATCCGAAGCGCATGAGAGGATGAAGATCCGGCGGCAAAAACTCGGACGCTGAACGCGGTTCCGGCGGAAGGCTCAGTCGCTCGCGCTCCAGGTCATCGAATAGAGCTCGTCGGGTCTCATCACGAGTTCGAGCCCGATCTTGACGCAGACCGCGAGCACCAGAACCGCGAGCAGGATCCTGAGCTGCTCGGCCTTCAGCTTCAGCCCGATTCCGGCGCCGATCTGCGCGCCGATCACGCCGCCGACGAGAAGGATCACCGCGAGCACCATGTCGACGGTGTGGTTCGTCGTCGCGTGCATGAGGGCGGTGAAGGCCGAGACGAAGATGATCTGCAGGAGTGAGGTGCCGACCACGACCCGCGTCGGCATGTTCAGAAGGTAGATCATCGCCGGCACCATGATGAAGCCGCCGCCGACGCCCATGATCGCGGCGAGAAAGCCCACCGCCGCGCCGACGCCGAGCGGCGGGATCACCGAGATGTAGAGACCCGAGGTGCGGTACTTTATCTTAAGGGGCAGGCTGTGGACCCAGTTGTGCTTCTTGCGCGTCGGCAGCGCGCCGGGCTTGTTCGCGCGGCGGATGGCCCGCAGGCTCTCGACAAACATCAGCGCGCCGATGGCGCCAAGGAACACGACGTAGAAGATCCGCACCAGAAGATCGACCTGACCGAGGGCCTTCAGGTGGTTGAACACCACCATGCCGAGGCCCGAGCCCGCGAGGCCGCCGACGAGCAGCGTCCAGCCCATGCGGAAGTCGACGGTCTTGCGCCGGATATGGGCAAGGATCGCCGAGACCGAGGAGGCGACGATCTGGTTGGCCGAGGTCGCCACCGCGACCGCCGGCGGCACGCCGATGAAAAAGAGAAGCGGCGTGATCAGAAAGCCGCCCCCGACGCCGAACATGCCCGAGAGAAGCCCGACGACTCCGCCGATCGAGAAGAGAAGGAACGAGTTCACCGAGACTTCAGCGATCGGCAGATAGAGTTGCATGATTCCCCGAGCCCGCATCGCCTGGCACGCCAACTTATCATTCTGAAATCCGTATTCAACGGCTCCGTTGGGCGCGCGCCCATCGTGGAACCGTCGCCGCATTGTGACAACCGGCTGGTCCGCTGGTAACATGAAAGCTTCGCCCCTTGGGTCGCGAGGGAGGAATGCCCTTGTCCGCCAAGTCGCCGCCGCAGCCCGTCTATCGCTGGGTGATCGCAGCCGCCTCGGCCGCGATGCTTGCCGTCGCCGTCGGGCAGCTCGCCAACGGGCTCTCGGTCTTCGTCATCCCGCTGGAGACGGAGTTCGGCTGGGCGCGCGGGTCGATCGCGCTGATCAACTCGGCCTGCGTCGTGGGGATCGGCCTCGGCGGGCTCCTGATGGGGCCGCTCGCCGACCGGGTCGGCGTGCGGCGGGTCGCCCTTGTCGGCGCGGTGGCGGTCGGCGGGGCGATGCTTCTGGCGGCGCAGGCTTCGGCGCTCTGGCAGTTTTACGTCGTCTTCTTCCTCGCCGGGGCGTTCGGCGGCGGTGCGCTGGCCGGGCCCCTCGTCGCGCTCACCGGCAACTGGTTCGCGGTCGGTTCCGGCCTTGCGATCGGCATCGTCGCGGCGGGGCAGGGCGTGGGGCAGGGCGTGGTGCCGTTCCTCACAGTCTACCTGATCGAGGGGCTCGGCTGGCGCGGCGCGCTCGCCGCTTCGGGGGCAATATCGCTCGCGATCCTCCTCCCGCTCGCGGCGCTCCTGCGCGCGCCGCCCGCCCGGTTGCCCGGGCAGGCCGAGGCGGCGGAGAACATGCCGCTGCCGCTCTTCGTCGTCGTGCCGTGGCTGAGCGCCGCCGCCCTCTTCTGCTGTACGCTGATGTCGGTGCCGCTCATGCATCTCGTGCCCTATATCCAGGGCTGCGGCATCTCCGCACCCGAGGCGGGCGGGGTGCTCTTCCTCACGCTGGTGGCGGCGACCCTGGGCCGGGTCGCCTTCGGCCGCCTCGCCGACATGATCGGCGCGCTCGGCGCCTATATGGCCGCTTCGGCCTGGCAGACGGCGCTGGTCTTCGGCTTCGTCCAGATCGGCGATCTCTACACGTTCCTCGTCTTCGCGCCGGTCTACGGCTTCGGCTATGGCGGCGTGATGACCGGGGTGCTGACGACGACGCGGCTCCTCACGCCGGCCGCGCGGCGGGCGACCGCGATGAGCGTCATCCTCGCCTTCGCCTGGCTCGGCCACGGGGTCGGGGGCTATCAGGGCGGGCTCTTCTACGACCTCACCGGCGCCTATACCGTGCCCTTCGCCAATGCGGCGATTGCCGGTGTCGCCAACCTCGTTCTCCTCGGCCTGCTCTGGCACGCGCTGAACCGGCGGCGGCTCGGTCCGGCCTGAGCCCGATAGCGGTCAGCCCCGGCGCGGCTTTGTGCGGAGCGTGGGCTCGGCCTCGGTCGGATCCTCGGGCCAGGGGTGCTTGGGATACTGGCCGCGCATGTCCTTGCGCACATCGGCATAGGAGGTGGCCCAGAAGCCCGGCAGGTCGAGCGTGGTCTGGACCGGGCGCTGGGCGGGAGAGAGCAGCGTGATGCGCAGGGGCAGGCGCTTCGGGCCGACGGTCGGGTGCCGGGTCACGCCGAACATCTCCTGAAGCCGGATCGAGATCGAGGGATGATCGCCCTCGTAGTCGATGGGCACATGCCGGCCGAGCGGCGTCTCGAACTGCGCCGGGGCGAGCCGGTCGAGGAGTTGCAGCCCGTCCCAGCCGAGCGCGTGGCGCAGCGGCTCCGTCAGGTCGAGGTTGCGCAGGTCGTTTTCCGTGCGCTTGCCCTTGAGGTGCGGGAGGAGCCAGTCCTCGGCCCGGTCAAGGAGGCCCGCGTCGGAGAAGTCGGGCAGCTCTGCGCCCTCGCGGCGCAGAAGCTCCACCCGCGCGCGGAAGCGGCGGGCCGGTTCGCTCCACGGCAGCCCGATCTGGCGGAGGCCGTCGAGTGCGGCGCGGGCGGTGGCCTCGGCGGGTGCGTCGGGCCAGTGGCGGTCGTCGAGGACGAGCGCGCCGATCCGCTCCTGCCGCCGGGCGGTGACGCGGCCCTCGCGGCGGGACCATTCGCAGACATCATGCCAGCCGATCCGCTCGGCGATGAGGCGGCGCAAAGCGGCCTCGCGGATCGCGATGCCCTGGCGGATCCGCGCCTCGCGCGGGTCGCCGTCGAGATCGGTCGCGACCAGAAGCCGTTCGGCGCCGAGCGGATCGCCCTCCGTTGCGATCGCGCCCTTGCCGCCGGAGAGCACATAGCGCGGCTGGTCGCCCTTGCGCCGGAGCCCGATCCGGTCGGGATAGGCGAGGGCCGCCATCTCGGCCGGGCTGAAGCCTTCCGCGACGGGCGCGACCATGCGGGCAAGCCGCTTCGCCTCGGCGCGGATGCGTTCCACGGTGCCGCGGTCGACCCGGTGCGGGTGGTCGGCCTCGTAGCCCTTCGGATCGCGGATCGCGGCGAGCCTCAGCGCGAGGTCGGCCGGGGCGCCGCGCAGGGGATCGCGCTCGGCGAGAAGGGCGGCGAGCACCGCCGCCTCCGGCCCGGCGGTGATCAGCATGTGGCCAAGCCGGGGATGCAGCGGCAGCGCCGCGAGCGCCCGGCCGTGGGCGGTGATCCGGCCGGCGTCGTCGAGCGCGCCGAGGGCGGCCAGAAGGGCGCGCGCCTCGGCGAGCGCGGGGGCGGGGGGCGGGGTGAGGAAGGCGAGGTCCGCCCCGTCCGAACCCCAGAGCGCCAGTTCGAGCGCGAGCGCGGAAAGGTCGGCCGCCTCGATCTCGGCCGGCGGGAAGGCGGCGAGGCCGCCTTCCTCGCCCCTGGTCCACATCCGGTAGCAGGTGCCCTCGGCGACCCGGCCGGCGCGGCCGCGGCGCTGCTCGGCCTCGGCCCTGGTCACCCGTTCGGTGACGAGCCGCGACATGCCCGAGCCGGGATCGAACCGCGCCCGCCGCGCGCGGCCGGCATCGACCACGGCGCGGACATCCTCGATCGTCAGCGAGGTCTCGGCGATCGCGGTCGCGAGCACCACCTTGCGGCCCGTCGCGGCGGGCGCGATCGCGGTGCGCTGGGCGGCGAACTCCATCGCGCCGAAGAGCGGCCGCACCACGCAGTCGCCCGGCAGGCGGCCCGCGAGTGCGGCCTCGACCCGGCGGATCTCGCCCTCGCCGGGCAGGAAGACGAGGATGCCGCCCGAGGTCTCGGCGGCGGCTTCCGTCACAAGGCCCGCGACGGCGGCCTCGAAGCGCATGGACTTGTCCACCGGGCGGGCGAGCCAGCGCGTCTCGACCGGGAAGGCGCGGCCCTCGGAGGTCACGGTCGGCGCATCGTCGAGAAGGGCGGCGACCGGGCCGGCGTCGAGCGTCGCCGACATCACCACGAGGATCAGGTCGGGCCGGAGCGCGCCGCGCACCTCCCAGGTGAGTGCCAGGCCGAGATCGGCGTTGAGCGAGCGTTCGTGGAACTCGTCGAAGATCACCGCGCCGATGCCGGCAAGCTCGGGGTCGGACTGGATCATCCGGGTCAGGATACCCTCGGTCACAACCTCGATCCGGGTCTTGGCGGAAATCTTGGCCTCGCCGCGGATGCGGTAGCCCACGGTCTCGCCGACGCGTTCGCCGAGTGTCTCGGCCATGCGCTCGGCAGCGGCGCGGGCGGCGAGCCGGCGCGGCTCCAGCATGACGATCCGGCCTGCGGTCAGACCGGCCTCGAGAAGCGCGAGCGGTACCCGCGTCGTCTTGCCGGCGCCGGGGGGCGCCATCAGCACGGCGCGGCCCTCCGCCCCAAGGGCGGTGACAAGCCCGGGCAGGGCCGCGTCTATGGGGAGCCGGTCGCGCACATCGCGCTTATCGCCGTTTCAGCCGGCCTTTGCCATAGAGCGTGTCCATCGAAATCTCGACGACACGGAGATGCCCGTTGCCAAGGGGGGCGTAGTGGAGCGTGAAGGGGAACCGGACCTTCTCGGCCAGCTCCTTTTCGGAAAAGCCTTCAAGGCGGCGGTATTCCCCGGTGCAGGCGAGGCCGCCTTCGACGGGACGGGGATCGGTCAGCATGACCCGGCTGCGCCGGCGCCCGTCGAAGAGGAAGAGCTTCAGCTTGCAGGCCTCGGCCGCCGGTACGTCGCGCAAAGCGGCATAGAGCGCGGTCAGCGGATCGACCGTGCCGCCTTGGGTCGCAGGGTCGATGTCGTCCGGGCGCGGCGGTTTCGGCGGCTTGTGGACCTTCACCTGCGGCACGCCGTTCTCGTAGCGCATCACCGATTGCGACTGGCGCTTTCCGGTGTCGGCATCCTCCTCGTAGCGCGTGGGCGTGAACACGCCGTCGCGCACCATGCCCTTCGCGCGGGCGTCGTAGCGCATCCGCTTCACCAGCGCGAGGAAGCCGCCCGATTGCAGCACGCCCGAGGCGGCGTAGCGCGCGCCCGTGATCGTGCCGCTGACCGAGAGCGACCCGGCCGGGAGGCCGCGGAGAGTGAGGTCGAAGATGGCGCTCTCCTTCGGCCCGGCATGACCAAGGCCGGGCGCCAGAGCCACCGCGAGCGCGGCCCCGGCTAGGCAACGGAGAAGGATCCTCATGGCACCGCTCGTCGTTTTTTCGCGCCGAGCCACTGGACATCGGCGCCGCCAAGCAGGCAAGAAAACCACCGAGAGGTCAATTCACGACCGCGTTGGATCAGCAAAAGGCCGCCGGAACCGTAACATGGACATTACCGAACTTGCGGGCCGGCTGGCCCAGGGCGACCGGAGGGCGCTGGCGCGCGCGATCACGCTGGTGGAGAGCGGCCGCGCCGATCACCGCGCCGCGGCGGCCGCACTTCTGGACGCGCTCGGCAGCGGGCGGCAGGCGCTCCGGATCGGGCTTTCGGGCACGCCGGGCGTCGGCAAGTCGAGCTTCATCGAGGCGTTCGGCACGATGCTGACCGGGCAGGGGCTCAAGGTCGCGGTTCTGGCGGTCGATCCCTCGTCGTCGCGCTCCGGCGGCTCGATCCTCGGCGACAAGACGCGGATGGAGCGGCTGTCGCGCGACCCCCTTGCCTTCATCCGGCCCTCGCCGAGCCAGACCCATCTTGGCGGCGTCGCCCGCCGCACCCGCGAGGCGGCCGCGCTCTGCGAGGCGGCGGGCTTCGACGTGGTGCTGATCGAGACCGTGGGCGTCGGCCAGTCCGAGACGCTGGTCGCGGAGATGGCCGATCTCTTCATCCTTCTCCTCGCCCCCGCGGGTGGCGACGAGTTGCAGGGCGTGAAGCGCGGGATCATGGAGATGGCCGACCTCATCCTCGTGAACAAAGCCGATGGCGAGCTGAAATCGGCGGCGCGGCGGACCTGCGCGGATTATGCCGGGGCGCTCCGGCTCATGCGCAAGCGGGCCCGCGACCCGGAGGGCTTCCCAAAGGCGATGTGCGTCTCGGCGATGGAGGAGGAGGGGCTGGAGGCCGCCTGGGACGAGATGCAGGTGCTCGTCGAATGGCGGCGCCTGCATGGCCATTTCGACCGCCGTCGCGCCGAGCAGGCCCGGCACTGGTTCGAGGAGGAGGTGCAGCAGGGGCTTCTTGCGCGGCTGACCGCCGATCCCGCTGCGCGGGGGCGGATGGCCGAGCTTGGCCGCGCCGTCGAGGAGGGCCGTGCGACACCCGCAAAGGCCGCCGAGGCGATGCTCGCGGCCCTCGCGGGCCGGGCGGAGGACTGACGGAACCGGACGGCCGGGCCTTGCGCCCGGCCGTGCGATGGGGTCTCAGCCGACGATGGTCGCCTCGGTCGCGGCGCGCAGGTCAGCCTCGCTCACGCCTTCGGCCATCTCGACGATCTTCAGACCACCGGGAACGACGTCGAGAACGCCGAGATTGGTGATGATCCGGTCCACGACGCCCTTGCCCGTCAGGGGCAGGGTGCATGCCTTCAGCACCTTCGATTCGCCGTGCTTGGAGGTGTGGTCCATCACCACGACGACGCGGCCGACGCCCGCGACGAGGTCCATCGCCCCGCCCATGCCCTTCACGAGCTTGCCGGGGATCATCCAGTTCGCGAGATCGCCGTTCTCGGCCACTTCCATCGCGCCGAGGATCGCCATCGCGATCTTGCCGCCGCGGATCATCGCGAAGCTCTGGGCGCTGTCGAAATAGGAGGTGCGGGCGAGCTCGGTGATCGTCTGCTTGCCGGCATTGATCAGGTCGGGATCCTCCTCGCCCTCGAAAGGAAAGGGGCCCATGCCGAGCATGCCGTTTTCCGATTGCAGCGTCACCTCGACGCCTTCGGGGATGTAGTTCGACACCAGCGTCGGAATGCCGATGCCGAGGTTGACGTACCAGCCGTCCTGCAGCTCCTGCGCCGCCCGGGCGGCCATCTGGTTGCGGTCCCAAGCCATCACACGGCCTCCCGTTTGCGCACGGTGCGCTGTTCAATGCGTTTCTCGTGCTCGCCCTGGATGATCCGGTGCACATAGATGCCCGGCAGGTGGATGCAGTCGGGGTCGAGCGAGCCGCGCGGCACGATCTCCTCCACCTCGGCGACGCAGATCTTTCCGCAGGTCGCCGCCGGCGGGTTGAAGTTGCGCGCGGTCTTCCTGAAGACGAGGTTGCCGGTGTCGTCGGCCTTCCAGGCCTTGACGATCGAGAGGTCGGCGACGATGCCCTTCTCGAGGATGTAGGTCTGGCCGTCGAAGTCCTTGTGCTCCTTGCCCTCGGCGATCACGGTGCCGACGCCGGTCTTGGTGTAGAAGCCCGGAATGCCCGCGCCGCCCGCGCGCATGCGCTCGGCGAGCGTGCCTTGCGGGTTGAACTCCAGCTCCAGCTCGCCCGAGAGGTACTGGCGCATGAACTCCGCGTTCTCGCCCACATAGGACGAGATCATCTTCCTGATCTGCCGCGTCTCGAGCAGCTTGCCGAGCCCGAAGCCGTCCACGCCACAGTTGTTCGAGGCGATGGTGATGTCCTTCACGCCGCTCTCGACCAGCGCGTCGATCAGAAGCTCCGGAATGCCGCAGAGGCCGAAGCCGCCCGACGCGATGAACATGCCGTCGAAGAGAAGCCCGTCGAGGGCCTCCTTCGCTGTGCCATAGACTTTCTTCATGGTCGCTCCCCGAACTTTCGTTGCCGAAGTTGTGGCGCGCGGGCGCGGCGCTGTCAATCGCCGCGCCGCAGCAAGGGCGCAGAAGCGGCGGATCTGGCCGCGCCGGATTGCTCAGATCAGACGCACCTGGGTTCCGACCGGCGTGATCTCGAACAGTTCGGCGATGCTCGGGTTGTAAAGCCCGATGCAACCGTCTGACGATCGCCGGCCGATCTTGCGGGTGTCGTGCGTACCATGGATCAGATAGGCGGGCCAGTCGAGATACATCGCGTGCGTGCCCAGCGGGTTTTCCGGCCCCGGCGGCATGTAGCGCCAGTCGGGGAACCGTTCGAGTTGCGAAGGCGTCGGGGTCCAGTCCGGGCCGACCTTTTTGCGCACGATCTTCGTGTAGCCGCGCCGCGTCAGTTCGTCGCTGCGCGGGACCGAGGTCGGATAGATCCGGTAATCGGTGCCGTCCCCGCTCCAGAAGTGGAGGCTGCGGGAGACCGTGTCGGCGACGATGATCGCTTTCCCAAGATCGTCGAAATGGTCGCGCCAGTCCTGCCGCACGAAGCTCGAGACGTTGCGCCGGGCGCTGTCCGGCTCGGCTCTTGCCACGGCCGGAACGATCAGGGCGGCGCCAGCGCAACCGAGAAGCTGGCGCCGCGAAATCGTCTTTGTTGTCATGTGTTTGTCTTTCCCGATGGCCTGCTCCGGCGACTTGGTGCCAGAGCCGGGCAGGTTCGACAAATCACATAGTCTTGAATCGATACGGGGTCGCCGGTCGCCCGGACGCGCGGACGGCGCGAGCCGGGCCTCAGCCGGCTTTCGCCGCGCCCGCCTTCTTCTTCGTGGTCGTCGCCTTGGCGGAGGACTTCTTCGCGGGTGCTTTTCGCGCCGTCGCCGCCTTCTTCGGTGCCGCCTTCTTGCGCCCGCCGCCCTTCTTGGCGGCCTTCTCGGCGATCAGCGCTAGCGCCTCGTCGAAGGTGACGGCTTCAGGCACCATCTCCTTCGGCAGGGTGGCGTTGACCTTCTCCCATTTCACGTAAGGCCCGTAGCGGCCCGACATGACCTGGATCGCGCCGCCGTCGGGGTGGTCGCCAAGCTCGCGCAGCGGGGCGGGGGCGGAGCTTCCGCGGCCGCGGCTGGCCTTCTGGGCCAGAACTTCCACCGCGCGGTTCATGCCGACGGTGAAGACCTCCTCGACATCGGGCAGGTTGGCATAGACCTTGCCGTGCTTGACGTAAGGCCCGTAGCGGCCGATCCCGGCCTCGACCAGTTCGCCGTCCTCGGGATGCGGTCCGATCGGGCGCGGCAGGTCAAGAAGCATCAGCGCCCGCTCGAGGTCGAGCGTTTCGGCCGACCAGCCCTTCGGCAGGCTCGCGCGCGGCGGTTTCGGTGTCTCCTCGGTCGCCTCGCCGCGCTGGACATAAGGTCCGAAGCGGCCGATGCGAAGCGAGACCGGTTCGCCGTTCACGTCCTCGCCGAGTACCCGGTCGCCGCCCGCCTCGGTCTCGCCGTTCACCGCCGAAAGCGCGCGGGTGTAGCGGCAGTTCGGGTAGTTCGAGCAGCCGATGAAGGCGCCGCCGGAGCGCGCGGTCTTGAGGTTGAGCCGCCCCTCGCCGCAGGTCGGGCAGACGCGCGGGTCCGATCCATCGGCGCGCGGGGGATAGAGGTGCGGGGCGAGGAACTCGTCGATCTTCTCGAGCACCTCGCCGATCCTGAGATCGGCGGTCTCTGCGATGGCGGCGGTAAAGTCGCGCCAGAAGCGGGCAAGCACCTCCTTGTAATCCCGGTCTCCGGCTGAGATCTCGTCAAGCTCGTTCTCGAGATCGGCGGTGAAGTCGTATTCGACGTAGCGGCGGAAGAAGTTCGTCAGGAACGCGGTGACGAGCCGGCCCTTGTCCTCGGGGATGAGCCGGTTCTTGTCTTTCCGCACATAGTCGCGGTCCTGGATCGTGGTGACGATCGAGGCATAGGTGGAGGGCCGGCCGATGCCAAGCTCCTCCATCCTTTTGACGAGCGTGGCCTCCGTGTAGCGCGGCGGCGGCTGGGTGAAATGCTGCTCGGGGGCGATGGTGCGTTTGTCGGCCTTCTCACCTTCCATGATCTGCGGCAGGCGGGCGCCGTCCTCGTCGCCCTCCTCGTCGCGGCCCTCGTCATAGACCTTGAGGAAGCCGTCGAATTTCACGACCTGGCCGGTGGCGCGCAGCACGACCTCGCCGTCCTGGCTGGCGACGTCGACGGTGGTGCGTTCGAGCCGGGCGGCGGCCATCTGGCTCGCGATGGTGCGCTTCCAGATCAGGTCGTAGAGCTTCCTCTGCTCGCCCTCGACCTTGAGCTTGTCGGGTGAGAGGCCCATGTCGGTCGGCCGGATGCATTCATGCGCTTCCTGCGCGTTCTTGGCCTTGTTCTTGTACATCCGCGGGCTGTCGGGGACGTAATCCGCGCCGAAGCGACGCTTGATCTCGTCGCGCGCGGCCATCACCGCCTCGGGCGCCATGTCGATGCCGTCGGTCCGCATGTAGGTGATGTGGCCGGCCTCGTAGAGCCGCTGCGCGGCGGCCATCGTCGCCTTGGCGCCCATGCCGAACTTGCGGGAGGCCTCCTGCTGCAGGGTCGAGGTCATGAAGGGTGCGTAGGGATTGCGGCTCGCGGGTTTCGCCTCCACCGATTTCACCGTGAGGTCGCGCGAGGTGATCGCCTGCACGGCAAGCTCGGCGGCGGTCTCGTTGGCGAGGTCGAACTTGTCGAGCTTCTTGCCGCCGAGGACGGTCAGGCGGGCCTGGAACTCCTGCCCGCGCGGGGTGGCGAGCGTCGCGGTGACGGTCCAGTATTCGCGCGCCTTGAAGGCTTCGATCTCGAGCTCGCGCTCGACGATGAGGCGGAGGCACACCGACTGGACGCGGCCGGCCGACTTGGCGCCGGGGAGCTTGCGCCAGAGCACGGGCGAGAGGTTGAAGCCGACGAGGTAGTCGAGCGCGCGGCGGGCGAGATAGGCCTCGACCAGCGCCCCGTCGACATCGCGCGGCTTGGCCATCGCCTCGGTCACGGCGGCCTTGGTGATCGCATTGAAGGTGACGCGGCGGACGGTCTTGCCCTTCTTGAGGCTCGAGGCGAGCGCCTCCTTCAGGTGCCACGAGATCGCTTCGCCCTCGCGGTCGGGGTCGGTGGCGAGGATCAGCGTGTCGTCGGATTTCAGCGCCTCGGCGATGGCGCGGACATGTTTTCGGCTGTCGCTCGCGACCTCCCATTTCATGTCGAATCCCTCGTCGGGATCGACCGATCCGTCCTTTGGCGGCAGGTCGCGGACATGGCCATAGGAAGCGAGAACGGTGTAGTCGGAACCGAGATACTTGTTGATTGTCTTGGCCTTGGCGGGGGATTCTACGACGACGACGGCCATGACTTCCTCTTGTAAACGGATTGTCTGCTCTGGGCGCGTTACATGGGCGGCAAGGGCGGGGCTTGTCAATGACCGGCCGCTTGGCGGCGCTGCGCCGGGGGTGGGGAGGGCGTCGGGGGCGCTGCCCCCGCCCCGGACCAGGTCCGGGGCTCCCCCGGGATATTTTTGGCAAGATGAAGGGCGCGACGCGGCCTTGGGGCGGGGTCGATGGATCAGTCGAGGCGCGACAGGAGGCCGCCGGGCTGGCGCTGGATGCGGCCTTCGAGTTCAAGCGCCAGGAGTTCGGGGGCGATGGTGGCGCTCGGCAGGGCGAGGTCGCGGATGAGCTGGTCCTCGGCCACCGGGCTCGGCCCGAGGCGGTCGAGGATCTGGCGGTGGAGCGTCGCCATGTCGCGCCATGTGCGCTGCGGCTCCGGTTCGGGGGCGGTGCGTTCGGTGCGTTCGGGGGCGGCGGCGAGGGGGGCCAGCGCGGCGAGCACGTCCTCGGCGCCGCGCACCAGTGTCGCGCCGTCGCGGAGCAGCAGGTTGCAGCCCGCGGCGCGGCCGTCGAAGGGATGGCCCGGCACGGCGAGCACGTCGCGGCCCTGGTCGAGCGCCAGCCGGGCGGTGATCAGGCTGCCCGAGCGCGCCGCGGCTTCCACCACCACCACGGCACGGGCGAGGCCGGAGATGATGCGGTTGCGCAGGGGAAAGTGCCGGGCCTGCGGTTCGAGCCCGATGGGCTGTTCGGAGAGCCGCAGGCCCCTGAGTGCAATCTCGGAGGCGAGGGCGGCGTTTTCGGCCGGGTAGGTCACGTCGACGCCGCCCGCCATCACCGCGACGGTGCCCGTGGGCAGCGCCGCCGCATGGGCAGCGGTGTCGACGCCGCGGGCAAGGCCGGAGACGACGGTGACGCCTGCCGCGCCAAGCCCCTCGGCGAGCTTCCGCGCCATCCGCAGCCCGAGAGAGGATGCGTTGCGGGCGCCGACGAGTGCCACCATCGGGCGGGAGAGAAGCGCGGGGTCGCCGAGGCACCACAGCACCGGAGGCGCGTCGGCAAGCTCGGCGAGGGCGCGGGGATAGGCGGGGTCGTGGCGGCAGAGGAGCCGCGCGCCGGCGGCCGTGCCGGCCTGGTATTCCTTTAGGATGACGGGTTCGGGGCAGGGTTCGTAGCCCTGGACGCCCGCCGCCTTAGCGATCCCGGGCAGGGCGTGGAGGGCCGCCTCGGCGGAGCCGTATTCGCCGATCAGCCGCCAGAAGGTCACGGCGCCGACCCGGCGGGAGCGAATGAGGCGGAGCCACGACAGCCTGTCGTCTTCCTTGGTGGGTGGGGTGAAGGGGGTGGGGTAAGATAACAAACCTTTATCCCTCGTGCCTTCGCCTCATTCGCAAGGCCACTTTGCGGGCTCAAGGTTAATCATCGGTTACGATTCGCGACGATTTGCGGAAGATGCGAAAAAAGTTCTCCTAGAGCGGGCCGATACGATCACGCAGGGGGAAAGGGTTTCACGATGCAACTGTTTCATCTCACCGAGGACGAGAACGGCGTGTCGCATTTCGGCGATGCCGGAATCGCTCTGGCCATGCGCGACTTCGCGCCGCCGGCTCCGCCGCTCCTTCTGTCGGAAGCGGAGGTGGCACGCGCGCTTGTCTACCTGACGCTTCCGGCCGGCTGGGGCGGGGCGAAGCACCGCTCTCCGCGCCGCCAGGTCGCGTTCTGCCTGAGCGGCAGGCTCAGGGTCGAGGCCGGCGACGGCGAGGTCCGGGAGATCGGCCCGGGCGGCATATGGCGCATGGAGGACGTCGCCGGCAGCGGCCACACGACCGCCGTGCTCGGCGACGAGGAGGTGCGGCTGGCGATCGTCCAGCTCGAGTGACGGGCGCGGCTCAGGCCGCCGAGCCGCCGACCGTGAGCCCGCCGATCAGGAGCGTCGGCTGGCCGACGCCGACCGGCACCCATTGCCCGGCCTTGCCACAATTGCCGACGCCGGGATCGAGCTTCATGTCGTTGCCGATCGCGCGGATGTTCTTCATCGCGGTCGCGCCGTCGCCGATCAGGGTCGCGCCTTTGACCGGCTCGCCGACGACGCCGTTCTTCACCCGGTAGGCCTCGGTGCAGGAAAAGACGAACTTGCCGTTGGTGATGTCGACCTGGCCGCCGCCGAAGCCGACCGCGTAGATGCCGTCCGTGACCTCGGCCACGACGTCTTCGGGGCGGGCCGCGCCGCCGAGCATGTAGGTGTTCGTCATCCGCGGCATCGGGATATGGGCGAAGCTCTCGCGCCGGCCGTTGCCGGTCGGCGCCGCGCCCATCAGCCGGGCGTTCTGGCGGTCCTGCATGTAGCCCACGAGCACGCCGTCCTCGATCAGCACGTTCTTGCCCGAGGGGGTGCCCTCGTCGTCGACGCTGATCGAGCCGCGGCGGTCGGGGATGGTGCCGTCGTCGAGCACGGTCACGCCCTTCGCGGCCACCTGCTGCCCCATGAGACCGGCAAAAGCGGACGTCTTCTTGCGGTTGAAATCGCCCTCGAGCCCGTGGCCGACCGCCTCGTGGAGGAGAATGCCGGGCCAGCCGGCGCCGAGCGCCACGTCCATCACGCCGGCCGGCGCTGCCACCGCGCGCAGGTTGACGAGCGCGATCCGGAGCGCCTCGCGCGCTGTCGCCTGCCAGTGCTCGGCGGTCATCAGGCCGGTCAGGCCGGAGCGCCCGCCGCTGCCGTGGCCGCCGGATTCGCGGCGGCCGTTTTCCTCGACGATGACCGAGACGTTGAGCCGCGTCATCGGGCGGATGTCGGAGACGAGGCCGCCCTCGGGCCGGAGGATGAAGACCTCTTGCAAGGACGCCGCGATCGTCGCCGAGACCTGCACCACGCGGGGATCGAGGGCGCGGGCGAAGGCGTCGATCTCGCGCAGGGTCTCGACCTTGAGCCCGAAGCCCGCGTCGGCCATCGGGTCGGCGTCGGTGTAGAGCTTCACGTTGGTGCCCGCGGGCGGCGGCGCCATCACGCCGCCGCCGTCGCCGACGGCAAGCCGCGCGGTCTCGGCGGCGCGCCTCAGCGCCGATTCGGAAACCTCGGTGGAATGAGCGTATCCCGCGACCTCGCCGTTCACCGCGCGCAGTCCGAAACCCTCGGACGCGTCGTAGCTCGCGTTGCGCAGGCGGCCGTCGTCGAAGACCAGGGCCTCGGAGCGGCGGCGTTCGAGGAAGAGCTCGCCATCCTCGGCGCCCTGCGTCGCCTCTCGCAGAATCGCCAGCGCGCGGTCGGGGTCGAGATGGGTCTCGAACGGGGAAAACCGGGTGTCTGACATTGTCACTTCCGTCGCTGTCCTTGATTTCGATCAAAAAGCGGCGCTTGGCCGCGATGGTTTCACTTGTCGCATTGTCACTAATATGATTTGACGAAGCCCGGATACAACCGGTCCGGCCCGCGGTTTACTCGGGGATCGTACCGGCACTGGAAGCGGCAGGACAAGCCGCGGCAGGAACGGGAACACGATATGCGCTTTGCGACCAATCTTTCCGGCCTCGGGGCCGCCCTCACCGCCACATTCGCGGCCACCGTGGTCCGGGCCCAGGACGGGATCACCGGGCTCGAGATCGTCGGCAAGCCGGTCGCCGACGGCACCGGCTTCCAGCCGGCGGCGACCGAGCTCGCGCGCGACCAGCAATGGCTCGACGGGATGCTGCTTTGGCTCTGCATCGGAGTCGTCGCGCTGGTGATGGGGCTCTTGCTGGCGGTCATCCTGCGCTACAACAGCCGCGCCAACCCGACACCGGCCCGGTTCACCCACAACACGCCGCTGGAAATCGTCTGGACGCTGATCCCGGTCCTGATCCTCGTGGTCTTGGGCGCGTTCTCGCTGCCGATCCTCTTCAAGCAGCAGGAGATCCCGGAAGGCGACGTGGTGATCAAGGCCATCGGTAACCAGTGGTTCTGGTCCTACGAATACCCCGACGAGGGCATTGCCTTCGACAGCTTCATGCTCGGCCGCGACGGGCTCGAGGCGGCCGGCTACAGCCAGGACGAATACCTCCTCGCGACCGATACCGCGGTCGTGGTGCCGGTCGGCAAGGACATCGTGGTTCAGGTCACCGCCGCCGACGTGATCCATGCCTGGACGATCCCGGCCTTCGCGGTGAAGCAGGACGGCGTGCCGGGCCGGATCGCGGAGCTCTGGTTCAACGCCGACCGTGAGGGCATCTATTTCGGCCAGTGCTCGGAGCTTTGCGGCAAGGACCACACCTACATGCCGATCACCGTCAAGGTGGTGAGCCAGGAGGTCTATGACGACTGGGTGGCGCGGACCAAGACCGCGGGTCTCGGCACCTCGGCGCCGGTCGAGGTGGCTTCGGCCAACTGACGGAGAGGCGCGCGGAGACGCGCGCCGCCAAGGGGAGGGGAGCGATGAGCGATCTGAGCGCCGTTGACCACGGGCAGGAGGCGGGCTTCGGCGATTACGTCCAGCTCCTGAAGCCGCGTGTGATGTCGCTCGTCGTCTTCACCGCGATGGTCGGGCTGATCGTGGCGCCGGTGTCGGTGCATCCCTTTGTCGCCTTCACCGCGATCCTCTTCATCGCGCTCGGCGGGGGGGCCTCGGGTGCCCTCAACATGTGGTACGACGCCGACATCGACCGCGTGATGCGGCGCACCCAGAGCCGCCCGGTCCCGGCCGGACGGGTCGGCGCTGGCGAGGCGCTCGGTCTCGGGCTCGCGCTCTCGGTCCTCTCCTGCCTGATGCTGGGCTTGGCCGCGAACTGGTTCGCGGGCGCGTTCCTCGCCTTCACGATCTTCTTCTACGTCGTCGTCTACACGATGTGGCTGAAGCGGCGGACGCCGCAGAACATCGTGATCGGCGGTGCGGCGGGGGCCTTCCCGCCGATGATCGGCTGGGCCGTGGCCACCGGCGGTGTCAGCGTCGAGAGCGTGCTGATGTTCGCGCTGATCTTCATGTGGACGCCGCCGCATTTCTGGGCGTTGGCGCTGTTCATGAAGGACGACTATTCCCGCGCCGGCGTGCCGATGCTGACCGTGACCCACGGCCGCGCCGCCACGCGCAAGCACATCCTCGTCTACACGCTGCTGCTCGCCCCGTTCCCGGTGGCGCTCGCGCTCACCTCGATCGGCGGGCCGGTGACGCTGGTCACGGCGCTCGTGCTCAACGCGCTCTTCATCCGGGGGGCTGTCCGCATCTCCCGGCGCGACGACGCGGCGGCTGAGGCCGATGGCTACCGGGCCGAGAAGGCGTTCTTCCGGTTCTCGCTCGCCTATCTGTTCCTGCATTTCGGCGCGCTCCTCGTCGAGGCGAGCCTTGCGCCCTTCGGGCTAGGAGGCTGGTGATGGCGATCCGTCAGGCACATGAGATCCACGGTCGCCGCCTTGGCCGGAACCTCGGCCTCGGGCTGGTGCTCGCCGTCTTCGTCGCGCTGGTCTTCGGGCTGACGGTGGTCAAGATCTCGCATCTGAAGGAAGGCAAGCTGCCCGCTGCGGAGGCCTCGCAATGAGCGTGCCCCGGAGCAACGGCCGGATCGCCGCGATGCTTGCGGGTGTCGTCCTGACGATGGGCGTTCTGGCCTGGGCGGCGGTGCCGTTCTATTCCTGGTTCTGCCAGGTCACCGGCTACGGCGGCACGCCGAGCGTGAGGGCCGAGAACGCGGGCGAGGTGCTCGACGAGATCGTGACGGTGCGCTTCGACGCCAATACCGCGCCCGACATGCCGTGGGAGTTCCACCCCAAGCAGACCGAGATGAAACTCAAGATCGGCGAGACCGGGATGGCCTTCTACGAGGCCTACAACCCGACCGACAAGCCGGTCGCGGGCACGGCGAGCTACAATGTCGCCCCCGACCTCGCGGGCTACTACTTCTCCAAGATCCAGTGCTTCTGCTTCACCGAACAGGTGTTGCAGCCCGGCGAGCGGATCGAGATGCCGGTCGTCTTCTATGTCGATCCGGAGCTGGTGAAGGACCGCGACGCGGGCTCGATCCGCAACATCACGCTGAGCTACACCTTCTTCAAGACCGAATTGCCCGAGGCGCAGGCGGCTTTGTCGCCCGCCGGGGGTGAAAACTATAACTGAGGCCCAATCAGGGAAACCGACATGGCGCACGCTAAGAATCACGACTACCACATCCTCAAGCCCTCGCTCTGGCCGCTCCTGGGCGCCGTCGGTGCCTTCGTCATGCTGTTCGGCGCGGTCCTGTGGATGAAGGGCATCACGCCGTTCATGTTCCTCGCCGGCCTCGTGCTGGTCCTCTATGTCATGTACGGCTGGTGGGCCGAAGTCGTGCACGAGGGCAACACCGGTGACCACACCCCGGTCGTCCGCATCGGCCTGCGCTACGGCTTCATCCTGTTCATCATGTCCGAGGTGATGTTCTTCTCGGCGTGGTTCTGGACCTTCTTCAAGCACGCGCTCTACCCGATGACCGAGGGCTCGCCCGCGATCGACGGTGTCTGGCCGCCGGCCGGGATCGAGACCTTCGACCCCTGGCACCTGCCCCTGATCAACACGCTGATCCTGCTCTGCTCGGGGGCGGCGGCGACCTGGGCGCACCATGCGATCGCGCATGAGAACAACCGCAAGGACATGATCTGGGGCCTCGCGCTGGCCTGCGGCCTCGGCGCGCTCTTCACCTTCTTCCAGGCCTTCGAATACAGCCACGCCGCCTTCGGCTTCGCCGGCAACATCTATGGTGCGTCGTTCTTCATGGCGACCGGCTTCCACGGCGCGCACGTGATCATCGGGACGATCTTCCTCCTGGTCTGCATGATCCGCGCGATGAAGGGCGACTTCACGCCCGAGCAGCATGTCGGCTTCGAAGCCGCCGCCTGGTACTGGCACTTCGTCGACGTGGTCTGGCTGTTCCTCTTCGCCGCGATCTACATTTGGGGCGCCTGATCCGGCAGCCCTGACGGAAATCACGGACGCGGGGGGCAAACGCTCCCCGCGTTTCGCTTTGAGGACCCCATGAACCGCGCTCTCTCCGCCCTGATCCTCGGTGCCCTGGGCATCGCCGTTCTGCTGTCGCTCGGCGTCTGGCAGCTCCGACGGCTTGCCTGGAAGGAGGGCGTGATCGCCGCCATCGAGGCGCAGATCGGTGCGGATCCGGTTCGGCTCTCGACGATCGCCGCGCCGGATCCGGCGGCCGATCTCTATCGGCCGGTCACGGTTTCTGGGCGCACCACGGGCGAGGAACTTCTGGTTCTCTCCGGCCGGAAGGGCGAGGGCGCGGGGTTCGAGGTGATCGCGGTTTTCGAGACCGACGACGGCAAGCGCGTGCTGCTCGACCGCGGCTTCGTTCCCGAGGCGGCGCGGGACGATGCCCGCCCAGCGGTGGCGCTCGAGGTCACCGGCAACCTGCACTGGCCCAGGGAGGCCGACAGCTACACCCCTCCGCCCGACGCCGCCACCGGGCTCTGGTTTGCCCGCGACGTGGCGGCGATGTCTGAAAACGTCAACACTATGCCGCTTCTTGTCGTTGCCCGCAAAGTGACCGGCGATGCCCAAGGTATCGTCCCGGTGCCGGTCGACACCTCCTCCATCCCGAACGACCACCGCCAGTACGCGATCACCTGGTTTTCGCTGGCAGGCGTCTGGGCGGGGATGACAGGGTTTCTTCTCTGGCGTATCAGGCAGCGGACCGATTGAGGAACTGACATGCGCTACATCTCGACGCGGGGAGAGGCCCCGGTTCTTGGCTTTGGCGAGGCGATGCTGACCGGGCTCGCCCGTGACGGCGGGCTCTATGTGCCTGAGACGATCCCGACGCTTTCGGCTGACGAGATCCGGGCGCTCGGCGGGCTCTCCTACGAGGAGGCCGCGTTCCGGGTGATGCGGCCCTTCGTCGGCGACGCCTTCACCGACGATGAGTTCAAGAGCGCCATCGCCAGGGCCTACGCGGGCTTCGGCCACAGCGCGCGCGCGCCGCTCGTGCAGCTCGCGCCCAACCATTTCCTGCTGGAGCTGTTCCACGGGCCCACGCTCGCGTTCAAGGATTTCGCGATGCAGCTCATCGGCCAGCTCTTCCAGATCGCGCTGGGGCGCGAGGGCAGGCGGGTGACCATCGTCGGCGCGACCTCCGGCGATACCGGCTCGGCGGCGATCGAGGCGTACCGCGGCCTCGACAATGTCGACGTCTTCATCCTCTTCCCCGAGGGCCGCGTCTCGGAAGTGCAGCGCCGGCAGATGACGACGCCGGCCGAGGCCAATGTCCACGCGCTCGCGCTTCATGGCGATTTCGACGATTGCCAGGCGCGGCTCAAGGACATGTTCAACCATTTCGAGTTCCGCGACGCGGTGGGGCTTGCCGGCGTCAACTCGATCAACTGGGCGCGGGTGCTGGCGCAGGTCGTCTACTACTTCACCTCGGCGGTGTCCCTGGGCGCGCCCGACCGCAAGGTGAGCTTCACCGTCCCCACCGGCAATTTCGGCGACATCTTCGCGGGCTACATCGCCAAGCGCATGGGCCTGCCGATCGACCGGCTGGTGATTGCCACCAACCAGAACGACATCCTGCACCGCTGCCTGACCACCGGGCGCTACGAGATGGACGGAGTGAAGCCTTCGATCTCGCCGTCGATGGATATCCAGATCTCCTCGAACTTCGAACGCGCGCTCTTCGACGCCTATGGCCGCGACGGCGGGGCGGTGGCGAAGCTCATGGCCGAGATGAAGGAGACGGGCGGCTTTACCGTGAGCCAGGGTGCGCTTGAGACCCTGCGCGAGCTTTTCGCCTCGGGCCGCGTGTCGGAAGAGGAGACGCTCGCCACAATCGCGGCGATGCACAAGGCGACTGGCGAACTTCTCTGCCCGCATACGGCTGTCGGCGTCGCGGTGGCGGAGGCCCACCGGGACGAAGCCGTGCCGATGATCACGCTCTCGACCGCGCATCCGGCGAAGTTCCCCGATGCGGTCGAAAAAGCCACGGGTCAGCGCCCGGGGCTGCCCGAACGCATGGCCGACCTTTTCTCGCGCCCCGAACGTGTTACATCTGTGCCGAACGACCTCGCCCGGCTGGAGGCGATGGTCCATGAAAGGCGCAAGGTTTGACGACCCAACTGACGACGCTGCCCAACGGCCTCAGGATCGTGACCGAGCGGATGCCGGGGCTCGCCTCGGCGGCCATCGGCCTCTGGCTGACGGCGGGCGGGCGGCATGAACGGCCCGAGCAGAACGGCATCGCGCATTTCCTCGAACACATGGCCTTCAAGGGGACGAAGCGGCGTTCGGCGCTGCAGATCGCCGAGGAGATCGAGGACGTGGGCGGCTACATCAACGCCTATACCTCGCGCGAGATGACCGCTTACTACGCGCGGGTGCTGGAGGCCGACGTGCCCTTGGCACTCGACGTCATCTCCGACATCGTGCTCAATCCGGTCTTCGATCCGAAGGAGATCGAGGTCGAGCGGCATGTGATCCTGCAGGAGATCGGCCAGGCGCTCGACACGCCCGACGACATCATCTTCGACTGGCTGCAGGAGGCGGCCTTCCCGGACCAGGCGATGGGGCGCACGATCCTCGGCCCGGCCGAGCGGGTCTCGACCTTCGGACGCGGGGATCTGACGACTTTCGTGGGCGAGCATTACGGGCCTGACCAGATGATCCTTTCCGCCGCCGGGGCGGTCGATCACGATGCCATCGTCAAGGCGGCCGAGGCGATCTTCGGCGGGCTGAAGCCGGTCGGTAGCGGGCTGATCCAGCCCGCGCGCTGGTCGGTGGGCGAGCGGCGCGAGGTCAAGGAACTGGAGCAGGTCCATTTCGCGATGGGCTTTGAGTCGCCCTCGGTGCGCGACGCCGATTTCTACACCGCGCAGGTCTACACGACCGCGCTCGGCGGCGGCATGTCCTCGCGGCTCTTCCAGAAGATCCGCGAGGAGCGGGGGCTCTGCTACTCGATCTATGCCCAGGCCGGGGCCTATGACGACACCGGCATGATGACGATCTATGCCGGCACCTCGGCCGAGGAGATCGGCGATCTCTGCGGGCTGACGATGGACGAATTGAAGCGCGCCGCCGACGACATGAGCGAGGCGGAGATCCTGCGGGCCCGGGCGCAGATGAAGGCGGGGCTCCTGATGGGGCTCGAAAGCCCCTCGGGCCGGGCCGAGCGGATGGCGCGGCATGTCTCGATCTGGGGCCGGGTCCAGAGCGTGGCCGAGACCACGGCCGAGATCGACGCGGTGAGCTGCGGCGCCGTGCGCGCCTTCGCCGAGCGTCTCGCCGGAGGGGCGACCACGGCGCTCGCGCTCTACGGCCCGGTGGAGGCGGCGCCGGCGCTCGGCCAGCTTCGTGAAAGGCTCGCCGCCTGATGTTCTTCGGGCGGCGCAGGGTCCGGATCGAGACCGAGCGGATGAGCCTGCGCCTGCCCGCGCATTCCGACTACCGCGACTGGGTGTCCCTGCGCGAGCAGAGCCGCGCGTTCCTGACGCCGTGGGAGCCGTCCTGGTCGCCCGACCACCTTACGCGCAAGGCCTTCACCAACCGCGTCTACTGGGCGCAGCGCGCCCAGTCCGGCGGCACCGCGCTGCCGCTGTTCCTGGTCCGGCGCGACGACGAGACCTTCCTCGGTGCGGTGACGGTCGACAACATCCGCCGGGGGCCGGCTCAGGCGGCGACGATCGGTTACTGGATCGGCGCCAACCATGCGCGGCAGGGCTACATGGCCGAGGCTTTGCGCGCGGTGATCCACCATTGCTTCACCGAGCTCGACCTCTCGCGGCTCGAAAGCGCCTGCCTGCCGGAGAACCTCGCCTCGCGCGGGGTGCTGGAGAAATGCGGCTACAAGTACGAGGGCGTGGCGCAGAGCTACCTGCAGATCAACGGCCGCTGGCGCAACCATGTGCTCTACGCCAACCTGCGCGGCGACCGGCGCGGGCGGACCGAGGCAGGCTGAGCCGCGTTCAGCTTCCGAACACGTCCCGGTAACAGCGGCGCAGGAACGGGCTGCGGCGTCCGAAGATCGAGGCGGGGATCGCGGAGCCCGGCAGCTCCCAGAGCTCGTAGCCGGGATCGAGGCAGTGCGTGCCGAGCCGCGTCATCCCGAGATCGCGGCAGATCTGGGCGCCCCCGAGGGACACCGATATCGAACCCATCCCGTGAAGGTAGACCTCGCGCCGCGCCAGCGTCTCGAGGAAGCTCACGAAGGAGGACAAGAGAAGCGGACCGACCGCTTCGTGGCCACGGCGAATGACCACGGCGGGGCTGTAGCCGAAATAGGTGCCGGGCAGGATCGGCCGGCGCATCCGCTCGAGCGACAGGTCCGCCTCGATCAGCCGGCCGGTGCGGAACAGTTCCTCGTCCTCGGGGTTGAGAAACGGCAGCGTCCATTTCGCCACCATGCGGTCGCCCCGCATCACCACCGCCCAGTGATCGCGGAAGGCGTCGTAGATCGGCAGGAACACCCGTTCATTGGCGGCAAGCTCTTCCGGCAGGGCATCGAACTCCTCGATGGCGAGGGCGATCGAGGCCAGTGCGGCGTCCCGCCAGGAGCCATTGTAGACCGCGTCGACGACCTCATCGTCAAGGAGCCGGTAGGCGCCCCGGGCTGGCGCCGCGCGCCGCGCTTCCCAGTCCTCGCGGCAGGCGACGATCTCGTCGTGGCTCCAGCCAAGCGCCTCGGAGAGCCGGTGTTCGAGGTCGCCGCGGATGAAGGAGAGCGAGCGTTCGTACTTGCCGATGGCATCGACGCTGACACCGAGCATGTCGGCGAGCATTTCCTGGGTCACACGGCCATGCGCGCCGGCATGCGCGCGCCAGGCGCGCAGCTTGGTAGCGAAGAGGGAGCAGCCATCGGTCATCGTGCCTCGGTCGTTGGCGGCCGGAGGGCTCCTAGAATGACCCCATGAGGGGTGGTCTGCCAAGGGACTTACGGGTGGTTACGGGTTCTTCCGCCTCCGCCGGATCGCGTCGGTGGTGGGGCGCGGGGCGCTCGGGCAGTCTTGGATCAGGTTCTGAAGCCAAGGAATGATCCGATGACCCACCGCATTTCCCCCATCTCCGCCGATCTGCTGTTCCTGTCGTCTCGCGAGCCCGGCGCCCGCGTCGACCGGCCCGTTCCCGAGGAGCCTCCGCATGAGCGCAAGACCCGCCGCGCCGGGTGGTTCGCGGCCCTCCGGCACCGGCCGCCGCTGGCCTGACCCCCCGGTTGCCGGAGCTTCTGCGGCGCGTCACGCCTCCTGTGTCATCAGGAACCGTGTCGCCATCGAGAACAGCTCCGATTGCGAGGCGATGCCGAGCTTCGCATAGGCGTGGCGGCGATGCACCTTCACGGTTCCTGGCGAGATGCCCAGCACATCGGCCGCCGTTGGCGTCGAATGACCTCTCAGGATCAGCTGGACGACTTCGGCCTCGCGCGGACTGAGGACATCGGCCCCGAAACCCACCAGCCGGTCGTCGATGACCTCGGCCGCGACAGCCTCGACGGTCCCCTCCGCACCCCATTGTTGCAGAACGGCGGCGCGGATCAGCGGGAACGCCGCGGCGAGGGCCGCATTGTCCTCGGGGGTGAAGACGGGCCGGCGCAGGCGGCGGGCGAGCGACAGGACCAGCCAGCGTTCCGCTCCGTCCGGGATCAGCACGCCGATTTCGTCGCCGATGCGGATCTTGCGGTAGAAGTTGCGGTAGTATTCCGAGCGGAAGAACGCGTCAGGGGCGAGGTCGCGCAGGCGGTAGGCGCCCGGTTCCTGACGGGTACGGCAGGCCTTGTAGAAGGGATCGAGAAGGTAGGGGCCGGTCGCGTAGAAGGCGACGGTAATCGCTGCCTGCACGTCGTCGAGATCGTGAAACAGCGCCTGCGGCGGGGCGCCGCCGTCATAGCGTGTCACCACGAGCGAGTCGAAGCTGCAGCACAGTGCCAGCACGCGGCGGAGTGCGGCGGGAAACCGCGGGCTTCCCAACGCTCCGATCATTTCGGCCAGAGCGGTGCTCCATTCGGCCGGAAAAGATACGCCTTGCTTCATCTCGACACTTCAGATGCTATATACCCCTATAGGTATATGTCTATAGCTGAATTTACGGTGTTACTCCATAGCGTGTAGGCTTTCCCGATCCGAACCGGCTGTCAGGAGGGAAGCATGGCCAAAGCCACTCGCGCCAATTCAGGGACAGGGGCCACCAAGGTGGCAACGCCAAAGACCACGCTACAGGGAGCCGTCATCCTCGGGTGCGCCGTCCTCGCCGCGAGCGGCGCCGGGGCCGGGGAACTCGCCATCTACAACTGGGCCGACTATTTCGCCGCCGACACGATCGCGAACTACCAGGCCGAGACCGGCGTCGAGGTCGCGCTGGATTACTACGATTCGAACGAGGTGCTGGAAACCAAGCTCCTCGCGGGTGGAAGCGGCTATGACGTCGTCTTCCCCGCGGCCGTGAACGCGGAGCGCGAATTCAAGGCCGGCGGGCTCCTGCCCGTCGACCCGGCGCGGCTTGAGAACTACGGAAACCTCAACCCCGACATCCTCGCCGCACTCGACGCCGTGCCCGGCGGCCGACAGCTCGGCGTGCCCTATACCTGGGGCACGATCGGCATCGCCTACAATCCCGCCCTGGTGGCCGAGCGCATCGGCGATCAGCCGGTGGACACGCTCGACCTCATCTTCAAGCCGGACCTCGCGGGCCGGCTCGCGGATTGCGGCATCGCCATGCTCGATTCCCCGGTCGAGGTCGTGTCGGTCGCGCTGAACTATCTCGGTGCCGACCCCTATTCGGAGGATCCGGGCGAGCTGGCGCGTGCTCGCGATCTTCTCGCCGCGGCGACGGCGTCCGTCCGCTACTTCAGCAACCAGAAGGCCACGGCCGACCTTGCCTCCGGCAATATCTGCGCCGCGCTCGTCTACAGCGGCGACGCCGGCATCGCGCAGATGCGCGCCGAGGAAGCGGGCAGCGGCGTCGAGGTCGCCTATGCGATCCCCCGCGAGGGCACGCTGATGTGGATCGACCTGATGGCGATCCCGGCGGATTCCCGGCGCGTCGACGAGGCCTATGCCTTCATCGACTACATGCTCAGACCGGATGTCATCGCCGACGTCACCAACACGGTCTTCTTCGCCAATGCCAACGCCGCGGCGGATGCCCATGTCGATCCGGCGATCCTCGCCGATCCCGGCTTCTATCCGCCGCCCGAAACGCTGGCGCGCCTGTTCCCGGACCGCAGCCTCGACGCCCGGCCGCTGCGCAGCCGGACCCGGCTCTGGACCGAGGTGAAATCCGGGATCTGACGGCACCCGGCTACGGGTGAGGGGCAAAGACGCGGCATCCGGCGGCAAAACGCGCTATGCTGTCGCCGGAGGCTTCCATGACCCTCATCCGGCTTCTTGTTGTTTTGCTGGCTGTGACGGCGGCCTTGCCCGCCGCCGCCCAGAGCCGCCGCCCGAGCCATTGCATCGCCATTGCCGACGCGGCTCCCGGCATCGAATACCTCCACCGTGCCCGCTACGGCGACCCGCTGCCGGCCGACACGGTGCGGCTGTCCTATGTCGGCCATTCGACCTACTTTCTTGAGACCCACGGCGGGCTGTCCCTCGCCACCGACTACACAGGGATGCTTGGTCCCGCCGACGTGGTTCCCGATGTCGTCACGATGAACCGCGCCCACAGCTCGCACTGGACCTCCGAGCCCGACGAACGCATCCCGCATGTGCTCCAGGGCTGGGACTGGACCGGGGAACCCGCCGACCACCATCTCGACCTCGGCGAGATGCTGGTGAGGAACGTGCCCACCGACATCCGCCGCCCGGGCGGCGGGGTGGAGCCCTACGGCAACTCGATCTTCGTCTTCGAGGTCGCGGGGCTCTGCATCGGCCATCTCGGCCATCTCCACCACGAGCCGGACGAGGCGCAATATGCCGCCCTCGGCAGGCTCGACGTGGTGATGGCGCCGGTCGATGGCGGCATGACGCTCGACCTGCCGACGATGATCAATGTGCTGAAGCGGCTCCGCGCCTCGATCGTGCTGCCGATGCACTGGTTCGGCCCGGTGACGCTCGCCCGGTTCCTCTCCGGCATGGAGGACGCGTTCGCGGTCGAGCTGCGCGAGGAGACCGTGCTCGAGGTTTCGCTCGCCACGCTGCCCGCGCGGCCGACGGTGATCGTGCTGATGCCGCGGCTTCTCGACTGAGCGCCCTTGCCGGATGCCGCCGGGCGTGCTTGATCAGGGATCATGCTGAACCCCGCCGACGCTGCCTTCGCCCAACGCCTCGCCACGCTCCTGCCGGAGGGCACGCTCGCGCCGGCGGAGCCGCGCTATCTCGAGGAGCCGCGGCGCCGCGCGGTGACGCCGCAGGCGCTCCTCGCCCGTCCGCGCGAGACGGCGGAGGTCGCGCGCATCGTTTCCGCCTGCGCACAGGCGCGGGTCGGCCTCATTCCCTGGGGCGGCGGCACCGGGCTCGTGCTCGGTCAGGTCCAGCCGGAGGGGCCGGCGCCGGTGATCCTGTCGCTGGAGCGGATGAACCGGCTGCGCGGGCTCTGGCCCGAGGAGAACCTGATGATCGTCGAGGCCGGCATGACGCTCGCCGAGGTGCAGGCGGCGGCGGACGGGGCGGGGCGGCTCTTCCCGCTGTCGCTCGCCTCCGAGGGGACGGCGCGGATCGGCGGCAACCTTGCCACCAATGCCGGCGGCACCGCCGTCCTGCGCTACGGCAATGCGCGCGAGCTTTGCCTCGGGGTCGAGGCGGTCCTGCCCGACGGCTCGGTGCTGAACGGGCTGACGCGGCTCCGCAAGGACAATACCGGCTATGACCTGAAGGACCTTCTCATCGGCTCGGAAGGCACGCTCGGCGTGATCACCGCCGCCACGCTGCGGCTCTTTCCGCAACCGGCGGCGACCGCCACCGCGCTTCTCGCGGTGATCGGGCCGGAGGCGGCGCTTGAGCTCCTGACGCTCGCGCAGATCCGGACCGGCGGCGCGGTCACGACCTTCGAGCTGATCCATGCCCAGGGGCTTCTTTTCCTCGACGAGGCCATGCCCGAGCTGCGCCAGCCCTTCGCGGATCGCCCCGACTGGTCGGTGCTGATCGAGATCGGCCTCGCGCCCGGCCTCGACCCCGAGGTGGTGATGACCGGCCTCTACGAGGCGGCCGAGGCTGGAAGCCTTGTCCGCGACGGTGTCATCGCGCAGAGCGGCGCGCAGGCGCGGGCGCTCTGGGACCTGCGCGAGGCGCTGCCGGAGGGTAACCGCCGGATCGGCGCGGTGGTCTCGCACGACATCTCGCTGCCGCTCTCGGAAATCGCGGAGTTCCTGCGCCGCGCCGGGCCGGTGATCGCCGCGATCGGTCCGTTCCGGGTCAACTGCTTCGGCCATCTCGGCGACGGCAACCTGCATTACAATGTCTTCCCGCCGAAGGGCGGGCGTGCCGCCGATCATCGCGACAAGGCCGGTTCGATCCAGCGCGCGGTGCATGACCTCGTCCACGCGCTCGGCGGCTCGGTCAGCGCCGAGCACGGGATCGGGCGGCTCAAGACGCGTGACCTTGAGGCCTATGGCGATCCCGCGAAGCTCGCCGCGATGCGGGCGATCAAGGCGGCGCTCGATCCGGCCGGGATCATGAATCCGGGCGCGGTCCTCGCCCCCTGAGGCGCGAAGCCCCGCCGGTGGAGCGACCGACGGGGCCCGGGCGATTTGAAGTCACATGAGCTACAAGCTTCGACCGGCTCGCGCCGGCTGACCCGACGCTAGCAGGAAATCTGTTACCGAATGGTTAATTCCGCGCGTCGGGCGCGAACTTCGGCAAGCCTCAGAACCCGAGATCGGGCCGCGCCACCATCAGCCAGAAAACTGCGACCAGCGCGCCGAAGGCAGGCCAGCCAAGTGCGAACCATATCCGGTAGAGGCGCCGGGCTTCGTCCGGCAGCGCCTCACCGCCGGACGCAGCGGCGCGCGCAAGGTCGCGGATCCGGATCTGCAGCGCGACCACCGGCAGCCAGCAGGCCAGCGCGAGGAGATAGAGGCCATAGGTCGCGACCAGCCAGGGTTCGAAAAAGGAAAATCCACTGAAATGGACAAGAATTGCGCCCGTTATCGGCTGAATGAAGCCCGCCGGTGTCGTGAATATCCAATCCGCGACGACGACACCCGTGGCCACGCCATGCACGATGCGGGGCTCGCCGCGCCGCATTGCCCAGACCATCTGGAAGGCGGTGCCGATCCCGGTGCCGAAAAGAACGGTCGAGGACAGGATGTGCAGCCACTTCACGGCAAGGTAGGGGTCCATCAGCGTTCCTCCGCCAAGGCGAGGTGAACGAGGATCAGCGCCATCACCGGCAGGTTCTTGAGAAGCCCGCCAAAGGGGGCGAGCCACAGACCCGGCGCGAGGATGCTCAGCCCCGAGGTGTATGCGGCCACGAGCGCGAGCTGCGCCCAGCCCACTTGGCGTGGCCGCCAGTCCCGCAGGAGCGCCGCGGCCAGCGCGAGGTCGAGGAGCCCGCCGGCCCGCGCCAGCATGACGAGCGCGGCTTCCGGCAAGGGTGCGGCGGCGAGGACGGGCGTGAACGCGGCCGGTGGCAGCAGGAGCCCGAGAAGGCCCGAGACCAGCCACATCGCGGCCAAAACCAGCCGGAGCAGCGGTTTCAGAAGGTAGAGCCGCGCCTGCCACAGGTCCTGGGTTCCGGCCGGGCGGCGGCAGAGGAAGCGCGAGACCGGTTCTGGCCGCGCCGCGATCCGCGCGAGCAGCGGCGCGGGATCGGCCGCTATACCCTGCCTGAGCTGCGCCACCGCCGTGGTCGAAACGGGGCCAAGCCGCAATGCATCGCCGACCCGGCCCGCGACCCTCGCGAACCGGTACGGCACCCTCAGGACCGGCGCCGGCGCGAGGCCGAGCCAGCTCCGCAATAGTGCGGAGAGCGCGTCCTGGCTCAGGTGCTCGGGGCCGCCGATCTCCCAGGCGCCTTCGGCCGGTCCGGCGCCCGGCGGGGCGGCGAGGCAGTCGGAAACGACGGAGGCGAGGTCATCCGCGTGGATCGGGTTGCAGGGCTCCGCGCCCGTGCCGACGACGACGCGGCGCACGGGCAGTGCCGCGAGCGCGCGGAGAAGCGAGGAGCCGCCGTAGGACGTGTCGGCCAGAACCAGGCCGGGCCGGAGGATCGTCACATTTCCTGCGGCGCGCGCCACCGCCTCGCCGCGCCGACGCCAAGCGGCGAAAGGCGTGTCGGCCGTGATCCCTACCGCCGAGATCAGCACCGCCCGGCCCCCGTCCCGCGCCGCGTAGGCCGCGCGTGGCGCGGCCTCGTGGACCGCGGCAAAGGCCGCGTCCGCGCCGGTCAGCAGCCCCGCTGCGATGACGAGATGCGTGCCGTCGGCCAGATGCGGCGTCCAGAAGGCCGGAGTGTGACAGGCGGGATCGCAAAGATCGACGCGGAGCACGGCGAACCCCATGGCCGCTAGCCGCTCCGGCCGCCGCGCCACGGCCACGACCGCGTGCCCCCCCCCCGCTCGCAGCGCAAACGCGATGTGACGGCCGATAAACCCGTCCGCGCCGAGGACAAGAACCCGGCTCACCATCGTGATCCGCCCGTCGCCATGCCGAAGCCTGCCCGTTCGTTTTCTTGGCCGCAGCCTAGATGCGGGGCCGGGCGGTGAAAAGGGTGCCCGGTGCTCCGGGGGCATGCCGCTTGAGGGTTTATTTCGCGGCCGTTTGCCGCTAGACGGGGCGTCGCGAACAGAAAATCCCCGAGGTCCACGATGCCCCGATCCGCGCTTGCGGCTTTTGCCGCTGCCGTCTCGCCGTCCCATGCGCCGGCCTTCCCGCTTTCCGCCGCAGGGATCCGGACCGAGGTGCTGTCGGGCCTCACCGTGGCGCTCGCTCTGGTGCCCGAGGCGGTGGCCTTCGCCTTCGTGGCCGGTGTCCATCCTCTCGTCGGGCTCTATGCGGCCTTTCTCGTCGGGCTGATCACGGCGCTGATCGGCGGCCGGCCCGGCATGATCTCGGGCGCTACCGGCGCGCTCGCGGTGGTCATGGTCAGCCTCGTCGCCGCGCATGGGGTCGAGTACCTCTTCGCCACCGTCGTCCTGATGGGGCTGATCCAGATCGCTGCGGGTCTCCTGAAGCTCGGCAAGTTCATCCGGCTCGTGCCGCATCCGGTAATGCTCGGCTTCGTCAACGGCCTAGCGATCGTCATCGGCCTCGCACAACTCGAACATTTCCGCCTGCCGGACGGGCAGGGCGGGCATGCGTGGCTGAGCGGCGGGCCGCTCGCGACGATGCTGGCGCTCGTCATCGCCACGATGGCGATCATCTGGGTGATGCCGCGGCTCACCCGCGCCATTCCCGCGCCGCTGGCCGGAATCGGTATCGTCGCCGCGCTGGTGATTGGCTTCGGCATCGAGGTGCCGCGGGTCGGCGACCTCGCCTCGATCCAGGGCGGGCTGCCGTCCTTCCACGTCCCCGCCGTGCCGTTGAACTGGCAGACGTTCGAGATCATCCTGCCCTATTCCGTCATCCTCGCCGCGATCGGCCTCATCGAGAGCCTCCTGACCCTCAACCTCGTCGGCGAGATCACCGGCAAGCGCGGCGGGGCGAGCCAGGAATGCGTGGCGCAGGGCGTGGCCAACACGGTCACCGGCTTCTTCGGCGGCATGGGCGGCTGCGCGATGATCGGCCAGTCGATGATCAACGTCACCTCGGGCGGGCGCACCCGGCTCGCTGCCGTCGCCGCGGCGCTGTTCCTTCTCTCATTCATCCTCTTCGCCGCGCCGTTGATCGAGGAGATCCCGCTCGCCGCGCTCGTTGGCGTGATGTTCATGGTGGTGATCGGCACCTTCGCTTGGCAGAGCTTCCGCGTCCTGATGAAGGTGCCAGCGACCGACGCCGTGGTGATCGTCCTCGTCACCGCGATCACGGTGGCGACCGACCTCGCCACCGCTGTCGTCGCCGGAGTCATCGTCTCGGCACTCGCCTATGCCTGGCAGAACGCCAAGCGCATCCATGCGACGATCCGCGAGACCGAGGACGGGGCGAAGGTTTACGCGGTCGAGGGGCCGCTCTTCTTCGGTTCGACCGACGGGTTTGGCGAGCTTTTCACGCCCGAGGCCGATCCCGACCGGGTGATCGTCGACTTCGCCGCGAGTAGGGTTGCCGACCAGTCGGCGCTGGCCGCGATCGAGGCGCTGGCGGCGCGCTACGAGGCCTTGGGGAAAACGCTGTCACTGCGCCATCTCAGCCGCGACTGCCACCGGCTTCTCAATCGTGCCGGCCAGCTGATGATCGACAGCGACGACGACCCCGAATACGGGATCGCGGTCGATTACGACGTGAAGGCCGGGGCGTTCGGCGCGGCGCATTGACCGCTTGAGGCGCTTACTCCTGACCGGGTCGCAGCATCTCGAAGACCTCGGTCACCACCGAGTAATCGCGGTACCCGCCGCGCGCGAGCGGCTGGAACCGGGTCACGTCGAAGCGTCCGTCGACGAGGCAGTCGTCGCGGAGGTGGATCCCGGTGACCTCTCCGAGGACGAGGAAATTGTCGCGGCCGAGCAGCTCCACGATCCGGTTGATCCGGCATTCGAGGACCGCCGGCGCGCCCCGGACATGGGGGCAGGGGATCGTCAAGCAGTCGTCGCGCTCCACCCCGGCGAGGGTGAACTCGTCGGTGTCGGGCGGGTAGGTGCCTGAGGTCAGGTTCATGCGCTCGCGGGCCGCGTATTCGACGATGTTGACCGCGAAGACGCCGCTCTCCTCGATGTTTCGAAGGCTGTCCTTGCGACCGGTCGAGGCGAACATGACCTGCGGCGGTGTGTAGGCGATGCCGTTGAAGAAGGAATAGGGCGCGAGGTTGTCGCCCGTCGTCCCGCGCGAGGAGATCCAGCCGATCGGCCTGGGCGTGATGATCGCGTTGAACGGGTTGTGCGGCAGTCCGTGGCCGTCGGCCGGGCGGTAGAACATTGCGGACCTCATAGGGTTTGAACCGATCCTGCCCGCATGTTAGGGGCGATTTCCAGCGGATTCGGGGAGTGGCGCGGCTTGTACAGGCTCGAGGAGGAGACCGAGGCGGACTGGTGGGAAGTGGAGGCGCTTTACGACCTCTGCTTCGCGCCTGGGCGGACGGCGCTGTCCTCCTATCGCCTGCGCGACGGCGTCGCGAAGGTGGCGGAGCTGTGCCTCGTCCTGCGCGACGTTGACGGCACGCTCGCAGCGGTGATCCGGTACTGGCCGGTCCTCGTCGGCGGGCGGCGGGTGCTGCTCCTCGGGCCGGTCGCGGTCCACCCGACCCGCCAGGGCGAGGGGCTGGGCGGCATTCTCATCCACGAGAGCCTCGCCGAGGCGGCGCGGCTCGGCTGGGAGCGGGTGCTTCTCGTCGGCGATCTGCCCTATTATCGCAGGTTCGGTTTTGCCAGGTTGGAGGGTGTCGAGATGCCGCCGCCGACCAACCCGGACCGGGTGCTCGGCCGGGCACTCAAGCCCGGCGCATGGGACGGGGTGAGGGGCACGGTCACCAAGTTCCAGGAGACGCGGCCCGATTGAAGCGGCGCGGAGCGGTGCATATCTCTGGAAGATGAAGAACGATGCCGCCCTTCCCGAGCCGGTGCCGCCGCAACTGCCGGTTACAGCGCTGCCACCTGACGCGCTGGCCGAGATTTCGGTGCTGGCGCTCAGGCTCCAGCGCGCGAACGGGCCGGTGATGCGGGCTCTGAACGCCTTCGGGGGGCGGATCGAGGCGCGGATGACCGGCCTGCCGGAGAACCTGCGCCGCCTGATCGAGACCGGGATGGTCGAGATCCTTGCCGGTGCCTACGAGGTCGCCGGCCGGGTGGGAGCGCACCGGGCGTTGCCGGACACGGGCAACTGGGGCCACCGCGCCGCCGTCGCGACGGGCGGGGCGCTCGGTGGGGTCGGCGGGCTCGGTACGGCGCTGGTGGAGCTTCCGGCCACCATCGCGTTGTTTTTCGGGGCGATGCAGAAGGTCGCCGGGCAATATGGCTTCGACCCGGCCTCGGCCGAGACGCGGGCGGTCTGCATCGAGGTCTTCGGCGCCGGCGGGCCGCTCGCGGAGGATGACGGTGTCAACACGAGCTTTCTCGGCACGCGGCTCGCGGTCAATGGCCGCGCGGTGCAGGCGCTCATCCAGCAGGTGGCGCCGACGCTCGCGGCGGTGATCGGGCGCAAGCTCGCAACCCAGGCGGTTCCGGTGATCGGGGCGGCGGCAGGCGCGGGTCTCAACCTCGCCTTCCTGTCCTACTACCAGGAGATGGCGCATGTCCGGTTCGGCCTGAAACGGCTTGCCGATCGGTACGGGGCCGCGCCGGTCGATACCGCGTTCCGCGAGGACGTGAGACGCCTCCGCGCGGGTTAGGTCCGCGCCTCGGTTGTCAGATGTCCTGCGTCGACAGCCAGTTCATCACGCCGGCGCGGATGTTCGTGACGCCGCTCGCGCATTCGCGGTCGATCACCTCGCGCAGTTCGGTGAGGTCGACCCGCCGGATCAGGTGCTTGACCGGACCGATTGATGCCGGCCGCATCGACAGCGTCCTGAGGCCGAGCGCGGCGAGGCATAGCGCCTCGATCGGCCGGCCGGCATCCTCGCCGCAGAACGACAGCTCGGTGCGGGCTTCCTCGCAGCGGGCGACAATCTGGCGGATGAACGAAAGGAAGCTCGCGTTCAGCATGTCGTAGCGGCGCCGGACCTGCTCGTTCTCGCGGTCGGCGGCGAAGAAGAACTGCTTGAGGTCGTTGCCGCCGATCGAGATGAAATCGGCAAGCTCGAAGAACTCCTTCGGCGCGAAGGCGAGCGACGGCGTCTCCAGCATAGCGCCGATCTCGAGCGCGCCGGGCAGCTGGTGGCCGAACTGGCGCTCGCGCTTGACCTCGTCGAGCAGCATCTGGCGGGCGGTGCGGAACTCGTCGAACTCGGCGATGAAGGGGAACATGACCGAGAGCGGCCGGCCCTTGGCCGCGCGCAGGAGCGCCTGGAGCTGCATCCGCATCACGCCCGGCTTGTCGAGCGCGACGCGGATCGCGCGCCAGCCCATCGCCGGGTTGGGCTCCTCGACGCGCTTCATGTAGGGCAGCACCTTGTCCGAGCCGATGTCGAGGGTGCGGAACACCACGCGCTTGCCCTTCGCGGCATCGAGAACGCCGGAATAGATGTCGGCCAGCTCGCCCCGCTTCGGCACATGGGCGCGGATCAGGAACTGCAGCTCGGTGCGGAAGAGGCCCACCCCCTCGGCGCCGGAACCGGCGAGCGAGGGCAGGTCGGCCATCAGCCCGGCGTTCATGTGCAGCGCGATCGTCGTGCCGCATTTCGCGGTCGCGGGCAGATCGCGCAGGGATGCGTAGCGGCTCTGGGCCTCGGCCTGCATCGCGATCTTGTCGCGGAAGGCGGCGGCGACGGTGTCCTCTGGGCGCAGGTGGACGACGCCCTGGTCGCCGTCGACGAGGATCGCGTCGCCGTTCAGCGCCTCGGTGGTGATCCGTTCGGCATGGATCACCAGAGGGATCGCGAGCGCGCGGGCGACCACGGCGGCGTGGGAGCCGACGGAACCCTCCTCGAGCACGATCCCCGACAGCTTGCGACCGTAGTCGAGAAGCTCGGCCGGGCCGATATTGCGCGCGACGAGGATCGGGTTCTCCGGCATCTCGGCACCGGTATCGGCGCCCTGTCCGGTCAGGATCCTGAGAAGCCGGTTCGACAGGTCGTCGAGGTCATGGAGCCGGTCGCGTAGGTAGGGGTCGGGCACCGACTCGAGCCGCGCCCGCGCCGCCGACTGCTCCTTTTCCACCGCTGCCTCGGCCGAGAGACCGCGGGCGATGTCCTCTTCCATTCGCCGCATCCAGCCGCGGGAATTGGCGAACATCCGGTAGGCTTCGAGGACCTGGCTCTGCTCCTTGTCCTGACCGTCGGTCATGGTCAGCATCGCGTCGACCGAGAACCGGAGCTGCTCGACGGCCTCCTTGAGGCGCGCGCGTTCCTTCTTCGGATCGTCGCCGACCGGGTTGGTGATCACGACCCGGGGCTCGTGCAGCCAGACCTTTCCCTCGGCCGCGCCCTCCTGGCCGGTTGCGCCCTTGTAGAGCACCGGCTGCTGGTGCAGCGCCGACAGCGCCTCGCCCTCGCCGACGAAGGCGCCGAGCTCGGTCATCTCGGCCAGCACCATCGCAACGACCTCGAGCGCGTAGATCTCGTCGTCGGAAAAGAGCCGGGCCTGCTTCGACTGCACGACGAGCACGCCGAGCTTCTCGCCGAGACGCTGGATCGGAACGCCGAGGAACGAGGAATAGATCTCCTCGCCGGTCTCGGGCATGTAGCGGAAACCCTTCTCGGCGGGCGCGTTGGCGGTGTTGACCGGCACCGAGGACTTGGCGACGCGGCCGACCAGACCCTCGCCGAGCCGCATCCGGGTCTTGTGAACCGATTCCGGCTTCAGGCCTTCGGTGGCGCACAGCTCCAGCGTCTCGTCATCGCGGAAAAGGTAGATCGAGCAGACCTCGGACCGCATCGAATCGGCGATCAGGTGGGTGATGCGGTCGAGCCTTTCCTGCCCGGCGCCGGGCTCGGCGAGCGTGTCGCGCAGACGGCGTAGCAGCTTTCGGCTTTCGCTTTCGGTACGGTCAGGCATCGTCTTTCCTCAACGCCCTGCGCGGCGCCTGCCCCGGTTAGAGCACAGCGTGAGCGAAAACGAAACAACCTGATGATGTGCCGGACAAGGGACTGTTAGTAGGACGGAAACGGGCAGCGTCCGTCGAAGAGGTCTGCCTTTTCATTGTGCAGTTCGGTCAGGAAATCGATCACCGCGCGAACGCGGGGCGCCCGGTGGATGTCGATATGGGTCACCGCCCAGAGCGTGCTGCGTTCGACGATATCCGGCCGCCACCGTCGCAGCCTCGGATCGGCATCGGCGACGACGCAATCTATGAACCCCACGCCGAGCCCCGCGCGCACCGCTGCGATCAGGTGGCCTTCGGTGTTGCCGCGCAGCGCCACCCGGCTCTCCGGCAGGTGCCGCGCGAGCAGTTGCATGAACCCGAGCGCCTCGCGTTCGCGGGGCAGGCCGATGACCGGCGGGGCCGGGCCGAAATCGCTTTCAGCCGCGCAATAGAGCGACATCGCCGTCGGTCCGATCCTGATGCCCACCGCGTCGGGCTCGGTGGGCTGCATGACGCGCAGCGCGATGTCGGCATCACGGCGCGACAGGCGCAGGACGTCGAAGCCAGAGGCGAGCGTCAGTTCGAGCCCCGGATGCTTCGCCAGAAGGCGCGGCAGGTTGGGCACGATCAGCGCGTCGATCATCGCGTCGAGCGCGGTCAGCCGCACCGGCCCCTCGACCCGGGTGTCGTGGCCCTGGATCCGGCCCTCGGCCGACAGCGCCATCTCCTCCATCTGCTCGGCCTGGGCGACGGCGATCTCGCCCGCGGCGGTCGGCCGATAGCCGTCTGTGAGCCGGTCGAAGAGCCGCGTCGCGAGCTGGGACTCGAGCGCGAGAACCCGCCGTCCGACGGTGGTGGGATCGACCTGCAGGCTGCGCCCAGCCGCCGCGAGGGTGCCTTCGCGGGCCACCGCGAGAACGTATTTCAGATCGTCCCAGTTCATGGCTGCATTTTTGCATGTCGAAACGGTGAAATCACTTGTTTTCGACGGGTGCCGTCGTCGGCGATACTCGACCACAGGCCAAGAGGTCACAAGAAAACTCAACGATACAACAGGATACCGCCTGAGAAAGGAGGAAACGATGCGTGTGCATCGAACCGCCGCGTCATGCATTCTTGCCGTGACGCTCGTTACCGCCCAGCCATCCCCAGCAGAGGAATCCGCCATGACCGATACCCAGCTCACCGATCTCGTCGCCCGGTTCGAAACCGCCGTGAACGGGCATGACGCCGCACTTGCCACGGATCTCTTCAGCCCCGGCTTCGTCGATCACGCGCCCTGGCCGGGCCATTCCCCCGACGCGGCGGGCTTCACCGCGGGGCTCGCGGAGATGACCGAGGCCTTTCCCGACTTCCGAGTGGAGGTGCTGCAGACGGTGGCGCAGGGCAACATGGTCACCTGGCGCTTCGCGGTCAGCGGGTCCCAGCTCGGATCGTTCATGGGGGCGCCGGCGACCGGCAAGACCTTCAACATCGAGGCGGTCGACATCCTGCGCATCGAAGACGGCCGCATCGCCGAACATTGGGGCGTGATGGATTCCGCGACGATGATGGAGCAGCTCGGGCTCTAGCGGCCGGAGCCCGGTTGCCGAGAGAAGCGGCGGCCCGTCCGGGGCCGCCGGACCGCTCAGGCCTTCTCGAGCGCGAAGGCGTCGTGCAGCGCCTGCACCGCAAGTTCCATGTACTTGCGGTCGATCAGCACCGAGACCTTGATCTCGGAGGTCGCGATGACCTTGATGTTGATGTTCTCGGCCGCGAGGGCCGCGAACATCCGAGAGGCCACGCCCGACTGCGAGCGCATGCCGATGCCGACGACCGAGACCTTGGCGACCTCGGTGTCCACCACGAGATCGTCATAGACGATGGTGCCGGCGGCGCGGGCATCCTCGAGCGCCTTCCGGGCCCGCGCGACCTGGTTGGTCGGGCAGGAGAAGGTCATGTCGGTCACCGCCATCGTGTGACCCTCGTAGTTCTTCTCCGAGATGTTCTGGACGATCATGTCCACGTTGATCCCGGCTTCGGCGAGGGGGCCGAAGATGCCGGCGGCTATGCCCGGCCGGTCCTCGACCGTGACGAGCGTGATCTTGGCTTCGTCGCGGCTGTAGGCGACGCCCGAGACGGCTTTCGATTCCATGATATCCTCCTCGTCACAGACCAGGGTTCCGGAGTTTTCGTCGGTTTCCTCGAACGAGGAGAGCACCCTGAGGCGCACCTTGTAGCGCATCGCCAGCTCGACCGAGCGGGTCTGCAGGACCTTGGCGCCGAGCGAGGCCAGTTCCAGCATCTCCTCGAAGGCGATCTTGTCGAGCTTGCGGGCCTTCGAGGTGATGCGCGGGTCGGTAGTGTAAACCCCGTCCACGTCAGTATAGATGTCGCAGCGTTCCGCCCCGAAGGCGGCGGCGAAGGCGACGGCAGTGGTGTCGGAGCCGCCACGGCCGAGCGTGGTGATCCGGCCTTCTTCGCTGAGGCCTTGGAAGCCGGCGACGACGGCGACCTTGAAGCCTTCCTCGAACTTGGCGTCGATGTTCTCGCGCGGGATCGACACGAAGCGCGCCGAGGAATGGGCCGAGGTGGTGTTGATCGGCACCTGCCAGCCCTGCCAGCTGCGCGCCGGGACGCCCATCTCCTGCAGGCGGAGCGCCATGAGCCCGGCGGTCACGTTCTCGCCGCTCGCCACGACCGCGTCATATTCGCGCGCGTCGTAGAGATGCGAGGTCGTCTCGACCCAGCCCACGAGTTCGTTGGTCTTGCCCGACATGGCCGAGACGATGACGATCACGTCATAGCCGCGCTCGACCTCGCGCTTGACCTTTTCGGCGGCGTTGGCGATGCGGTCGAGATCGGCCACCGAGGTGCCGCCGAATTTCATCACGAGAAGCGGCATTCCGGCCCCCCTGTCGCCCCGAGTCAAGTCGCGCGCTTCTTATGCGGGCGTTGGGCGAAGGGCAAGGGGCGACCGACGTCGCGTCAAGCCCCGAGCAGCGGCGGATCGTCGCTCGTCAGCGAGCAATGGCTGATGAGCCAGCTGCCGTCCTCCTGCCGCCTGAGCAGGTTCAGCGACTTGCCGTCATCCGAGCCGTCGCCCTCGGAATAGGCCACGAGGCACCAGCCGAGGTCGCCGGCCGATCCCGCCTCGATCACGGTAAGCGTCTTGGCACCGCCCGGCGCGGTCCAGTCGCGGTGCAGCGCCTCGATCGCGGCGCGTCCCTTCGTTTCGGGCGCGTAAGGTGACAGGAGAACCGCGTCCAATGTGAAGAGCGCCGCGCAGCCCCTGGCGTCGCCGGCGCGATAGGCGGTCACCATGCGGTCGAAGAGGGCTTGCGCCTCGTTCCGGAATGTCATGGTCGGTTCTGTCCGCGTCACAGGGGAATGGGTCGTCCGGCGTAATCCTCGTAGCAGCCGGTCGTCGCGACGCCGAGCGCGTCGAACCGGTTCAGCAGCCCGTCGACCGAGGTCGCGACGTCGATATCCGCGTCGGTGCCGCCCATTTCGGTCTGGACCCAGCCCGGGTGATAGATGCCGACGGCGATGCCATCGAGCGCGAGATCGGCCGCGAGGTTGCGGCCAAGGTTGACGGCGGCGGCCTTGGAGGCGCGGTAGACATAGCTGCCGCCGGGCGCACGGGCCTGTGAACCCATCACCGAGGAGATGATCGCGATCTTGCCCTGCGCGGCGCGGAGATTGGGCAGGAGCGCCTGGACGGTCAAAAAGACGCCGGTGACATTGGCGGCGAAGCTCTCGGCCCAGATCGAGGCCGGATAACCGTCCGCGAGGTGCTCGCCCCGGTCGAGATAGACCCCGGCATTGCACACGAGCAGGTCGAGCGGTGCCGCCCCGAACGCCTCGGCCATCGCCCGGATCGACGCCGGGTCGGTCACGTCGAGGGTGAGAAAGCCTGCGCCGGCATCATGGCGCGTCGTGCCGGTCACCGCGTCACCGCGCGCCCGGCAGGCGTCGAAGAGGGCCCGTCCGATGCCCCGGTTCGCGCCGGTGATCAATATCCGCATCTGCCCTTCCGTTGGATCATCCGCCCCGAGCGCGGGCCGAAAGGTGGGTTGGGCCTCAGCCTAACCCAAGGCGGGGCGCCGGAAAACCCCGCGGGCGTCGCGCCGCCGCCGACGACGGCCGGGCGTCAGTTGGTTTTTCGCGCCGGCATGAAGGGCAGGGGCGCGACCGGGATGCCGTCCTCGATCAGGCGCTTGGCATCCTCTACCCGCGCCTCGCCGTAGATCGAGCGTTCGGGTGCCTCGCCCTCGTGCATCGCCCGCGCCTCGGCGGCGAAGTTGAGGCCGACATAATCGGAGTTCTGCTCGATCTGGCGGCGCATCGCGGCAAGCGCCTCCTCGGCCCTGCTCGCGGGTTTCGACAGCGGAGCCTCGACCGCCGCCGCCTTGCGCGCCGGGCGCACGGCCGGGGCCATCAGGGTCTTGGTGACCGATGTCGAGCCGCAGACCGTGCAGGAAATCATGCCCGCGCCGAGCAGCCGGTCGAAGGCCTCGGCGGACTGGAACCAGCTTTCGAAGCTGTGGTCGTCGGCGCAGGAAAGCGCGTAGCGGATCATGGTCCCACCCTGAAGAGTCACTGCTCTATTTGTGCAGAACGCCGCAAAAATCAAGCGTTTCCGGCGATGCAGCAGTTCAGCTTCGACGGGTCGAAACTCGCGAGCATGTCCTTCAGTTCGGGCTCGTCCACGCGCGCGGCGGCCTTGGCCGGTGCGAACCATTTGCGCCGCCGCTGGCCCTTCTCGGGATAGTCGGAGCACATTTTCTCGACTTCGAGCAGGAAGACCGAGACGACGACGGGCTGGACCGAGCCGTCGTCCATGACCTTGTCATAGGTGAAGAGCCCGGTGCAGTGGTCGCAGGCCCAGCCCTTGGCGCCGGCTTCCTCGAACGCCTCCTGGCGAGCCGCTTCGGCATCGCTCTTGCCTTTCATCGGCCATCCCTTGGGGATGACCCAGCGCCCGGTGTCGCGGCTGGTGATCAGGAGGATCTCGACCCCCTTCTTCTTCGTCTGCCGGTAGCACAGGGCTGCGAACTGCGTTGCCGCCTTTCTCGCGGCAGAGGATTTCCCGTCATGCTTCTTCATTGGCTGCCCGAGGCCCTCGGAGACCCCAGTCCCTCAATAGATACCGCTCTTTGCATCCCGTTCTTTCGTGGGAATGTGACGAGCCTAGCACGGAAATGCGGGCGTCGCCACTGTCACGGGGCGGGCGTGGTCCCGCCGAGGATCGCGGCGAAAGGACCGGTGTCGATATTGCCGCCCGACAGGATCACGCCGACCCGACGGCCGCGCATCCGCGCGCCTTCCTGCAGGAGCGCGGCGAGCGCCGCCGCCCCGGCACCCTCGGCGACATTATGGGTATCGGCGAAGAGGATTCTGACCGCGGCGGCGACCTCATCCTCGCTCACCGCGAGGATCCGGGCCGCGCCCGGTCCGTAGACGTCGAGCGCGGACTGCACGGGAACCCGGACCGCCATCCCGTCGGCGAAGGTGCGGGCGCTCGCGGTCTCCACCGGCTGCCCGGCCTCGGCCGAGAGCTTCGCGCCGGCGGCCTCGGTCGAGACCACGCCGATTACCTCGGTCGAGAGCCCGAGCGCGTCGCGCGCCGCGATCACGCCGCAGATGCCCGAGCCGCAGCCGATCGGCACGTAGACGGCGTCGAGCGGCGGGGCGGCGCGGAAGAACTCGAGCCCGTAGCTTGCCACGCCGCGCACCAGCTCGGTGTGGTAGGGCGGCACGGGGAAGAGACCCTCGGCCGCGGCGGTGCGCATCGCCTCCTCGCGGGCGGTGTCGAAATCCTCGCCGAACTCGCGCAGTTCGGCGCCGAAGGCGCGCATCGCGGCGTTCTTCTCGACCGAGTTACCGAGGGGCACATAGACGACGGCGCGCAGGTCGACGGCGCGGGCGGCGCGGGCCTGGGCCTGGCCGTGGTTGCCGCGCGTCGCGGTGATGATGCCGGGGCAGTCGGGGTGGGTACGCCTCAGCCAGTCGATGAAGGTGATCGCGCCGCGGGCCTTGAAGGCGCCGGTGGGGCCGTGGTTCTCGTGCTTGACCCAGACCTCGGCGCCGGTCCGCGCGGCGAGCTGGGGCCAGGCATATTGCGGCGTCGGCGGCATGTGGCGGTGAACGAGGCGGGCAGCGTCCTCGATCTCAGGGAGCGTGAAGAGCATCGGTCTTTCAGGTTTCAGGAGGCGAGCGCGGGCAGGCCGGTTGCCTCCCCGAGTGCCGTGTAGAAGGGGTCGAGTGCCGCACCGGCGGCAAGGGGGGCGAGGGCCGCGGTGGCGGCGGCGGCGAGCCGCGCCCCGGCCTCCCCGTCGGCAAGCGCGACGATTCCGGCCGCGAGCTCGGCGGCGCTTGCGACGTCGATCGCGGCCTTGGCTTCGGCGAGCGCGGTGTAGGCGGGGGCGGAGTTGGAAATGTGCGGGCCGTGCAGGATCGCCGAGCCGTGGGCGGCGGGCTCGAACGGCGTGTGGCCGCCGCGGTCGACGAGCGATCCGCCGACGAAGGTCATCCCGGCGGCCCGGTACCAGAGGTCCATCTCGCCCATCGTGTCGGCGAGGTAGACGGTCGTGTCCGGGTCGGGTCGCGCGCCGCGCGAGCGGGTGGCGAAGGCAAGGCCGCTCGCGCGGATCAGCGCCTCGATGGCGTCGCGGCGCCGCGGATGACGCGGGGCGAGGATCAGCCGGAGGCCGGGGATCTTCAGGCGCGCCCTGGCGAAGGCGTCGAGGACCGCCGCCTCCTCGCCCTCGTGGGTCGAGGCGGCGAGGAGCGTGGTTTCACGAGGAAATGGAAGCGATTCAGAGGTGTTGCGGGCGGTTGTTGCGGATTTGAGATTCACGACCGGGCCGAACCGGGCGGAGACGAGGCCGAGGTCGCGGAACCGGCCTTCGGAGCCGGAATCCTGTGCCGACAGGTAGCGGATCGCGCCGAGGATCCGGGCGGTGAGCGAGCGCAGGCGGGTCCAGTTGCGATAACTACGCGCCGACATCCGGGCGCCGATCACGAGGACCGGGATACCACGCGCGGCGCAGGCGGCGAGGCGTTCGGGCCAGAGCTCGTTCTCGATGACGACGAGCGCGGCGGGCCGCCAGCGGTCAAGGAAGCGGCGGACCGCGCCGGGATAATCGAGGGGCGCGAGGTCGGCGTGCAGGCGTGTCTGCTGCCAGCTTCGCGCGAGGTCGCGCCCGGTCTCGGTATTCGCGGTGACGAGGATCGACAGGCCCGGCGCGCGGGCGATGAGGGTGTCGATCACCGGCCGGGCCGAGGCCAGTTCACCGTTCGAGGCGCCATGGATCCAGACGAGCGGGGCCGCGCTATCGCGCTTCGGCCCGCGCCCGAGCCTTTCGTCGAAGCTCTCGTGTGCGAGGCGGCCCATCGCCACCGCGATCTGCAGTCGGAGCGCGTAAAGCCGGAAGGCGATCTGGGCGAGGAGGCGGTAGAGGAGCACGACGGGCCGGCCTTGTTGCGGTCGGGTCGGACTAGACCAGCCGCGGCGGGGCATGGCAAGGGGTGTGCGGGCCCCGGCGGGAGCCGGGAGGGCGCTGCCCTCCCGGACCCTCCCGGGGTATTTCTGCAATGAAGAAGGTCAGTTGCCGAGGATGGTCGGCAGTCTCAGACCGTGGTCGCGGGCGCAGTCCCTGGCAATGTCGTAGCCTGCGTCGGCGTGGCGCCAGACGCCCGAGGCGGGATCGTTCCACAGGACGCGTTCGAGGCGTTTCGCGGCCTCCGGCGTGCCGTCGGCGACGATCACGACGCCGGAATGCTGACTGAAGCCCATGCCGACGCCGCCGCCGTGATGGAGGCTCACCCAGGTCGCGCCCGAGGCGGTGTTGACGAGCGCGTTGAGGAGCGGCCAGTCGGAGACGGCGTCGGAGCCGTCCTTCATCGCTTCGGTCTCGCGGTTGGGCGAGGCGACGGAGCCGCTGTCGAGGTGGTCGCGGCCGATGACGACCGGTGCCTTCAGTTCACCGGAAGCGACCATTTCGTTGAACATGAGCCCGGCGCGGTGGCGGTCGCCGAGGCCGATCCAGCAGATGCGGGCGGGGAGCCCCTGGAAGGCGATGCGCTCGGCCGCCATGTCGAGCCAGCGGTGGAGGTGCTGGTTCTCCGGGAAGAGCTTCTTCATTGCCGCGTCGGTCTTGGCGATGTCCTCGGGATCGCCCGAGAGCGCGCACCAGCGGAAGGGGCCGATGCCCTTGCAGAACAAGGGGCGGATGTAGGCCGGGACGAAGCCGGGGAAGGCGAAGGCATTCTCGAGCCCTTCGTCCTTCGCGACCTGGCGGATGTTGTTGCCGTAATCGACCGTGGGCACGCCCGCCTCGTGGAACGCGACCATCGCGGCGACATGGCGCTTCATCGAGGCGCGGGCCTCGGCTTCCACCCGTTTCGGGTCGCTTTCCTGCGCCGCGCGCCATTCGGCGACGCTCCAGCCGAGCGGCAGGTAGCCGTGGACAGGGTCATGGGCCGAGGTCTGGTCGGTGACGATGTCGGGGCGGGGGCCGCCCGCCCTCATGCGGCGCGCGAGTTCGGGGACGATCTCGGCGGCGTTGCCGAGGAGGCCGACGGACTTGGCCTCGCCGGCCTTGGTCCATTTGTCGATGAGGGCGAGCGCTTCATCGAGCGTCTTCGCTTTCTCGTCGAGGTACCTGGTGCGCAAGCGAAAATCGATCCGCGTCTCGTCGCATTCCACGGCGAGGCAGCAGGCGCCCGCGAAGACCGCGGCGAGCGGCTGGGCCCCGCCCATGCCGCCGAGGCCCGCGGTCAGGATCCACTTGCCCGTGAGGTCGCCGCCGTAGTGCTGGCGGCCGGCCTCGGCGAAAGTTTCATAGGTTCCCTGCACAATGCCTTGGGTTCCAATGTAAATCCACGATCCGGCCGTCATCTGACCGTACATCATGAGGCCCTTGCGGTCGAGCTCGTTGAAATGCTCCCAGGTGGCCCAGTGCGGCACGAGGTTCGAATTGGCGATGAGCACGCGTGGGGCGTCGGGATGGGTCTTGACGACCGCCACGGGGCGGCCGGACTGGACGAGGAGGGTCTCGTCGGCCTCGAGGTCCTTCAGCGTCGCGACGATGCGGTCGAAATCGCCCCAGCTGCGCGCCGCCCGGCCGATGCCGCCGTAGACGACGAGCTCGTGCGGGTTCTCGGCAACGTCGGGATGGAGGTTGTTCATCAGCATCCGAAGCGGGGCCTCGGTGAGCCAACTCTTGGCGTTGAGCTCGGTGCCGGTGGGCGGGAAGATGTCGCGGGTGTTCTTGCGGTCGAGGTCGAGCATTGGGGCCTCCGTCAGATGAGAGCGCCGGAACGGGCGAGGCGGTCGAGATTGGTCAGGACCCGGCGCAGGGTGGCGCGGGTGGGCTGGGCGGTGTCGATGCAATAGGTCCAGGGCGCGGCCTCGGCGGCGAGATAGGCGCGCTGGGCGAGCTCCATCTGGATCGCGTGGACGCCGGTTTCCGGACGGCCGTAATGCCGCGTGGTCCAGCCGCCCTTGAAGCGGCCGTTGATGACGGTGTCCGCGCCCTCGGTCTTCAGGCAGGGATCGGCGGTCGCGCATTGCATCCGCGCGGCGCAGGTCTCGCCGCCGTTGGTGCCGATCGAGAAGACCGGGAGCCTGCCCTCGAACAGGAACGGGATGGTCGAGCGGATCGAATGGCAGTCGTAGAGCACCGCCACGCCATGCCGGGCCTTGACGCGGGCGATCTCCTCGGCGAGCGCGGCGTGGTAGGGCGCGTGGTAGCTGTCGTGGCGGGCGAGGATCTCGTCTTCGGACGGGGTTTGCCCGTCTTCCCAGATCGGCTCGCCATCGAAATCCGTGACCGGGCAGAGCGCGGTCGTGTTCTGTCCGGGATAGAGCGAGATGCCCTCGGGGTCGCGGTTGGCGTCGATCGCGTAGCGGTGGACGTTCATACGCACCACCGTCGCGCCGTCGAGCAGCCCGTCGTAGAGGCGGCCGATGTGCCAGTCGGTGTCGGCGAGCGCGCGGCCGTTCGCGTTGAGCCGGCCGGTGAGCTCGTCGGGCAGCCAGGTCCCGCCGTGGGGCTGGCCGAGCACGATCGGGCTGTCGCCCCGTTCCACCTCGAAGATGTTCATGTGACGAGCTCCGGCAGGGCGAGGCCGGCGGCGGCGGCGATGTCGCCGGTCGCGACGAGCCGGGCGGCGGTCTCGAGGTCGGGCGCGAGGTAACGGTCCTCGGCAAGGGGCGAGACGTCGCGGCGCAGCCGGGCGATAACGTTCTGCAGCGGCCCAGAGGTTCTCAGCGGCGCGCGGAACTCGATGCCCTGCACGGCGCAGAGAAGCTCCACGCCGAGGATGCGGTCGAGGTTCTCGACCATGCGGCGGAGGCGCCGGGCGCCATGGGCGGCCATCGAGACGTGATCCTCCTGGTTGGCGGAGGTGGGTGTGGAATCCGTCACCGTCGGATGGGCGAGGTGCTTGTTCTCGCTCATCAGCGCGGCCGTCGTGACCTCGGCGATCATGTAGCCAGAGTTCAGGCCGGGGTCGGGGGTCAGGAAGGGCGGCAGGTCATGGGACAGTGTCGGATCCACCATCAGCGCCACGCGGCGCTGGGCGATGGCGCCGATCTCGGCCAGCGCCAGCGCGATCATGTCGGCGGCGAATCCCACCGGTTCGGCGTGGAAGTTGCCGCCCGAGACGATCATCCCGGCCTCGGTGAGGACAAGCGGGTTGTCGGTCGCGGCATTGGCCTCGATCTCCAGCGTCCTTGCGGCCATGCGCAGGATGTCCATCGCCGCACCCGTGACCTGCGGCTGACAGCGGATGCAGTAGGGGTCCTGCACGCGCGTGTCGCCCTCACGGTGGCTTTCGCGGATCTCGGAGCCGTCGAGTAGGGCGCGCAGGAAGGCGGCGGATTCGATCTGGCCGGCATGGCCGCGCAGGGTATGGATCTCAGGCTGCAGCGGCGCGGTGGAGCCCATGACTGCGTCGGTCGAGAGCGCCGAGGTCACGAGCGCCGCTTGCGCGGCGCGCCAGGCCTCGAAGAGACCGGCGAGCGCAAAAGCGGTGGAGAACTGGGTGCCGTTGATGAAGGCAAGGCCCTCCTTCGGCCCGAGCGGGATCGGGGAGAGGCCCGCTTTCATAAGCGCCTCGGCGCCGGGCAGCACGCGGCCCTCGAACTCGGCCTCACCTTCGCCGATCATCACCGCGGTCATATGGGCGAGGGGGGCGAGATCGCCGGAGGCGCCGACCGAGCCCTGCGCTGGGATGACCGGTGTCACGCCGCGGGCGAGCATCTCTTCGAGAAGCTCGATCAACTCCCAGCGCACACCCGAGGCGCCGCGGCCCAGTGAGAGCAGCTTCAGCGCCATCATCAGCCGGGCATGGGCGCGCGGGATCGGCGCACCCACGCCGCAGCAATGCGACAGGATCAGGTTGCGCTGGAGCGTCGCTGTGTCCTTGGGCGCGACACGGACCGAGGCGAGCTTTCCAAAGCCGGTGTTGACGCCGTAGACCGGTACGTCGCCGGCGGCGGCAGCGGCGATGGCGGCCGCCGCGCGGTCCACCGCCCCTTTCGCGTCGCGGTGGAGGCGGGCGGGCAGTTCCTCGAAATAGAGCCTTGCGAGTTCCGCGAGGGTGACGGCGCCGGGCTTAAGCGAGAGGGATGTCAATCCAGCCTCCGATGATGCACTGATGGAGAGGGTTGAAGCCGAAACGGTAGCTGAGTTCGGCCGGATGCTCGGCGTTCCAGACTGCGAAATCGGCGCGCAGGCCCGGGGCGATCCTGCCCCGGTCGCTCAGGCCAAGGGCTTTCGCGGCGTTGCAGGTGGTCCCGGCCAGCGCCTCTTCCGGCGTCATGCGGAAGAGCGTGCAGGCCATGTTCATCGCCAGCAGAAGCGAGTTCATCGGCGAGGAGCCGGGATTGAGATCGGTCGCGACCGCCATCGGGACACCATGCTTGCGCAAGAGGTCGATGGGCGGGACTTTGGTTTCGCGCAGCGCGTAGAAGGCGCCCGGCAGGATCACGGCAACGGTGCCGGCCTCCGCCATCGCGTTGACGCCGGCCTCGTCGAGATACTCGAGGTGATCGGCCGAAAGCGCGCCGTAGCCCGCCGCCATCGCCGCGCCGCCGAGGTTGGAGAGCTGCTCGGCGTGGAGTTTCACTGGCAGGCCGAGCGCCCTGGCCGCGTCGAAGACGCGGGCGATTTCCTGCGGCGCAAAGGCGATGCCCTCGCAGAAACCATCGACCGCATCGACCAGCCCCTCTGCGTGCGCGGCCTTGAGCGCGGGCAGGCAGACCTCGTCGAGATAGGCGTCGGCGCGGCCCTTGTAGTCGGGCGGGATCGCATGGGCGCCAAGAAAGCTCGTATGAACCTCAACCGGCCGCAGGGCGGCAAGCCGGCGCGCGGCGCGCAGCATCCTGAGTTCGGTGTCGATATCGAGTCCGTAGCCAGACTTGATCTCGACGGTCAAGACGCCCTCGGCGATCAGCGCGTCGATCCGGGGCAGGGCGGCGGCGATCAGATCCTCCTCGCTCGCGGCACGGGTCGCGCGGACGGTGGAGACGATGCCACCGCCGGCGCGCGCCACCTCCTCGTAGCTCGCGCCGTTGAGCCGCATCTCGAATTCGTTCGCGCGGTTGCCGCCGTGGACGAGGTGAGTGTGGCAGTCGATCAGCGCCGGCGTGACCAGCCTGCCGCCGAGATCGTGGCGCGGATAGTGCGCGACGGCGGCGGGGATCTCGTCGGCCTTGCCGGTCCAGAGGATTCCGTCGGGGGTCACCGCGATCGCGGCGTCCTCGATCAAACCGTAAGGCGCGTCGTCAGTCAGCGTCGCGGCACGGCAGTTCACGAAAAGGGCGTTGGGCTGTCGCATGGAAGGGACCGGTGTTGGGCGAATTCGGTTGCCGACTCATGTTCTAGGCCAGTATAGGTAATATGTCTAGACATAAAGGGGCCGACATGATCTTTGCGAAACGTGCGCTCTTGGCCCAAGGATGGGCGCGGGATGTCCGGGTGACGGTGGGGGAGGGGCGGATTGCCGGTGTCGCGGCAGGGCGGCAGGCCGAGCCCGGCGATGCCGTCGTCGACACGCTCCTGCCCGCGCTTTCGAACCTGCATTCGCACACGTTCCAGCGCGCGATGGCCGGGATGACCGAGTACCGCGCCGAGGGGCGCGAGAGTTTCTGGACCTGGCGCGAGCTGATGTACCGTTTCCTCGACCGGCTCACGCCCGAGGATGTCGAGGCGATCGCGGCGATGACGTTCGTCGAGATGCAGGAGGCGGGCTATGCCGCGGTGGGCGAGTTCCACTATGTCCATCACCAGCCCGGCGGGGCGCGCTACGCCGATCCGGCGGAACTGTCGGCGCGGATCCTCGCCGCGGCGGAGGCGACCGGCATCGGGCTCACGCATCTGCCGGTCCTCTACACCTATGGCGGCGCGGGGCGGCAGGCGCTCGGTGGCGGCCAGCTTCGTTTCGGTAACGATCTCGACGGGTACGCGGGCCTTTTGGCCGCGGTGCGCCGCGTGGCGGGCGGGGCGTCGGCCGACACAAGCGTCGGTGTCGCGCCGCATTCGCTGCGCGCGACCTGCCCGGAAGATCTGGTCGAGGTTCCGGCACTCGCCGGGGGCGCGCCGATCCACATCCACATCGCCGAACAGCCGAAGGAAGTGGCCGATATCTCCGGCTGGCTCGGCGCCCGTCCGGTCGAGTGGCTCATGGCGAACGCGCCGGTCGGCGCCAATTGGTGCGCGGTGCATGCGACCCACATGACCGCCGTCGAGACGGAGGCTCTGGCACGGAGCGGGGCCGTGGCGGGGCTCTGCCCGATCACCGAGGCCAATCTCGGCGACGGGCCGTTTAACGGGCCGGGATGGATCGCTGCGGGCGGGCTTTTTGGTCTCGGATCGGATTCCAACGTGCGGATATCGCTGACCGAGGAGCTCCGGACGCTCGAGTATTCGCAGCGCCTGCGCGATCTGGAACGCAACGTGATGGTGCCGGGCGCGGGGTCCGTCGGAGGGTTCCTCTACACCGAAGCTGCGCGAGGCGGCGCGCAGGCACTCGGCCGTTCGGCCGGGGCGATCGAGGCGGGGCTCTGGGCCGATCTCGTCGCGATCGACGCCGGCCACCCGGCGCTCTGCGGTCTGGGCGACGAACAGCTTCTCGACGGGCTCTGCTTCGCGGCCTCGGACGCGGTGGTCACCGACCTCTGGTCGGCCGGGCGGCACCGGGTCCGGGAGGGCCGGCATGTCGCGCGCGCGTCCGTCACGGATGCCTACCGCAAGACTGTGGCTGGCCTCGTGGCACGTCTGTAGGTCGGCTCAGACCCGGTCGAGCACCGCAACAAGGGCCGGCGCGCCTTCAGTCGCTGTGCGCGCGGCACGGTCGAGAAGCGCGACGGCGCCCTCGGGTAGCACGCTGCCGCCCACGCGGCAGTCCGGCCCGAGGGAAAGCAGCGCGTGCAGGCGGCCCGGCGCGTCGTCGAGCGCGGTTTCCGTTCCGGCGTCGAGCACGCGCACGGCGGCCCGGATCCGCGCGGGATCGTAGATCACGTTGAAGTCGCGGACCGCGCCGGCGATCTGCGAGCACTCCGCCGGCAGGTCGCCCGGAAAGGCCAGCGGCGCGAACGGCAGCGCCGACAGCCGGCCTTCCGGCGTGTCGAGGATGAGACCCTTGCCGTCGATCACGGTGAGGATCCGCGCCAGACCCGGAAAGGCCGAGAACGGGCCGTCGGTGCCGACCTCGGCGATCGACAGCCGCCAGAGAAGCGCGTCCTGCTCTTCGCTCCGGGCGATCTCATGCGTGATGCCGCCGCCGTTCTTCCACGGCTGCGTTGCGAAACCGGAGGGGGGGATCACCTGCATTGCTTGCGCTTTTCCTCAGTCAAAAAGCCGATATGATCGGACAAATAGCACAAAGACGGTTTCTGTCCATGAATGATGACGCGAGCGCCGACATAAGCAGCTACCGCGACGTGAAGGCGGATATCCTGCGCCGGATCACCGAGGGCCACTGGGCGCCGGGGACGCTGCTGCCGGGCGAGGTGGAGCTTGCCGAAAGCTTCGGCGTGGCACGGGCGACGGTCAACCGGGCGATGCGGGAGTTGACCGACGAAGGGCTTCTGGAGCGTCGGCGCAAGGCCGGCACGCGGGTGCGGCCGATGCCGCTGCGCTCCGCCCGGTTCGAGATCCCTTTGGTGCGGGCAGAGATCGAGGCGACCGGCGCGGTTTACCGCTACGCGCTCCTGTCGCGGGACGCGCGGCAGGCACCGGATTGGCTACGCGCGCGGCTCGGGCTCGCAAAGGGCGCGCGGGCGCTGCATCTGGCCTGCCTGCACAGTGCGGACGGCGCGCCCTACCAGTTCGAGGACCGCTGGATCAGCCTTACGGCACTGCCGGCGGCCGAGGAGGCCGACTTCGCCGCGTCGGGCCCCAACGAATGGCTGGTCAAGGCCGTCCCCTATTCGGAGGTCGAAATCAGCTTCCTCGCCACGGCGGCGGACCCGCGGATCGCCGGCTACCTGTCGATGGATCCGGGCGAGCCGGTCTTCACCGCCGAGCGCACGACCTGGTGGGAGGGCAGGGGGATCACCCATGTCCGGCTCTATTTCGCGCGCGGTCACCGGATGACGACGCGTTACTGAGCGAGGATGCGCGTCGCGGCAACGATCTCGGCAAGCGCCTCGGCGGCGGCCGAGAGCGGGTTGGCGGCATGGCGCACGAGAACAATGGGCTCGCCCGGCCCGGCGTCGGTGAGCGGGCGGGCGACGAGTGGTCTGCCATCATGGCTGTGCCCGGTCCGCGGACAGGTATAGCTGAGGCCGATTCCGAACCCGTTTGCAGCGAGGCTGCGCATGGTTTCCAGCGAATGCGCGCGATGAGCGATCCGCGGGTCAAACCCGGCGCGGGTGAAGAGCGCCCTCATGTGGCTGAGGCTCAGACCCTGGTCGGCGAGGATCAGCGGCTCGGCCGCCAGCGCTGCGAGGCTCAGGTCGGGCAGGGCGGCAAGAGGATGCGCGGCCGCGAGGATCGCATGGGGCTGCAGCCGGGCGATTTCGCGCCGCTCGAAACCTGCATCGAGGCCGAGGTCGTAGGTGATCGCGAGGTCGATCCGGCCATGGGCCAGATCGTCGGCGAGCGCTTCGAAGCCGCCGATGCGAGGCGTTACCGTCAGGTCGGGACGCTCCGCCGCCAATCCGGCGAGCAGCGGCGCGAGCATCAGCGAGGCCAGATCCTCGAAGAGGCCGAGCGCCACAGGCGCGGCGCGGCGGGTCTCGCCGCGGGTCAGCCGGCGCAGATCGGCGAGGATGCGCTCGGCCTCGTCAAGGAAGTCACGTCCGAACGAGGTCGGCGTCACCGGCCCGCCGGGCCGGCGCAGGAACAGTGCGTTGCCGAGTTGCGCCTCGAGCTGGGTCAGCGCGACCGAGAGCGCCGGCTGGGAGACGTTCAGCGCCTCGGCCGCCGAGGTCATGCCGCCGGCGCGGGCGACAGCGGTGGCATATTCGAGCTGGCGGAGCGTAATGGATAGCATGGGATTATGGCTTCGATTTCGAATTATTATTTGAGTTAATGATGGCGTGACGGCAGGGTCGGCGCAAGCGAACGGAAGGAGAAAGCATGGAAACGCCCCTCGTGACGACGGAAATGGCGGAGGCCTATCAGCGCGACGGGGTCGTGCTGGTCAAAGGCCTGTGGAAGGACTGGGTCGACGTGATCCGGGCGGGCATCGAGCGCAACATGGCCGAGCCCGGGCCTTACGCGGCCGAGAACCTCAAGCCCGGCGAGGGCGGGCGGTTCTTCGACGATTACTGCAACTGGAGCCGGATCCCGGAGTTTTCCGAGGTGATTCGGAACTCGGACGTGGCCGAGGTGGCGGCGCGGCTGATGGGCAGCGATACGGTTCAGGTCTTCCACGACCATGTGCTGGTGAAGGAGCCGGGCACCTCAAAGCCCACGCCCTGGCATCAGGATGGCCCCTACTACTTCGTCGAGGGGCGCCAAACGGTCAGTTTCTGGTCGCCGGTCGATCCGGTGCGCGAGGCTTCCCTGCGCTGCGTCGCGGGCTCGCACCTCTGGGAAAAGGAGGTGCTGCCGACGCGCTGGTTGTCGGAGGAGAATTTCTATCCCGATCCCGAGACCTACATGCCGGTGCCCGATCCCGATGCCGAGGGAATGCGGATCCTCGAATGGGCGATGGAACCGGGCGACGCGGTGGCCTTCGATTTCCGCACGCTGCACGGTGCGCGCGGCAACCTGACGTCGACCCGTCGGCGGGCCTTTTCGCTCCGGCTCGTCGGCGCGGACGCCCGCTACGTCGAACGCCCGGGCCGCACCTCGCCGCCCTTTCCGGGGCACGGGATGCAGCCGGGCGCGCGGCTCAGGGAGGACTGGTTCCCGTACCTGAAGCGCGGCGCGGTGTGAGCGGCGTCCGCACACCGTTCGGCACCACCCGGGCGGGCGATGCCGTCGAAAGGGTGGAGCTGTCGGCGGGCGGTTTGCGGGCCTCGGTCCTGACCTATGGGGCTATCCTGCAGGATGTCCGGTTCGGTGGCGTTCCACATAGCCTGACGCTCGGTTCCGACCGGCTGGCGGACTACGAAGGCGCGATGTGCTGGCATGGCGCGCTGATCGCGCCGGTGGCCAATCGGCTGGGCGCGGGGCGGGCGTGGCTGCAGGGACGCGAGATCGTTCTGGAACGGGCGGCGCAAGAGAATCATCTTCTGCATTCCGGGGCCGCAGGCACCCATGCCAGGCTGTGGCGGATCGAGGATCTCGCGCCGGACCGCGTCACGCTTGCCGTGAATCTGGCGCATGGCGAGGGCGGGTTTCCGGGCCGGCGCAACATCCGGGCGGAGTATTCGGTGACGCCCACGTCGCTGCGGCTGGCGGTGAAGGCGCGGACCGATCGTCCGACACTCTTCAACGCGACCAATCACAGTTACTGGAACCTCGACGGGTCGGAAAGCTGGACGGGCCACCGGCTGCGGATCGACGCCGCCCGGATGCTCGCGGTCACCGATGATGTCGTGCCAACCGGTGAGATCAGGGAGGTGACCGGAGCGACATTCGATTTCCGCACGGACCGCGAGATCGCGCCCGGCGATCCGGCGCTCGACAGCTGTTTCTGCCTCTCCGATGATCGACGGCCGCTCCGGCCCGTGCTGCGGCTTCGCGGCCGATCCGGCGTGACGATGGAGGTCGCGACGACGGAACCCGGTGTTCAGGTCTATGACGGGCGGGATGCGATCCGGCCGGGACGGGTCGGCTATGAGGGGCTGGCCATCGAGACACAGGGCTGGCCCGATGCGCCGAACCATCCCGGATTTCCGTCGATTGAGCTCATGCCGGGGAAGGCGTGTGAACAAGTCACCGAATGGCGGTTCTCGGGGCCGGATCGATCGTAAGGGGGTTAAGATCCCCCTTACGCAACGCCCGTACGGTCGGTGGGTTGGAACCCACCTTACCTGCCCTGCGAATCAGCCCTCTCCCCGTGTCACGCCGCGATACCAGTTGACGATCTTCGCCCGTTCCTCGGGTTCCATGAACGAGGCGTTGGCGGGCGGCATCGCGTGGCTCACGCCGGCCTGCAGGTAGATCTCGCGCGCCCAGGAGGCGACCTGCTCGCGTGTTTCGAGAATGACCCCCTTCGGTGCGTAGGGAATGCCCTCGAAGAACGGCTCGGAGGCGTGGCACATCGAGCAGCGGCCAAGGACGATGTTCTCGACGTCCTCGAAATCGGCCGCCGCCGCGAAGCGCGTCGCGGCGGGGGTGAGCCGGGCCTCGGTCGGCTCCTCGGCGCGGAACATCGGCGCGGTCGAGAGCCAGGCGATGACGAGGAACAGCAGCGCGGTCACGGCCCAGGTCCAAGTCGGGTTGCCCTTCCGGGCGTGGACCGTGTTGAAGTAGTGCCGGATCGTGACCCCCATCAGGAAGACGAGGCTGGCGATGATCCAGTTGTACTCGGTGGCGAAGGCCAGCGGGTAGTGGTTCGACAGCATCATGAAGAGCACGGGCAGCGTCAGGTAGTTGTTGTGGGTCGAGCGCTGCTTGGCGATCTTGCCGTATTTCGGGTCAGGAGTACGGCCGGCCACGAGGTCGGCGACGACGACCTTCTGGTTCGGGATGATGACGAAGAACACGTTCGCGCTCATCACGGTCGCGGTGAAGGCGCCGAGATGCAGGAGGGCGGCGCGCCCCGAGAAGACCTGCGTGTAGCCCCAGGCCATGATGACCAGGATCACATAGAGCGCGATCATGAGGCGCGTGTTGTCGTCGCCGAACTTCGATTTGCAGATGTTGTCGTAGAGAAGCCAGCCGAGCCCGAGCGAGGCGACGGAGATGACGATCGCCAGCCAGACGGAGATGTCGAGCACCTGCGGATCGACGAGATAGAGATCGGCGCCAAGATAGTAGACGAGCGCCAGCAGCGCTGCACCCGACAGCCAGGTCGCGTAGCTCTCCCATTTGAACCAGACGAGGTCGTCCGGCATCTTTTCCGGCGCCACGAGGTATTTCTGGATGTGGTAGAAGCCGCCGCCGTGGACCTGCCATTCCTCGCCATCCGCCCCGCTCGCGAGATTGCGGTCGCGGTGCAGCCCGAGGTCGAGCGCGATGAAGTAAAAGGATGAGCCGATCCAGGCGATCGCGGTGATCACATGCAACCAGCGCACCGCGAATTCCAGCCAGTCGGCCAGCACGATGAAGTCGTACATTCGGCTCCTCCTTCAGGATTGTCTTGCGAATGACGCTATACCGAAGTTCATCTTCCTGATAATCCTTGGAATATCTCAGAACTTTCAATGAATGCCGAATAATACCTGGCTGGGGCGCGGCAATGGCCTATGTGAACAATATCAAGATGTTCGTGCGGGTCTTCGAGCTTGGCTCGATGTCGGCGGCGGCGCGCGATCAGCGCACCTCGCCCGCGGTCGCCTCGGCGCGGATCGCCGAGCTTGAGAAGCATCTCGGCGTCAGGCTCTTCAACCGCACGACGCGACGGCTGCAGCCGACCGAGAACGGGCGGCTTTTCTATGAAGGCGCCCGCAAGGTGCTGGAAGCGATCGACGATGCAGAGGCGGCGGTCATGGCCTCCACCCGGAACCTGCGCGGCACGGTCTTCGTCGCCGCCCCCCTCGGCGTCGGGCGACGCTTCATCGCCCCGCACGTGCCGGAGTTCAAGGACGAGTACCCCCAAATCGATGTCCGGCTGCGGCTCTCGGACCGCAAGATCGACGTGATCGGCGAGGGGCTCGATATGGCGTTCCACCTCGGGCTTCTGGAGGATTCGACCCTTAAGATGCGGCTCGTGGCGGAATGCCCGCGCATCCTCTGCGCCGCGCCCGCCTATGTCGCGGCCCGGGGTGATCCGGCCGATGGCGAGGCGCTGGTGCAGGGGCGCCACGATTGCCTGAACCTGCGCTTTCCCGGCGCGCCGGAGTTCCAGTGGACGCTGGTCACTCCCGAGGGGCCGCGGCGCTACGAGGTCGCCGGGCCGTTCGAGACGGATGACGGCGATGTACTCACCGGCTGGGCGCTCGACGGGCGGGGGATCGTGATGAAGCCGATCTTCGAGGTGGCCGAGTATCTGCGCGACGGGCGGCTGGTGCCGGTCGCGCACGCGACGCCGCCGGTGCCGGTGCAGCTTTCCTGCCTGACCCAGCACCGAAGGCTGCGCGACCCGAAAATCCGGGTCTTCACCGATTTCATCGTCGCCAAGTGCCGCGAAGAACTTGCGCGAGCAATGGACGGACTCGCCCTGCCGGGCTGAGCGGCCGCCGCAGCGTCAACCGAGGAGCCGGTCGAGCAGCTCAGCGAGCCGTGCGGCCTCGCGCGGGTGGAGCTTTGCGCCGATCGCAGCCTCCATCGCGGCCGCATATACCGGCCACATCGCGCTGCGCGTCCGCCGGCCTTTCGCGGTGATCGTCAGGATCTGACCGCGCCCGTCTTCGGGGCAGGGGGTTCGCGAGATCAGCCCCGCCGCCGCGATCCGCTGCAAGAGCCGCGACAGCCCGTATTGCGGAAGGAGCAGACGCTGCTGCAACGTGTTCTGGCGCAGGCCGTCCGGGCCCGCGCGCTCGATCTCGAGAAGCGCGTCGTACCATTGCAGGCACGGCAGACCGGCATCGGCCAGATCGCGTTCGATCCGGTCCCGGGCCCTTTCGGATGCCCGCGCGAGGCGGATCCAGATCGCCTCTCCGGGCCGCGAGCGCGTGTCATCGCTGTGCATCCGCGAACATATACATGCGTATGCATCCGGATTGAAGAGGGAATGAATCCGATTATATGCATGCGCATGCATCTACTTCCGCGAAAGGATCCTCACATGCCTGCGAAACTCGTGCTGATCAGCCATCACCTCTGCCCCTATGTACAGCGCGTCGCCATCGCCCTTGCCGAGAAGGGGATGGAGTTCGAGCGCATCAACATCGACCTGTCCAACAAGCCGGACTGGTTCCACGAGCTATCGCCGCTCGGCAAGACTCCGGTTCTGACCGTGGATGGCAGGCCGATCTTCGAATCCGCCGTGATCCTTGAGTATCTCGAGGAAATCGGCCCTGAGCCGCTACACCCGGACTCGGCGCTCGAGCGCGCCGAGCACCGCGGATGGATGGAGTTCGGATCGGCGGTCCTGAACGACATCGCCGGGCTCTACTCGGCGGCGACGGCCGAGGCGTTCGAGGCGAAGCGGCAGGCGCTCGGCGCGAAGTTTGCCCGGATCGAAGCGCGGCTCGGCGAGGGCGAGCTGTTTGACCGGCGCGGCTTTTCGCTGGTTGACGCGGTCTTCGCGCCGGTCTTCCGCTATTTCGACGTTCTCGACCGAACCGGCGATTTCGCGGGCATCGGGGCGCTGCCGAGGCTCGACCGCTGGCGCCGGGCGCTCGCGGCAAGGCCCTCGGTCCTCGGGGCTGTCGCCGCGGACTATCCCGAGCGGCTGACGGAGTTTCTGAGGGCGCGGCCGTCGTATCTCGCGGGGCTGATGGCCTGATGCGGTAGCGCCCCCGGTCTCGGCCGGGGCGCGCCAGGGGCCTTGCGGCGGAACGTGCGCGGCGGCCGGTTCAGTCCAGCCCCGCCTTGCGCAATCCGCCGACATAGATCTCCAGTTGCTTTGGATCGCGCAGGTAGAACAGCCGTTCCGCGACGAAGGCGCAGGTGATGCCGGGGCGACTTTCCTTGAGCTCCGCCACCGCCTGCGCCGCGCGCTCCGCCTCGCCCAGATTGCCGAGGGCAGAGGCCTTGATCGCGGTCGACCAGTAATGCGAGTTGGGCACCGCCTCGGCGCGCTCGGCCCAGTCGGCGGCGGCCTCGAAATCCTCCTTGAACAGTAGCGCCGTCGCGCCATAGGCGAGAAAAGCCCATCGGTAGGGATCCGCGGGGCTGAGCCGCACCGCCTCGTCGAAGCACGGCATGGCGCGGTCGAGCTCGCCGGCATAGGCGAGCGAATCCCCGAGCCCGCAATGCGCCTGCGCCATGTTCGGGTTGAGTTCCGTGGCGGTCCGAAGCTCGGCCAGTGAGCGGTCGTATTCCCCGCGCGCGAGGTACACCCGGCCCAGAGCGAAGCGGCCGACGGCGTCGTCGGGATCCAGCCGGCAGGACTTGCGCGCAAGCTCCAGCGCCTCGTCGAGAAGGGCGGCGACGTCTCCCGCCTCGAAATAGATGGCGGAGATCACCATCGCGTAGGAGAGCCGCGCATAGGCCGCGGCGAAGTTCGGGTTAAGCTCGACAGCGCGGCGGAAATAGCGCTGCGCCTCGGCATTTGTCTCGGCGGCGAATTCGTACTGGATCGCGAGACCGCGGTGATAGCAGTCCCATGCGTTCATCTCGTCAATGCCGAGCGTTCGGGCCGCGCGCCCGGCGAGCCGCTCCAGCTCAGCCTCGACCGAGGCGGCGATGGTTTCGGCAAGCTCGTCGAGCACCGCGTCAAGTGTCTCGCCGGCACGGTCGTAACGCGTCACCCAAAGGTAGCGGCCGGTGCCCGGTTCGGCGAGTTGCACGGTCAGGCGCAGATTTGGCCCCAGGGTTCGCAGCGACCCATGCACGATGTAATCGAGCCCGAGATCGCGGCCGAGCGCGCCGAGTTCGCTCGCCGTCAGCCGCTTGCCCCCGAGGCCGGGACTGGCGCGGACGTCGAGCCAGCGGAAGCGCGACAGGTTCGTGGTGATGTCGTCGCAGAGGCCCTCGGCGAAGGCGTTCTCCTCGGCGCCGGGCATGATCGTCGCGAAGGGTACGACGGCGATGGCGGGGCGGGTCGTTTGGGCCACCTCCTCGGCCTCGGTGGGGCCGGGTTCGGGCAGTCGCTCCGCCGCTTCGACCGGTGCCATGAAGGCCTCGCCGCGGATCTCGCTCATCAGCCGCTGCAATTCGTGCCCGGGGCCGACGCCGAGCTCCTTCATCAGCTGGGCTTCGTAGAGCTTGTAATGCTGGATCGCCGCCGCCCGTTCGCCCGACTGGGCGAGGATGCGGACCAGCACCATGTGGGAGGCGTCGCGCAGCGGGTCGAGCGCGACAAGCCGGCGCGCGGTGTCGAGCGCCGCATCGGCATTGCCGGCCTTCAGCTGCGCTTCGGCGGCGCGCTCGAACACCCGGCAGGCGAGGCTGCCGAACCGCTGGCGCTCCGAGACGATCCAGTCCTCGAAATCGCTCTGCTGACCATAAAGCCCGTCGAGCAACGGCCCTTCCATCAACTCGATGGCGCGGATCGCGGCCTCGGGCGCGGGGTCGGCGGCCAGTTCGGCGAAGCGGTCGACATCGACGCTCACCGCCTCTGCGGCGAAACCGACGCGGTCGCCCTCGGTGCGGATTGTATCGGCATCGCCGTCGAAGCTCCTGCGCAGCTTCGAGATCGCCTGGCGCAGGCTCTGCCGCGCCTGTTCAGGGAACCGGTCGCCCCAGAACAGCGCCATGAGCCGGTCGCGTGACGGCGGCATGCCGGTGTTGAGCGCCAGGTAGGCGACGAGCCCTTGCGTCTTGGCGCCCGCGATCGGCACCTCGGCCCCGTCGGGACCGGCCACCGTCAGCTTGCCAAAGAGCCTGATCGTGAGCATCGCAGTGCGTCCCCCCAAGGGAAAGTGTACGCAAAATTGCCCGGCAAGGGAAAGGTTTCGGTCGGAACCGACGGAATTTGCAGGAGAATCCAGAATTGACGGCGAATTCACGGTGGCTTTTGCCCCGGGATCACGGCGCGATCCCAAGGTTCGGGCAAAAAGGTCTTATCAGCGAAAGCCAAAACTGGGAGACTGACAATGACCGCGATGACCAAGTTTTCGACCGCCGATCTGCCCGTTCCCGAGATCATCGGTCCCTATTCGGAGTGGCCGCGCCGCGAGAAGCTGCGGGCTGGGACACCGCGCCGCCGCCGCGCCATCGCCTATGCCTCGGGCCTCGCCGCCCTCGGCATCTTCGCCCACTGCGCCGTGCCGCTTCTCGTCTGAAGCGGCACCGAGATCAGGACAGGACGGACCCATGACCAAGTTCGAGACCAGACTCACCGACCAATCCCGCGCCGACCGGGAGCGCCATGCCTCGACCGGCATCCGCGCCTCGATCCTCGACACCGTCGGACACACCCCGATCGTGCGGATCAACAACCTCGGCCCGAAGCATGTCGAGCTCTACGTCAAGATCGAGGCCTTCAACCCGATGGGTTCCGTCAAGGACCGGCTCGCGCTGGGCGTGATCGAGGCGGCCGAACGTGACGGCACGCTGAAGCCCGGCCAGACCGTGATCGAGGCGACTTCGGGCAATACCGGGATCGGGCTCGCCATGGTCTGCGCCCAGAAGGGCTATCCGCTCGTCGTCACGATGGCCGAGAATTTCAGCGTTGAACGGCGCAAGCTGATGCGCTTTCTTGGCGCGAAGGTGGTCCTGACCCCGGCTTCGGAGAAGGGCACCGGCATGATCGCCAAGGCGCGCGAACTGGCCGAGAAGCACGGCTGGTTCCTCTGCCGCCAGTTCGAGAACGAGGCCAATCCCGACGTCCACTCGCGCACCACCGCCGAGGAGATCCTCGCCGATTTCGAGGGGATCGGGCTCGACTACTGGGTGTCGGGCTTCGGCACCGGCGGGACGCTCAAGGGCGTGTCGCGGGTCCTGAAGGAGAAGAGCCCCGGCACGCGGGTCGTCGTCGCCGAGCCCGACAACGCCCGGATCCTGTCGAGCGGGATCGAGCAGGCGCGCAATCCCGACGGCAGCGCCGCGGCCAGCCATCCGGGCTTCCGCCCGCACCTGATGCAGGGCTGGACGCCCGACTTCATTCCCAAGCTCGCGGGCGACGTGCTCGATGCCGAGTTGATCGACCTCTACCAGCCGGTTTCCGGCGACGACGCGCTGCAATGCGCGCGCGACCTGGCGGCGAAGGAGGGCATCTTCTGTGGCACCAGCGCCGGCGCGACGTTTGCCGCCGCGTTGAAGGTGGCCGAGGCCGCACCGGAAGGCACGCGCATCCTCGCGATGCTGCCCGATACCGGCGAGCGCTACCTCTCGACCCCGCTCTTCGCCGATATCGAGGAGACGATGACCGGCGAGGAGATGGAGATCGCCCAGTCGACCCCGCGCTACCGGTTCGACACTGCCGCGACGCCCGTGCCGGCGGCGGCTGGCGCCGGGGCGAAGCCGGAGGCCGTCGCGATGGTCGAGGAGATGGTGACCGACCCGGATCGGCCGGTCGTGCTGTTCGCGCTCGAATGGTGCGAGTTCTGCTGGTCGGTGCGCAAGCTCTTCGCCGCGGCGGGGATCGAATACCGGTCGGTCGACCTCGACTCGGTCGCCTACCAGAAGGACGATCTCGGCGGCGACCTTCGCGCGGCGCTGCTGGAGCGGCTGGGCGTGCCGACGATCCCGCAGATCTTCGTGGGCGGTCGGCATCTCGGCGGAGCGACCGAGACCTTCGACGCCTTCAACGACGGCAGCCTGAAGGCGCTCCTGACCGAGCACGGCGTGGCGTTCGATCCCGAGATGAAGAAGAACGCCTACAGCTTCCTGCCGAACTGGCTGCATCCGCGATGAAACCGGAGGTGATCATGGCGGCCGAGGTTTCCGCCCTGCGGCGCGCCGCCGACTACGGCGCCGCGTTTCGCCACAAGGGCCATCCGCTCCATCCGGTCGAGGGCGCGCCGGCGCTCCGGCGCCGGTTCTGCCGCCCGCTTGACGAAGCCGGGCGCGACGGCGCGGCGGTGATCGAGGATCTGATCGCCGCCGCCGAGCCCGGCCTAGTCGGCAATACTGACGGCGCGTTCTTCGCCTGGGTGATGGGCGGATCGAACCTGACCGGCGTCGCGGCTGATTGGCTCGCCTCGGTCTGGGGCCAGAACGCGGCGACCTACCAGTGCTCGCCCGCCGCCGCGATCGCCGAGGAGGCGGTGGAGGGCTGGATCCTCGATCTGCTCGACCTGCCGCGCGAAAGCTCGGTGGGGTTCGTCACCGGCGCGACGATGGCCGGTTTCGTCGGCCTCGCGGCGGCGCGCGGCGCCGTGCTCCGGCGCGCCGGGCATGACATCGACCGGCTGGGGCTTCAGGGCGCGCCGCTGGTCAAGATCTACCTCTCCGACGAGGCGCATGTCTCCAACCATACCGCGTTGCGGTTCCTCGGCTTCGGCGAGGCGAACCTCGTGCGGATCGGGTCCGACGGCCAGGGCGTGATGCGGGTGCCGGAACTGGCAGAGGCGATGGCGCGACACGAGGGGCCAAAGATCGTGATCGGGCAGGCCGGCCAGATCAACACCGGCGGTTTCGACGATTTCGCCGCACTGGCCGATCTCGCGCAGGCGCATGGCGCTTGGCTCCATGTCGACGGCGCGTTCGGCCTCTGGCTCCGCGTTCTGCCGGAGAAGGCGGCGCTGACCTCGGCGATCGAGCGGGCCGACAGCTGGTCGGTCGACGGCCACAAATGGCTGCAGGTGCCCTACGATTCCGGCTTCGCCATCATCCGCGACCGCGAGGCGCACCGGCGGGCGATGGACATGACCGCCGCCTATATCGCGCCCGCGCCCGACGACGGGCGCGACCCGAAGGACTACAATCCGGAGTTGTCGCGCCGGGCGCGCGGCTTCGCGGCCTGGGCCGTTCTGCAGGGGCTCGGCCGGTCCGGGGTGCGCGACCTCGTCCGGCGCCATTGCGCGCTGGCGGCGGCGCTCGCGGAGCGGTTGTCCGGCGTCGCGGGGCTCGGGGTCCTGAACCAGGTGGACTGCAATCAGGTCGTCTTCGCCTGCGAGGGCGGGGAAGGGACCGATCCCGATGCCGCGACCCGGCATCTGGTCGAGCGTCTGAACGCGACGGGGACGGTCTTTCTCCGCACCACGGACTGGAAGGGCCGGGCGGTGATCCGTGTCTCGGTCATCGCCGAGCCGACCGGCCGGGACGAGATCGACCGTCTCGGCGATCTGATCGAGGACGAATGGGCGCGGCTCAGGCGCGAACTGGCCGAGGTAGCGCGGTAACGCCGGTCACCAGAGCTGAAGGAACGCGACCGGCTCTTGGCGCGCCTCGACCGGACCGAGCGCCGACAGTTCCGCAGCGAACCCGCCGGCAAGCGCCATCACCATGTCGAGCCCGGCCCGGAATTCGCTCGCGCTGAACTCGCCGAGCAGCCCAAGCGCATCCTCGCGCAGACCCGCCGCGAGCGCGGCTTCGACCACGCGCTGCAGCCGTTCGGTCCGGCCGGCGAGCGCCGCCTCGCGCGCGGCAAAGGCCCGCGTCGCGCGCGCAAGCGCGTCCTCTCCGAGGAGGTGCAGCAGGTACATCAGGCGTTTCGATTCCGCGACCGCGGAGCGGGTGGCCTCGGCCGCCTGCGGCACCAGCGAGACCGTGTCGACTCCGCCGCTCACGGCCTTGCGCAGGTCCATGAACCGGTGCGACTCGCCCGTCGTCAGGTAGCGGTGGGGGCCGAACTCCGCCGGCACGTCGCGCTGACCGAGGAAGACCGGCGCGAAGGGCGCCGCGATCGCGCCGGTCGGGGCGTGCCACATCATGTAGAGATCCGGATCGGCTGGTGTCACGAGCGGCACGACCTGGCCGTAGCCTGCCGTGTCGCCGGTGAGCCGTTCGGTTCGCACCGCCCAGATCACGTCCTCGATCCCGATCTTTCCGGCCCGCGCCGCGCGCTCGGCCATCTCGGCCTCGATCCAGCAGACGCCGTCCCAGCGGCCCTTGCCGTCGCCGTAGACCGTGTTGGCGTCGAAGGGGCCACCGGCATACCAGCCCATCTCGCGCGCGAAGCTGACGAAATTGGGCGACCAGAGGAAATCGGGGTGATCGGGCGTATCGACCGGCACCTCTAGCACATAGCCGGGGCGCGAGGCGCGGATCGCATCCGGGCCCAGTCGTTCGGCGACCCAGAGCCCCTTGCCGCCGGCGAACTGGATCATCACCCAGGCCTCGTCCGCATCTGCGAAGAGGTGGGAGTTGCCGCCATAGGTGCTTTCGCCATGTTCCGCGATCAGCGCGCCGCAGATCTCGACCGCCGCGCGCGCCGTACCCGCGCGCTCGAGCGCGACCCGCGCGAGGTCGCTGTAGTTCGGCCCGGTCTGGTCCACGGGCGTCATCGCGATCAGCTCGTCGCGCGAGGTCGACCAGACGTCGCGCACCGCGACGCCCTTCTCGTTGACGCCACCATTGGTGATCGGTGCCGGCACGCCCTTGTAATAGGAATAGCTGACCCGCATGTGCCGGAGCGTATGGCCGACCTGCGGGATCGAGCTGCGGACGCCCGGCATGTCGGCCTCGGCCCCGACGCCGACCCCGATCGTCGCGCCGGCGGGATGGTCGGCCGCAGGGACGATCTCGAGCCAGTGTGAGGAAGGTTCGTCGCCGTAGCCGCCAAGCCAGGCGTGACTGGTCCGGCTGTGGTTGCGGCCGATGTAGATCGCGTAGCTCATGCGCCGGCTCCGATGCGTTTCGTGGTGTTTATTTCTCCTATTTCAGCCGCGAAAATCGGCAATCCGCGCCGCCAAGTTTGCACTAATTGAACATTTTCGATGTTTTCAGGCTTCGCGAGCGGATTCGCGTCGAGCACGGCCAGATCTGCGAGCTTGCCCGTCTCGATCGAGCCGCGTTCGGCTTCCTGGAACACCTGCCAGGCGGCGTCGATCGTGTGGGCGCGGAGCGCGCTCAGGGCGGAAACGCGCTGGTGATCACCAAGCAGCCGACCGCTCTGGGTGCGCCGGTTCACGACCGTATGGATCAGCTGCAGTGGCCGGGTCGGGGTCACCGAGGCGTCGTTGTGGATGGTGAAACGGACGCCGGCCGCCTCGGCCCAGGCGGCCGGCGAGATGTTCGCGGCCCGCTCGGGGCCCAGCAACTCGTCGTGGTGCTTGTCGCCCCAGAACCAGACATGGGCGGGAAAGAAGCTGATCGTGACGCCGAGTGCTGCGCAGCGCGCGAGCTGGTCCTGACGCATCACCTGTCCATGGATGATGGTGTGGCGGTGATCGGGGCGCGGATTGGCCGCGGTTGCCGCCTCGACGGCATCGAGGAACAAGTCGGAGGCGGCATCGCCGTTGCAATGGGTGTGGATCTGGAAGCCGAGGTCGTGGAGCTTCCGGACCTCAGCGAAGAGCGTCTCGCGGTCCATGTAGGGCAGGCCAGTATCGGGGGCCTTGCCGGGGGCGCCGGTATGGTAGGGCTCGGTGAGCCAGGCGGTGCGCATCAGGAACGAGCCGTCGGTCAGGAGCTTGCGCGGCCCGAGCGTGACATGCGCCTGCTCCGGCCAGCGGGTTCCGAGCCCCTTGGTCGAGAAGTCGGGCTCGATCTCGGCAATGGGCAGGAGGACGAGGTCGATGCCCGGATCGCCCGCCGCCGCGACCTCGGCGAAAAGTTCCAGAAGCGGCTGCGCGGTCCAGGAATTCTGCGCCAGCGTCACGCCGTGGGAGATGTATTCTTCGCGCGCGACGTCGAAGCAGCGGCGGAAGTTGCTGGCGTCGATCAGGAAATGCGTGTCGCCCATCTCGCCCATGGCCGACAGCCCCTCGATCCCGCCCGTGAGTCGGCCGCCGGCATCGCGCAGGTAGCGCCCCCCGGCGGGGTCGGGCGTATCCTCGCCCACGCCGTGGCGGGCGAGTGCGAGGGAATTCGCCACGCCGCAATGACCCGAGGTGTGGATCACCCAGATCGGATGATCGGAAGACACCGCGTCGAGCTCGTCGCGGGTCGGCATCCGGCCCTCGGTCAGAAGGGTCTCGTCGAGCGCCGCGCCCATGACCCAGTCGCCCTTCGGTGTCTCGGCGGCCTTGGCGCGGAGCCGCGCGAATATGTCGGCGAGCGTGCGGCACCCCCCCCGCGGCGGCGAGGCGAGATCGGCGCGCAGGAGTGTCACGAAGGCCGAATCCGGGAAATGCCCGTGCGGGTCGATGAAGGCCGGGATCAGCGTCCGTCCGGCAAGGTCGATTTCCCGCGCGCCCGGCAGCGCGACCCGGACGTCGGGCAGCGGCCCGACCGCGACGATGCGCTCACCCGCGATGCCCACTGCTTCGGGGGTGGAGTTGGCCGCATCCATCGTCAGGATCGGGCCGCCAGTGAAGATCGTGGCACTCATGATGCGGCCTGAACCTCGCGCGTCCAGATTTCCGGGAAATGGCAACGATGCGCGCCGCTGGCATGGGTGGTCCAGGCGGGCACGTCGCGCGAACAGCGGGCCTGGACGAAGGGGCAGCGGGTGTGGAACTCGCAGCCCTTCGGCCGCCGCAGGATCGACGGCGGCTCGCCCTGAAGCTCCACCCGCATCAGCTGCGCGTCGGGGTCGGGCTCGGGGTTGGCTGCCAGGAGGGCCAGCGTGTAGGGGTGCTGCGGGCGGACGAAAACCTCCTCGGTCGCGCCTTCCTCCACCAGCTTACCTAGATACATTATGCCAACCTTGTCAGTGATATGGCGCACGACGTTAAGGTTGTGGGTGATGATCATGATCGCCAGGCCGAGCTCGTCTTGAAGGCGGGCAAGGAGGTTCAGCATCTCGCCCTGGATCGAGACGTCGAGACCGGCCGTCGGCTCGTCGGCGATCAGGAGCTTCGGGTTGAGTGCCAGCGCCCGCGCCACGCCCACCCGACGCGCCTGACCGCCGGAGATCTGGTAAGGATAGCGCGACGCGAATTCCGGCGGCAGGCCGACCATGGTCAGGAGCCGCCGCGCCTCGGCGTCGAGGTCGCGATCCTTCATACCCTGGATGCGGAACGGCTCGGTGATCAGCGACTTGATGGTGAGACGGGGCGAGAGCGAGCCGATCGGATCCTGGAACATCATCACGATCTCGCGCCGGAGCTTGCGGAACTCCGCCTCGGGCAGGTTCACGAGTTCCTGTCCGCGATAAATGATCGAGCCTTCGGAGGCGTGGTGGAGCCCCGCGACGGCGCGGGCGAGCGTGGTCTTGCCCGAGCCGCTCTCGCCGACGATGCCGTAGGTCTTGCCCTCCTCGACATCGAGGCTGACGCCGGAGACGGCGTCGATCGTTCCGGCGGAGGAAAAGATGCCGCCGCGGAGGTGGAAGCGGACGAAGACGTCGCGGATCTGCAGCAGCGCGCTCATGCGGTTTCCTTCTCGGCAATCAGGTGGCAGGCGGCCTGGTGGCCCGCGCGCGCGGTCCACAGCGCGGGGCGCGTGTCGCAGGCCTTGTGGCGCTTGTCGCAGCGGTCGGCGAAGATGCAGCCCTTGGGCAGGTTGACGAGGTCTGGGATGTTGCCCGGGATCGTCGGCAGAACCCGCGTCTTCACCTTGATGTGGCCGGGATCGCAGTCGAGAAGGGCGGCCGTGTAGGGATGGGCGGGATTGTGGAAGACGTCGCGGACGGTGCCGCTTTCCACCACTTCCCCGGCGTACATCACGACGACCTCGTCGCAGAGCTCGGCGATCACGCCGAGATGGTGCGAGATGAAGAGAACCCCGCAGCCGATCTCGTCCTGCAACTCCTTCAGCCGCTTGATGATCTGCACTTCGAGCGTGGCATCGAGCGCGGTCGTCGGCTCGTCGGCGATAAGAAGTGCCGGCCGGGCCATCAGCGCCATCGCGATCGCGATGCGCTGACGCATCCCGCCCGAGAACTCGAACGGATACTGGTTGAGCCGCGCCTCGGGGTCGGGGATGCCGACGAGCGCCAGCATCTCGGCGGCCCGTTTCAGCTTCTCGGCCTTGGGTTTCTTGTCGCGGTACTGGATGTCGACCATCTGCTGGCCGACGGTCAGGACCGGGTTGTGCGTCTGCATCGGGTCCTGGAAGACCATCGAGATCTCGGTGCCGCGAAGCGCCCGCATCTCGGCCTCAGACCGGGCCAGCAGGTCCGTCCCCTTGAAGCGCACCTCGCCCGAGCCAACCTGCGCGTTCGGCGCCATCAGCCGGATGATCGAGGAGATCAGCGTGGACTTGCCGCAGCCGGACTCGCCCACGATGCCGACGATCTTGCCCGCGGGCACCGTCATCGAGACGTTCCGGAGCGCCCTGAGGCTCCCGCGTGGCGTCGAGTAGCTGACCGAGAGGTCGCGAATGTCGAGAACGGCCATCACTTGCCCCCCTTGCCGCGCAGTTTCGGATCGACCACGTCGCGCAATGCCTCGCCGAGGAAGGTAAAGCCGAGCGTGGTCAGGATGAGCGGGATGCCCCCCGCGATGATGAGCCAGGGCGTGTTGCGAATGAGCGCGTAGCCGTCCGAGAGAAGCACGCCCCAGGAAGGCGTGGGCGGTTTAACCCCCATGCCGAGGAAGCTGAGGCCGGCCTCGAGCCCGACGACGGTCGGGATGTCCATCGCGGCGAGCACCGCGAGCGGGCCGAGGACGTTCGGCAGGATGTGGATGCCCATGATCCGCGGCACTTTCGCGCCGAGCGAGCGTTCGGCGGTGATGAACTCGGACTGCTTGATCGACTGGGTCAGCGTGCGCACGACCCGTCCATAGGTCGGGATCGAGGTGACCATGATGACGAAGATGACGGTGTTGAGGCTCGGCCCCACCAGCGCGACGACGGCGAGCGCGAACATCACCGTCGGGAAGGAGCGCAGGGTGTCGAAGAGAAGCACGATGAGGCTGTCGAGCCATTTCGGCCCGTAGCCCGCGATCATGCCGAGCAGGAGCCCGAAGACGATCGCCCCGGCGATCGTCGGCAGCGCCACCTTCAGGGCCACGCGGCCGCCCCAGATCACGCGGGAGAAGGTGTCTCGGCCGATCTGGTCGGTGCCGAGGAGATGGGCGGCGTTCGGCCCCTGCAGCCGGTCGGGAATGTTCATCGCCACCGGGTCGTAGGGCGCGATCCAGGGCGCGAGGAGCGCCGAGCCGACGATCGCCACGACGATGATCAGGCCGGCGAGGCCCAGGGGATCGCGGACGAGGTGGTAGAGGATCTCGCCCAGTTCGGAACGGGCCCTGGGCAGCACGATTGCGGTATCGGTCATTCTCTCCCCCTCACTTGCCGGCCCGGATGCGCGGGTCGAGGATGGCGTTGATGATGTCGGCGAGCGTCGTGGAGGCGACGAAGATCAGCGTCGAGAACAGCACCGAGCCCATCACGACCGGGTAGTTGCGGGTGGTGATGCTATCGATCACCAGCTTGCCGAGGCCGGGGCGCGAAAAGACGATCTCGGTGAAGACGGCGGCCGAGAGGAGGAAGCCCATGCCGACGCCGATCACGGTGACGGTGGGCAGGATCGCGAGCCGGAGTGCGTAGCGGTAGGTGATCCAGCGTTCCGGCAGGCCGAAGGCGCGGGCAGTGCGGACATGGCCCTCGCCCATGACCTCGAGCATCGAGGCGCGGACGAGCCGGGCGATGTAGCCGACCCAGGAGAGCCCGATCGCGAGGCTCGGCAGGATCAGGTGGTGAAACTGGTCGCCCCAGGCGCCCGGCTCGCCCGCGCCGATCGCAGGGAACCATTGCAGCTTCACCGCGAAGATCAGAAGCGAGTAGAGCGAGACGACGAAGGCCGGAACCGCGATGACCGAGACCGACAGTACGCCGGCGAGCCGGTCGCCGAGCGAGTTGCGGTTGACCGCCGAGTAACAGCCGAGCGCGATGCCGAGCACGGCCGACCAGAGGATCGAGAACAGGATCAGCACCAGCGTGTAGGGGATCTGCCCGAGCACGATCGTGGTCACCGGACGGTTGGTGAACACATCCATGCCGAGATCGCCCCGCAGCATGTTGGCGAAGAAGAGGCCGATCTGCACCGGCAAGGGCTTGTCGAGGCCCATCCGCGCCTCGAGCGCGGCGCGCAGCTCCGGCGAGGCCTTCGGCCCCAGCATGGTCGAGACCGGATCGCCCGGAATCATGTGGATGATCAGGAACAGGAGCGTCACCGCAAGGATGGTGATGAGCGCCGCCAGTCCCAACCGGCGCAGAATATAGGTCAGCATGGTTCCTCCCCGAACGCTGTCGACCGCCTGAAGGTGAAGGGGGCACGGGCGGACCCGCGCCCCCTCCGTCCGCAGGGAGCTGGTTAGGCCGCGCCGAAGTAGCGATAGAGCGGCAGGCCGTCCGGCCGGAGCGCCGGCGCGACGGTGTTGCGGTAGATCACCGGCGTCGATTCATGGGTTATGAACTTGTAGGCGCCGCTTTCCTCCATCAGGTTCTGCATCCGGACATACATCTCCGCGCGCTTCGCCTGATCGGCCTCGGACTGGGCGGCGATGTGAAGCTGGTCGAACTCCTCGTTCCTGAAGCGCTCCCAGTTCCAGATGCCGGCCTGTTCGGCGATGAACCACGAGGTCGCGTAATAGGGATCCGGCGTCATCGAGAAGCGGTTCAGCACCAGCTCCAGCCCCTCGTTCGAGCCGAGCTCCCAGAAGGTGGCACCCTCGTTGAGCTTGATTTCCAGCGTGATGCCGATCGCGGCGAGGTTCGCCTGGATGATCTGCGCCGCGGTGACATTGGCCGACTTGTTGAGGATGTCCATGGTCAGCGAAACATTGGTCTCGCCCGATTCCGCCATCAGCGCCTGCGCCTTTTCGAGATCGGCAGCCGCGCCGGTCATGGAAGCCTCGCGGTGGCCAGCGAGGCCCGGCGCGATGATCCCGGTCGAGGGCTCGGCCGCGCCGAAATAGGCGCCCGCCATGATCGAGGGCACGTCGATCGCGTACTGGATCGCCTGCCGGAGCTTGATGTTGGCAAGCTTCGGATTGTCGAGGTTCATGCCAACCCAGGCGTAGTAGAGCGAGGGGTATTCATCTAGCGTCGCCCCCTCGATCGGCGCGGATTTCAGCCGCTCCACCGAGTCGAGGCTGACGCGCGTGAAGTCGATCTCGCCGGCCTCGAAGGCGATCTCGGCGGCCTTCTCGTCGTCGATGTGGAAGATCTGGATCTCGTCGTAGGCGGGCGCCTCGCCCTTCCAGTCGGGGTTGCGCTTCAGCGTGGTCTTCTGCTTCGGCTCCCAGCCGGCATGCAGGTAGGGGCCCGAAGTCGCCACCGGCTGGGTGTCGATCTTGCCACCTGCCTGCTCGAAGGCGGCCTTCGAGACGATGTTGCCGGCGATGTAGGGCAGGGTGATGTTCCACAGCGGCTGGAAGGCGTTCTTCAGGACGATCGTGCCGGTGCGCTCGCCGGTCACCTCGACATGGTCAAGGGGCCCCCAGTCGGGCTTGTTGGTGGATTCGAGCGCGTCGTCGATGATCCGCTCGAACGAGAACTTCACGTCCTCGGCGGTCATCGCGCCGAAGCCGCCCGTGAAGCCGATATCGTCGCGGAGCGCGAAGTTGATATGGGTGTCGTCGGCCTGCTCGACCATCGCCGCGGCGTCGAGCTGCCAGCCCCATTCGCGGCCCGGCTTGTACTGTATCAGCTTGTTGTAGATCGCGGCGTGGATCTCCTCGTCCACCACGCCCTGGCTGAAGGCCGGGTCCATCGAGCGGATGTCGGCATAGGTCCGGGTCTTCAGCGTGCCGCCCTCGGCCCGCGCGCCGCGCGGCAGCGAAAGACCGGCGACCGACGCCAGCCCGAGCGCCGTTGCCCCCTTGAGGAACGCGCGGCGCGGCAGGCCGACACGGCTCCAGGTGATGTTCTGCGAAGTCATGATGTTCTCCCTGCTGTGTGACGCGCCGGGATGCGGCGGTTCGCTCTCAGGAAAGCGCGGAAGCGACAGGCGAACAATTTCGCCGCCGGCAGCGACCTGACGCGAATTTGCGCTGTATTCGCGTCAGGTCGCGAAATAGATTGGCGATGAAACCGCCTGTCTGGCCCCAGACGCAAGGACCGCGCTTGGAAGACACTGCTATCGCAACGAATCTGCGGCTTCTCTGCTCGACCGATTCGTCGATCTCGGCGACCTGCCGGCAGATCGGGATCAACCGCCAGCAGTTCAACAAGTACCTCAGCGGCGCCTCGACCCCGTCGGCGGCGAACCTGCGCCGGATCGCCCTGCATTTCGGCGTCCGCCCGGCCGAACTCCTGCTGCCGCCGGAAGAGTTCGAGACCCATCCGACGGTGGCGCCGCGCCTGCAGGGCATGGTGCGGCCGCATCCCGGCACTCGCGGCTTCGACAGCGCTTTCGAGGGCCAGACGATCCCGCTGCGCCGCTACCTCGGCTACTACCTCAGCTACTTTCCGACCGAGAGCTGGAACAACGCGATCATCTGCGCGCTGGTGCGGATCGACGAGCGCGACGGCATGGTGCACTGCAAGTCGGTGGAGCGCTCGGTCGACCCGGATGACGGCACGCTCTACCTGTCCAAGTACCACGGCCGGGTGGCGATGCTCGGCAACCGGATCTTCGTGATGGAATTCCAGAGCCTCGCGCGGGACGCTTTGGTCGAGACGGTGCTCTACCCCGTGGGGCGCGGCCAGCAGACCTACCTGCGCGGCGCCACCTTCGGCATCACCAGCCGCAACCGCGCGCCCTTCAGCGCGCCGATCGTCTGGCGCTTCCTCGGCAGCAATATCGACCTCAGGGCGGCGATGCGGCAGGTCGGGCTCTACGACAAGGGCTCGCCGAGCCTCGACCCCCGCGTCGCGGGTCTCCTGTCGGGTGCCACGGCAAATGTCGCGCCTGCGGGCGCATCGTTCCGGCGATGAAGGCCGCTCACCGCGCCCGCGCCCCGGCTCAGAGCCCGGTGCGCAGGTGCCAGAGCTCGGGGAACAGCTCGACCTCCAGCATCCGGCGCAGGTAGCTCACGCCGCCGGTGCCGCCGGTGCCACGCTTCAATCCGATCACCCGTTCCACCGTGGTCACATGGTTGAACCGCCAGCGCCGGAAGTAGTCCTCGAAATCGACGAGCTTCTCGGCCAGATCGTAAAGCGTCCAATGCGCCTCGGGATCGTCGTAGACGATGCGCCAGACGGCCTCGACGCCGTCATGCGCGGTCCAGGGCGCCCTCAGATCGCGCGTCAGCACCTCTTCGGGCACCGGCAAGCCGGCGCGGGCGGCGGCGCGCAACGCCTCGTCATAGAGCGAGGGTCGCGCGAGTTCGGCCTCGAGCCGCGCAAGGATGTCGGGCCGGTGCGCATGCGGCTTCAGCATCGCCGGGTTGCGGTTGCCGGCGGCATATTCGATCAGCCGGTACTGCCAGGACTGGAATCCCGAGGACGCCCCGAGCGCGGTCCGGAACCGCGTGTAGTCCGACGGCGTCATGGTTCGAAGCACATCCCAGGCCGAGTTCAGCTGCTCCATGATCCGCGCGACGCGGGCGAGCATCTTGAATGCCGGCGCGAGATCGTCCGCCGCGATGCGCGCCCGCGCCGCCGAAAGTTCGTGCAGCATCAGCCGCATCCAGAGCTCCGAGGTCTGGTGCTGGACGATGAACAGCATCTCGTCATGCGCGTCGCTCAGGGGTGCCTGCGCGGAGAGGATAGCGTCGAGCGCGAGATAATCGCCATAGGACATCTGCCCCTCGAAGGACATCTCGGCGCCTTCCCGGCCGGGGTCATAGGGATCCGCCATTCCACCTCCTCGGGCCGCAGGTGCCGCCCTTTCCCTTCTTCATTGCGTAAATACCCCCGGGGGGCGCGGGGGGCGGAGCCCCCCGCCCCGGTCCGGGCCGAAAAGGCCCGGAAGCCCTCATGTCACCTTCGCGCGGGTCCGGAACTCCGCGCGATCCCAGGCCGATGTCGCCATGATCCCGGCGAGGATCCCGACCGCCGCCTCGACCTCCTCCATCGTCGTGTAAAGCGGCGTGAAGCCGAAGCGCAGAATGTCCGGGGCGCGGAAATCGCCGATCACACCTGCGGCGATCAATGCCTGCATGATCGCGTAGCCCTCGGGATGGCGAAAGCTCACCTGGCTGCCGCGCGCCTCGGGATCGCGCGGCGAAGCGAGCTCCAGCGTCGGGCAGGCGGCCTCGACGCCCTGAATGAACGCTTCGGACAGCGTGATTGAGCGGGCCCGCACATCGGGCATCTCGACCCGGTCCCAGATGTCCAGCGAGGCATCGAGGGCGGCCATCTGCAGGATCGGCGGGGTGCCGACGCGCATCCGCTCGATCCCCGTGCCGGGGCGGTAGTCGAGATCGAAGGCGAAGGGGGCTTCATGCCCGAGCCAGCCCGACAGCGCCGGCCGGACCCGGTCGGCGAGATGTGGCGCGACATAGATGAAGGCCGGGCCGCCGGGGCCGGAATTGAGATACTTGTAGGTGCAACCCACGGCGAAATCGGCCGCCGCGCCGGCGAGGTCGACCTCGATCGCGCCGGCGGAATGGGCAAGGTCCCAGACCACCAGCGCCCCGGCATCATGCGCCTTCGCGATCAGGCGCACCATGTCGTGGCGGCGCCCGGTGCGGTAATCGACCTCGGTCAGCATCAGGACGGCGAGATCGGGGGTAATCGCCGCTTCGACCGCCTCGGGCGCGACCGTGCGCAGCTCGTAGCCCTGGCCGAGCGTGCGGACGAGCCCGTCAGCCATGTACAGATCGGATGGGAAGTTCCCGGTGTCCGACAGGATTACCCGGCGGCCCGGCCGCAGCTCCAGCGCCGAGGCGAGCGCCTGGTAGACCTTGATCGACAAAGTGTCGCCCAACACGACCGTGCCCGGTTCCGCCCCAATCAGCCGTCCGATCCGGTCGCCGAGCCGGCGCGGCAGGTCGATCCAGCCTGCCCGGTTCCAGGCGGTGATCAGCATCCCGCCCCATTCCGCGGTGATGCAGGCGGCCACGCGCTCGGCCGCACCGCGCGGCAGCGGGCCGAGCGAGTTGCCGTCGAGATAGATCACGCCGTCGGGAAGCTGGAACATCGCGCGGGTCGCGGCGAAATCGGCGGCCATCGGACGGTCTCCTTCGCAAGTCTGTTCCTTGTGTACGAGTCTTCGTGCCACGGCGCCAGCGCGATCGTATCCGGTGCGGAGGCGACACAAACTCCTCCGGATAACGCGCCTTTCTCGGGACGGCGGCTTGCGCTCGACGGGCTTCGGGAACTAGGGTCCGGTAAGTTTGGGGACAGGACGCCAGTTGATGGCCAAGGATATCGATTTCCCGCCGGTCTGGCTGGCCGGGTTCGCGGTGCTCGGAGGGATCGCCGGAAAGATATTTCCGGTCGAGACCGCGGCGAATGCCTATGTCGGGTCGGCGCTGGTGATTGCCGGCGTGACGCTGATGTTTGTTGCGGTGGTGCAGATGCTGCTGGCGCGCACGACCGTGATCCCGCGCCGGGATCCCGGTGCGCTGGTCACGGGCGGCGTGTTCCGCCTCGGCCGAAATCCCATCTATCTCGGTGACGCCCTGCTTCTTGCCGGCCTGTTCATCGCCTGGGATGCGCTTGTCGCATTGCCGCTGGTGGCCGTCTTCATGTGGGTGATCGACCTGCGTTTCATCCGCGGCGAGGAGGAGCGGCTCGCGGAGCATTTCGGAGAAGAGTTCGAAGCCTACCGTCAGCGGACCCGTCGGTGGCTTTGACAGAACGGAAACACCCTTGTCGCGCTGCGGCGCAGCAAGCTATTAACGCAGGGCGAACGTCGGAAACGCGCGACGATGCGGCGAATACGGGCATCGGCGCCATCGCGGAGGGGAATGGACAGTGAAGATCGGGGCACCGAAGGAGATATTCGAGGGCGAGGCGCGGGTGGCGCTGACGCCCGACTCGGCGGGACTGCTGAAGAAGCTGGGGCACGAGTGTTTCGTCGAGACCGGCGCCGGGGCGGCGGCCGGGTTCTCGGACAAGGCCTACGAGGCGGCCGGCGTGACGGTGGTCAAGACCGCGGCCGCGCTCTTCAAGGAAGTCGACGTGGTCGCCAAGGTGCGGCCGCCCTCGGAAACCGAGACCAAGCGGCTCTCGAAGGGCCAGACCCTGATCTCGTTCTTCTATCCGGCGCAGAACAAGGAACTTCTGGAGCTCGCGAACAAGCAGGGCGCCACCGTCGTCGCGATGGACATGGTGCCGCGGATCAGCCGCGCGCAGAAGATGGACGCGCTCAGTTCGATGGCCAATATCGCCGGCTACCGCGCGGTGATCGAGGCGGGCAACAACTTCGGCCGCTTTTTCACCGGCCAGGTGACGGCGGCGGGCAAGGTGCCCCCCGCGAAGGTGCTCGTCGTCGGCGCCGGCGTCGCCGGTCTCGCCGCGATCGGCACCTCGACCTCGCTCGGTGCCATCACCTATGCCTTCGACGTGCGCCCCGAAGTGGCCGAACAGATCGAATCGATGGGTGCCGAGTTCGTCTATCTCGACTTCGCCGAGAGCCAGACCGACGGTGCCGCGACGGGGGGCTATGCCGCCCCGTCCTCCCCCGAGTTCCGCGAAGCGCAGTTGAAGAAGTTCCGCGAGCTCGCGCCCGAGGTGGACATCGTCATCACCACCGCGCTCATCCCCGGCCGCGACGCGCCGGTGCTCTGGACGAAGGACATGGTCGAGGCGATGAAGTCGGGCTCGGTCATCGTCGACCTTGCCGCCGAGCGTGGCGGCAACTGCGAGCTGACCAAGGCCGACGAGAAGATCGTCACCGACAATGGCGTGACCATCGTCGGCTACACCGACTTCCCAAGCCGCATGGCGACGCAGTCCTCGACGCTTTACGCCAACAACGTCCGCCACATGATGGCGGACTTGACGCCGGGCAAGGACGGTGTCGTCAACCACAACATGGAAGATGACGTGATCCGCGGCGCCACGGTGACCCATGGCGGCGAGATCACCTTCCCGCCGCCGCCGCCGAAGGTGCAGGCGATCGCGGCGCAGAAGCCGAAGGAGAAGGCAAAGGAACTGACGCCGGAGGAGCGGCGCGCGCAGGAAATCGCGCTCTTCAGGAAACAGACCCGCAGCCAGGTCACGCTTCTGACCGTCGGCGGCGCGCTTCTGCTGGGCGTGGGCCTCGTGGCTCCGGCGAGCTTCATGCAACACTTCATCGTCTTCGTGCTTGCCGTCTTCGTCGGCTTCCAGGTGATCTGGAACGTCTCGCATTCGCTGCACACGCCCTTGATGGCGGTCACCAACGCGATCTCGTCGATCATCATCCTCGGCGCCCTGATGCAGATCGGATCGGGCTCGTTCCTGGTGATCGTGCTCGCGGCGCTTTCGATCTTCATGGCCGGAATCAACATCTTCGGCGGCTTCCTCGTCACCCGGCGCATGCTCGCCATGTTCCAGAAATCCTGAAGGAGGCCGCAGAGATGGAATTCGGTTTCACCACGGCCGCCTATGTCGTTGCGGCGGTTCTCTTCATCCTGTCGCTCGGCGGGCTTTCGGGGCAGGAAAGCGCCAAGCGCGCGGTCTGGTACGGCATCGTCGGCATGGGCCTCGCCGTCGCCGCGACACTGATCGGGCCGGGCTCGGGGCTGTGGCTCCTGTCGGTGCTGCTGATCGCGGGCGGCGGCATCATCGGCACTTACGTCGCCAACAAGGTCCAGATGACCGAGATGCCGCAACTCGTCGCGGCGATGCACTCGCTGGTCGGCCTCGCGGCCGTCTTCGTCGGCTTCAACGCGCATTTCGAGCTCGGCAACGTGCTGGCGATGAGCGAGGAGGCCCGTCACGGGCTCGAAGGCTTCGCCGCCGTCCTCGCCCACAAGACGCCGGTCGAGCAGTCTATCCTCAGGGTCGAGCTGTTCCTCGGCATCTTCATCGGGGCCGTGACCTTCACCGGCTCGGTCATCGCCTTCGGCAAGCTCGCGGGCAAGGTGACCTCGAAGGCCGAGAAGCTGCCGGGCGGGCACATGCTGAACGCGGGCGCCGCGGCGCTCTCGGTGATCTGCCTCGTCTGGTATTTCAATACCGGGGGGTTCCTGCCCTTGTTCCTGATGACGCTCGCCGCCCTCTTCATCGGCTACCACCTGATCATGGGGATCGGCGGCGCGGACATGCCGGTCGTCGTGTCGATGCTGAACAGCTACTCGGGCTGGGCCGCGGCGGCGATCGGCTTCTCGCTCGGGAATGACCTCCTGATCGTGACCGGGGCGCTCGTCGGTTCCTCGGGTGCGATCCTGTCGTACATCATGTGCAAGGCGATGAATCGGTCCTTCATCAGCGTCATCCTCGGCGGCTTCGGCAACACGGCCGGTCCGGCGATGGAGATCGCGGGCGAACAGATCGCCATCGACGCCGACGGCGTGGCGGCGGCGCTGAACGACGCCGACTCCGTCATCATCGTGCCGGGCTACGGCATGGCGGTGGCGCAGGCGCAGCAGTCGGTCGCGGAACTGACCCGCAAGCTCCGCGCCAAGGGCAAGGAGGTGCGCTTCGGCATCCACCCCGTCGCGGGCCGCCTGCCGGGCCACATGAACGTGCTCCTGGCCGAGGCCAAGGTGCCCTACGACATCGTGCTGGAGATGGACGAGATCAACGACGACTTCCCCTCGACGGACGTCGCCATCGTCATCGGCTCGAACGACATCGTGAACCCGGCCGCACAGGAGGACCCGAACTCCCCCATCGCCGGGATGCCGGTCCTCGAGGTCTGGAAGGCGAAACAGGTCTTCGTTTCCAAGCGCGGCCAGGGCACCGGCTATTCCGGCATCGAGAACCCCCTGTTCTACAAGGACAACACGCGGATGTTCTACGGCGACGCCAAGAAGTCGGTGGACAGCCTCCTGCCGATGCTCGACTGAAGCGAAACCCCGGCCCAGGCGGCCGGGGTTTTTCTTTGAGGGGGCCATGTTCCGAAACCTTCCGAAAGGCGTCGTCGCGCTCGGCTTCGTCAGCCTCTTCATGGATGTCTCCTCCGAGATGATCCATGCGCTCCTGCCGCTCTTCCTGACCGGGACGCTCGGCGCGACGGCGCTCGCGGTCGGCTTGATCGAGGGGGCGGGGGAGGCGACAGCGCAGATCGTCAAGGTCTTCTCCGGCGCCTGGTCGGACCGGATCGGACGGCGCAAGCCGCTCCTTATCGCGGGCTACGGGCTCGCGGCGTTGACGAAGCCGGTCTTCGCGGTGGCGGGTGGCGCGGGAACGGTGCTCGCCGCGCGCATGGCCGACCGGATCGGCAAGGGCATCAGGGGCGCGCCGCGCGACGCGCTGGTCGCCGACCTCGTGCCCGAGGATCAGAGGGGCGCGGCCTATGGCCTGCGCCAGTCGCTCGATACGGCGGGGGCGTTCCTCGGGCCGCTCCTGGCCATCGCGCTGATGCTTTTGTCGGGTGGCGATATCCGGCTCGTCTTCGCCGTGGCCGTCCTGCCCGCCGCCGTCGCGGTTCTCGTCCTCTGGCGCGGCGTTTCCGAGCCGCCGCGACACGACCGCGAGCGGAAGGTGCCGCCGCGCCTCGACCGCCGGACCCTTGCCGCCCTCGGCCCGGCCTTCTGGCGCGTCGCTGCCTTCGGCGCGGCCCTGTCCTTTGCGCGAATATCAGAGGCCTTCCTGATCCTCAAATCTGCCGATGCCGGACTCGCACCAGCCTGGGCGCCCGCTGTCTTCGTCCTGATGAACCTCGTCTACGGCGTGGTCGCCTGGCCGGCTGGCGCATTGTCGGACCGGGCGGGGCAGGGCGGGCTCCTGCGCCTCTCGATCCTGACACTCGCGGCCGCGCATCTGATCTTCGCCGCGACGGGCGGGCTCGCGTCCGCCTTCGTGGGCATCGCGTTCTGGGGCGTCCATATGGGGTTGAGCCAAGGCCTCCTCTCCGCCGCCATCGCCCGCGCCGCCCCGTCGGAGCTGCGCGGCACGGCCTTCGGCGCGTTCAACCTGATGAGCGGCGTTGCCACGCTCGGCGCCAACGCCCTCGCCGGTGCGCTCTGGGCGCTGTCGGGGCCGGGCGCCACCTTCGCGGCCGCCGCCGCGGCGGCGCTCGCGGCCCTTCTCATCGCGCCGCGATACCGCTAAAGCGTTGCTCAAAAGCAAGTATACCTCGGTGTGCCTGTCACCGGCACGCTTTCCCCCCGCAAATGCCCTGGCGGGCGCTATGGTCCGGCACGGAGACGCAACCCATGATCGACGACCATCCCCTGCGCTACGCGCTTGTGAACGAACTCCACGCGCGGCCCTTCCCGTCGCTCGACCTGCCCTGCCACGCCGTCTATTTCGCGGTGAAGCAGCCGGTCGACGCCCATAACCGCGACCGGGCCGAGGACCGCGGTCATCTCCTGTCGCTCCTCGACCGGCATGGCGCCGCGCATCCGCCCGACGGCGCAACCCACCACGCCGCGCGGATCGGACGGCACGACCTGAAATGGGAAAGCCATACCGAGTTCGTGACCTATTCTGCCTTCGGCAGGGGCGTCGGTGACCGCGCCTTCAACCCGGCCGAGGCCGAGGTCTTCCCCGCCGACTGGGCCGCGCGGGCGCCCGGCAGGCGCGTCGCCGCGATCCTGATCCGGGTGGAGCCGCTGCCCGACGACCTCGAGACCGTCAAGACGCGGCTCGAGGAGTGGTTCGTCCCCGAAAGTCTCGCCTGTTCCTGGGTGCTGGACGAGACGGCGATCATCGCCGGCGACTTCCAGATCGACCCCGCGGGCTTCATGCGCTTCGCGATCTTTCCCCGGCCGGGCACCGGCGCCCGCCGCATCGGCCGCATCGTCCAAAGGCTTTGCGAGATCGAGACCTACCGGGCGATGTCGATGCTCGGCCTCGGCCGGGCGCGTGAGCTCAATGGCCGGCTCAACGCGCTCGACCCGAAGCTGTCGGAGCTGGTCGCGACGATGTCCGACAAGGGCCGCGACGCCGAGGACACGCTGCACGAGCTTCTGGCGATCTCCGCCGAGCTTGAGGCACAGGCCGTGCGCCATGCCTTCCGCTTCGGTGCGACCGGTGCCTACGAGGCGCTCGTCACCCAGCGGGTGCAGGTCCTGCGCGAAACGCGGTTCAACGGCCGCCAGACCTTCGCCGAGTTCATGACCCGCCGCTACGATCCGGCGATGCGGACGGTGAAATCGGCCGAGCGGCGGCTTGAGCAAATGGCCGAGCGGGCCGAACGCGCCGGCGAACTCTTGCAGACCCGCGTCGACGTCGAACGCTCGGGCCAGAACCAGAAGCTCCTGGAGAGCATGGACCGCCGCGCCGACCTCGCGCTCAGGCTCCAGCACACGGTCGAGGGGCTCTCGGTCGTCGCGATCTCCTATTACGCGGTGAGCCTCGGCAGCTATTTCCTACAGCCCCTCGCCGATGCGATGGGCTGGAAGAAAAGCCTGTTGACCGCGGCACTGGTGCCGCCGATGCTGCTCGCCGTCTGGCTGATGATCCGGCGGATCCGCCAGAAGATGCACTGAGCACGCCCGGGGCGGAGGCAGGTTCCAGAGTGGCGTTTCCGATCTCCGTCGCGAGCCCGGTCCGCTTCCCCGGCCCGCCGCCGAAGGCCGCCGACGTCGTGGTGATCGGCGGCGGCGTGATCGGCGTGATGACGGCATGGTACCTCGCCCGCCGCGGTGTCCGGGTCGTCCTTTGCGAGAAGGGCCGGATCGCCGGGGAACAGTCGAGCCGCAACTGGGGCTGGGTGCGCCAGCAGGGCCGCGACCCGGCCGAACTGCCGATCATGATCGAGGCGCTGTCGATCTGGAAAGGGCTCGAGGCCGAGGCGGGCGCCTCGCTCGGCTTTCGCCAGACCGGCGTTCTCTACATCGCCAACGGGGCGAGGGACATGGCGGCGCACGAAGCCTGGACGGCGCATGCGCGGGCGCATGGCATCGACACGCGGGTGCTGTCGCGCTCCGAGGTCAGGGCGATGCTACCGGGCGACGCGGGATGGACCGGCGGGATCTGGACCGCCTCGGACGCGCAGGCGGAACCCTGGATCGCGGTGCCGCGGCTCGCCGAGGCGGCGGCGGCGCGCGGCGTCCGGATCGTCGAGAACTGCGCGGTACGGGGGCTCGACATCGCGGCGGGGCGCGTCGCGGGCGTGGTGACCGAGATGGGACGTGTCGCGGCGGAGCGGGTGGTGCTCGCGGGCGGGTCGTGGTCGGCGCTCTTCGCCCGGACGCACGGGCTTGGGCTGCCGCAGCTCTCGGTCCGCGCGACGGTTGCAGCGACCGCCCCCCTGCCGCAGATCTTCGCAGGCGCGGCGGCCGACAGCCGCTTCGCGCTCCGGCGGCGGCAGGATGGAGGCTACACGCTTGCCCTGCGGCTCACCCACGACTTCTACCTCGGCCCGGATGCGTTCCAGCATTTCCGGACCTATCTGCCCCTGATCCGCAAGGACATCGCCGGCACGCGGTTCAAGCCCGCCGCGCCGCGCCACTTCCCCGATGCCTGGCGGACGCCGCGCCGCTGGACCGCTGACGAGGAGACCCCGTTCGAGCGGATGCGCATCCTCGCCCCGGCCCCCGACCTGCCGCAGGTCGAACGGATGCGCGACCGGTTCGCCGCCGCCTTCCCCGGGCTCGGAAAGCCGCCGATCGCCGCCGCCTGGGCCGGCATGATCGACACGATGCCGGATGTCCTGCCGGTGATCGACCACGCCGCGGCGCTGCCGGGCCTCACCATCGCGACCGGCCTGTCGGGCCACGGCTTCGGAATCGGCCCGGGCATCGGCCGCGTCACCGCCGATCTCGTCGACGGCCGCGCGCCCGGCCACGACCTCGGCCCCTTCCGCCTCGCGCGCTTCGGCTCCGGCGCCTAGGGCGGGCCCGCAGTTCCGCCCCGGAGCTTCTTCATTGCTGAAATACCCCGGGGGTCCGGGGGCAGCGCCCCCGGCCTCGCCGCCTCAGAGCCGGTCGCGGAGCGAGAACCACAGCATCGCCAGCACCAGGAGCGGCCAGCGCAGCGCGATCCCGCCCGGGAACGCGCGGGTCGGGACCGAGGCCATCAGGTCGAACCGTTCGGCCTGGCCGGCGATCGCCTCGGCCGCGAGCTTGCCGCCGAGCGTCGCGAGCGCAACGCCATGCCCCGAATAGCCCGAGGCGGAAAGGATGTTCCCGGCGAGCCGCTCGAAATGCGGCATCCGGTTCATCGTGATGCCGAGCGTGCCGCCCCAGGCATGGGTGATCTTCGCATCCTTGAGCTGGGGATAGATCTCCAGCATCGGCTTGCGCACCAGCGCCGCGATATCGGGGAAGCGGTAACCGTAGCTCTCGGCGCCGCCAAACAGGAGGCGGTGGTCGTCCGAGAAGCGGAAGTAGTTGATCACGAACTTGGTGTCGGCGACGGCGTGGTTGCCCCGGATCAGGCTTTCCTGGCTCTCGGGCATCATAGGTTCGGTCGCGACGATGAAATTGTTGATCGGCATGACGCGGGTGGCGACGCGCTTATTGAGGTCGCCGAGATAGCCGTTGCAGGCAAGGACGACATGGCCCGCAATGATCTTCGCCTTCTCCGTCGCAACCGTGGCGGGCGCGGTCTCAGTGATCGCCGTGACCTTGGAGCGTTCGAAGATCCGCACGCCTTTCGCCTGCGCCGCCCGGGCGAGGCCGAAGGCGTAGCGCAGGGGATGCAGGTGGCCGCCGCCCATGTCGATGTCGCCGCCGTGATAGGCGGGCGAGCCGACCATGTGGCGCATCTCCTCGCGGTCGAGCGGGCGGATCAGGTCGTAGCCGTAGTCGCGCGCCATCTTCTCGGCGTAGTCGCGGGCATGGGGGACATAGCGGGCGCGGTGGCAGGCGTGGATGATCCCCGGTGCGAAGCCGGCATCCGGCGCGTGCTCGGCCGCCAGGGCCTTCGTCAGCGCGACGCTTTCCTGCGCGAGGTCCCAGAGCGCCCGGGCGTGGTCGAGCCCGACCAGCTTCTCCAGCGCCTCCTGGTCGAGCCGCTGGCCGGTCCCCACCTGGCCACCGTTGCGGCCCGACGCGCCCCAGCCGACGCGATGCGCGTCGAGCAGGATCACGTCGAAGCCGCGCCCGGCGAGGTGAAGCGCCGCCGAGAGTCCGGTGAACCCCGCGCCGACAACGCAGACGTCGCAGGTCAGATCGCCCGTGGCTTGCGCGTAGGGGCCCGGAGCCTCGGCGCTGTCGGCGTACCAGGACCGGGGATATTCCCCGGCCCTGTCATTGGCGTAAAGGATGTCCATGCGGCCCCGCTCAGGCCGCCTTCAGCAGGCCGTCCGCCTTGATCCCAGCATAGGTCTCGTCGAGCGACTTCGTTGCGCGGGCGATGAAGACGTCGATCTCCGCCGGGGTGATGACGAGGGGCGGCGAAATGATCATGCGGTCGCCGACATGGCGCATCACGAGGTTGTTGGCGAAGCAGCGCTCGCGGCAGCGGTAGCCGACGGTGCCGGCCTCGGAGGCGAAGGCGGCGCGGTTCGCCTTGTCCGGCGTCAGCGCGATCGAGCCCATGAGGCCGATGAGCCGCGCCTCGCCCACCAGCGGATGGTCGGCCAGGGCGTTCCAGCGTTCGGCGAGGTAGGGATGGGCCACGTTGCGGACATGGTCGAGGATGTTTTCCTCTTCCAGGATCTCGAGGTTGCGCAGCGCGACGGCCGCGGCGACGGGATGGCCGCAATAGGTGTAACCGTGGTTGAAGTCGTCGCCCGAGTTCGCGACCGTGTGGTAGACCTCATCGCAGATGATCGAGCCGCCGATCGGCGCGTAGCCCGACGACAGGCCCTTGGCGATGGTCATGATATGCGGCTTGATGCCCATGGTCTCGGAGCCGAACCAGTTGCCGGTGCGGCCGAAGCCGGTGATGACCTCGTCGGCGATCAGGAGAATGCCGTACTTGTCGCAGATGCGCTGGATCTCGGGCCAGTAGGTCGAGGGCGGGATGATCACGCCGCCCGCACCCTGGACCGGCTCGCCAATGAAGGCGGCGACGCGGTCGGCGCCCAACTCGTTAATCTTGTCCTCAAGCTCGCGGGCGCGCACCAGACCGAATTCCTCGGGCGTCATGTCGCCGCCCTCGGCGTACCAATGCGGTTGGCCGATATGGACGATGTTCGGAATCGGCAAACCGCCCTGGGCGTGGATGCCGGCCATCCCGCCGAGCGATCCGCCGCCCATGGTCGAGCCGTGGTAGCCGTTCTTGCGGGCGATGATGATGTTCTTCTCGGGCTTGCCCTTCACGTCCCAGTAGCGGCGGACGAGGCGGATGTTGGTGTCATTCGCCTCCGAGCCAGATCCGGCGTAGAACACGTGGTTCAGGTCGCCCGGCGCCAGTTCCGCGATCTTCGCCGCGAGCGCGATGGCGGGAACGTGGCTGGTCTGGAAGAAGGTGTTGTAATAGCACAGCTCTTCCATCTGCCGCGCCGCCACCTCGGCGATGTCCTTGCGGCCATAGCCGAGGTTCACGCACCAGAGGCCGGCCATGCCGTCGAGGATCTCATTCCCCTCACTGTCGGTGAGATAGACGCCCTTGCCGCGGGTGATGATGCGCGCGCCTTTCTTTGCGAGCGCGGCATCCTCGGTGAAGGGGTGCATGTGATGCGCCGCGTCAAGCGCCTGGAGTTCTTTCGTCGGCATGTGATTGGTGATCTTGGTCATCGCGGAACCTGTCGTGTTCGGGCCTGTAGGGCGGGTGTCGCAGTGCGGTCGGCGCCGCGTCGGGCGGGCGTCGGCCAGTCTGTCAGTCACGCACAGGATATGATCAAAACCGGCGATGTCAATAGAATTTGATCAAATTCCGGAAGGGGGGAGCGAAAGCCGTACCTGCTCGATTCCCTGGGCGATGTCACCCTCGAGCGCCGCGGCGAGCTGGGCGGCATCTCCCGAGCGCATCGCATCCAGCGCCTCGCCGTGGCGGTCGGGCAGGTTGGCAGTGCCGTATCGGCCGCAGACCACCCGGAGCGAGGGGCCGAAACGCAGCCAGAGCATCTGGGCGATCGACAGCAGAATCGGTGCTTCCGCGCGTTCATAGAGCGTGAAGTGAAAGTTGAAGTTGCCGCGCAGGTAGCGCTGGACATCGCCTCCGGCGATGGCCTGGTCGATCTCGCCGTCGATCCGCGCCAGTGCGGCGATATCATTTGCCCGCAGATGGTTGGTCGCCATCTGTGCCAGCTTCGGTTCGATCGTCAGGCGGGCAAAGGCGATCTCGTCGAGTTGCGAGACGGTGAGCTGGGGCACCGACACGCGGCGGTTGCCCTGAAGTTCGAGCGCACCTTCGGCGGTGAGCTTGCGGATCGCCTCGCGCACGGGGGTCATGCCGGCCTCGAGCGTCGCGGTCAGACCCTGGATCGTCACCGGCTGGCCAGGCGCGAGCTGACCGAAGAGAATCATGTCGCGGAGTCGGCAGTAGGTGATCTCGTGCGAGGGCACCTTTCTGGGCGATTCGCTGGCGTTGATCATGTTTTTCATTCGGGTTTCTCGACAGGGGCTGTGCGATATTTTGTTTCTGCCATAATAGATTGCGCTTTGCGGAAATGCCATGTTGATTTGAGTCGAAAAATTTGATCAAAATGGCGCAACAAGAGGCGAAGACCCTGCGGATGGCCCTTGGGCTGTCCACTCCAACAGACCTTAGGAGGTACTATGAAGCTTACGGGGATGACGATGGCGGCCGCGATCGCGGTGGCCGGCGCGGCGGGGGCCGAGGAGGTCCATGTCTACAACTGGTCGGATTATATCGACGAAGCGCTCCTGGCGAAGTTCAAGGAAGAAACCGGGATCGACCTGATCTACGACGTGTTCGATTCGAACGAGATCCTCGAGACCAAGCTGCTCGCGGGTGGTTCGGGCTACGATGTCGTGGTCCCCTCGGGCACGTTCCTGTCGCGTCAGATCCAGGCCGGCGCGTTCCAGAAGCTCGACAAGTCGAAGCTCTCGAACGTCGGCAACGTCTGGGACGCGATCGCCGAGCGGACCGAGAAGTACGACCCGGGCAACGAGTACTCGATCAACTACATGTGGGGATCGACCGGGATCGGTATCAACGTCCAGAAGGTCAAGGAGGTGCTCGGCGAGGATGCGCCGGTCAACTCGCTGGCGCTGGTCTTCGATCCCGCGAACGCGGAAAAGCTCGCGTCCTGCGGCATCCACATGCTCGACGCGCCGGTCGAGATCATCCCGGCGGCGCTGAAGTATATCGGCGAAGACCCGGATGCGCAGGATTTCGAGACGATCTCCAAGGCCGAGCCGGTGTTGACGGCGATCGCGCCCTTCGTGCAGAAGTTCCACTCGTCCGAATACATCAACGCGCTCGCCAACGGCGACATCTGCGTGGCCTTCGGCTGGTCGGGCGACGTCTTCCAGGCACAGGCCCGCGCCATCGAGGCCGATAACGGGGTCGAGATCGAGTATCACATCCCGAAGGAAGGCGCGCTGATGTGGTTCGACCAGCTGGCGATCCCGGTCGACGCGCCGAACCCGGACGCCGCCCACAAGTTCATCGACTTCATCCTCGATGCGAACAACGCGGCCGCCGCTTCGAACTATGTCTACTATCCGAACGGCAACAAGGCGTCGCAGGAGTTCCTTGATCCGGAGGTGATCGGCGATCCGGCGATCTATCCGGACGAGGAGACGATGAACAACCTCTACACCACGACGACCTGGGATCCGAAGGTCAACCGCGACGTGACGCGGCTCTGGACCAAGGTCAAGTCGGGTACCTGAGCGCACCTCCCAATCCTGCCCCGCGCCCTTCCGGCGCGGGGCTTCGCATATCACACGAGGACATAATGGATCAGCAGTCCGCCAACCGCCCGGTCTTCGCCCCCTGGAACGATCCGAACGAGAAGCCGTTGATCCGGTTCCAGAACGTGACGAAGAAATTCGGCGAATTCATCGCAATTGACGATCTGACATTGGACATCTACCGGCGCGAATTCTTCGCGCTCCTCGGGCCGTCGGGTTGCGGCAAGACCACGCTGATGCGGATGCTTGCGGGCTTCGAGAAGCCGACGACGGGTACGATCCTGCTCGACGGTCAGGACATCGCCCCGATCCCGCCGAACCGGCGCGCGACGAATATGATGTTCCAGAGCTACGCGCTGTTTCCGCATCTGTCGGTCTGGGACAACATTGCCTTCGGGCTGAAACGGTCGGACATGCCCGCCGACAAGATCGGCGCCCGGGTCGAGGAGATGCTGCGCCTCGTCCGGCTGGAAAAGTTCGCCAAGCGCAAGCCGCACCAGATCTCGGGCGGTCAGCGCCAGCGGGTGGCGCTCGCGCGCTCGCTCGCCAAGGCGCCGAAACTCCTGCTGCTGGACGAACCCTTGGGCGCGCTCGACAAGAAGCTCCGCCAGGACACCCAGTTTGAGCTGATGGACATCCAGGAAAAGACCGGCACCACCTTCGTGATCGTGACCCATGACCAGGAGGAGGCGATGACGGTCGCCAGCCGCGTCGCGGTCATGGACCACGGAAGGATGATCCAGGTCGACACGCCCGACCGGATCTACGAGACCCCGAACTCGGTCTATGTCGCGGACTTCATCGGCGACGTGAACATCATCGAGGGCACTGCCGCGCCGAAGGGCGAGGGCAAGGTTGCCATCGCCTGGGCCGAGGGTCAGCCGGAGATCGCGGCCACCCCGGCGGGGCAGGTCGCCAAGGGGGCACGGGTGCATTTCGCGATCCGGCCCGAGAAGGTGGCGATCACCACCGAGAAGCCCGAGGGCCGCGCCAACGCGATCGAGGGGGCCGTCCACGACATCGCCTATCTCGGCAATATCTCGACCTACAAGGTCGAGGTTGCGGGCGGGCGGATGATCAAGGCGCAGGTCGCCAACGACCGCCGCATCTCGCGCCGCGACATCAGCTGGGACGACCGGGTGTGGCTGTCCTTCACCGACACCGCCGGCGTCGTGCTGCTGAGCTGAGGGGGGCGTCATGAATATCCGCCGGCTGTTCCTGATCCTCGCACCCTATGCGTGGCTTCTGGTCTTCTTCCTCATTCCGTTCGCGATCGTTCTGAAGATCGCGCTGTCGGACTATGCGATCTCGATCCCGCCCTATACGCCGGTGCTCGATCTTTCGGCGGGCTGGGAGGGATTCAAGTCCTTCCTGAGCGCGCTCGATTTCGAGAACTTCACCTTCCTCGCCGAGGACGCGCTTTACTACACCGCGTATCTCTCGAGCCTGAAGATCGCGATCATCTCGACCTTCCTTACGCTGCTCGTTGGCTATCCGATCGCCTACGGGATGGCGCAGGCACCCGACGAATGGCGTCCGACGCTGATGATGCTGGTGATCCTGCCGTTCTGGACCTCGTTCCTGATCCGCGTCTATTCCTGGATGTCGATCCTGTCGAACGAGGGCTTCCTCAACCAGCTCCTGATGTGGACCGGGCTGACCGACAGCTCCATCCAGATCCTCAACACCAATACGGCCGTCTACATCGGCATCGTCTACACCTATCTGCCGTTCATGGTGCTGCCGATCTACTCGGCGCTGGAAAAGCTCGACGGATCACTGATCGAGGCGGCCGAGGATCTCGGCTGCTCGCGGATCCAGGCCTTCTGGCTCGTGACTTTCCCGCTGTCGCGCCCCGGCGTCATCGCCGGCAGCTTCCTCGTCTTCATCCCGGCGCTCGGCGAGTTCGTCATTCCCTCGCTCCTTGGCGGATCCTCGACCCTGATGATCGGCAAGGTGCTGTTCGAGGAGTTCTTCAACAACCGCGACTGGCCGGTCGCCTCGGCCGTGGCCGTCGTGCTGCTCCTCATCCTGATCATCCCGATCGTGCTCTTTCAGCGCAACGAGCAGAAGCAGAGGGAGGCTGACCAATGAACCGCCGTTTTTCCTGGTTCAACGCGACCTCGATCACGCTCGGCTTCGCGTTCCTCTACCTGCCGATGATCATCCTCGTGACCTTCTCGTTCAACGAGTCGAAGCTGGTCACGGTCTGGGCCGGGTTTTCCACCAAGTGGTATGGTGAGCTCTTTCGCGATCAGGCCTTCCTGAACGCGGCCTGGGTGACGCTGAAGGTCGCCGTCATCTCCTCGACGGTGGCGACCGTCCTCGGCACGATGGCGGCTTACGTGATCGTCCGGGCCGGGCGCTTTCCCGGGCGCACGATGTTTTCCGGCATGATCTACGCGCCGCTCGTCATGCCGGAGGTGATCACCGGTCTCGCCATGCTTCTGCTCTTCATCACCATCGGGCTCGACCGCGGGGTCTTCACCATCATCCTCGCGCACATCACCTTCACGATGTGCTTCGTTTCGGTCGTGGTCTCCTCTCGCCTCGCGACCTTCGACCGGTCGCTGGAGGAGGCGGCGCTCGATCTCGGCTGCACGCCGTTCGACGCGTTCAAGTCGGTCACCCTGCCGATCATCGCGCCGGCGGTGGTCTCGGGCTGGCTTCTCGCCTTCACGCTCTCGCTCGACGACCTTGTCATCTCGCAGTTCGTGGCGGGGCCCTCGGCGACGACGCTGCCGATGAAGATTTTCTCCTCGGTGCGGCTTGGGGTGAATCCGCAGATCAACGCGCTCTCGACGATCCTGATCTCGATCGTGACGGTCGGAGTGATCAGCGCCTCGCTGATCTCCAAGCGGTCGATCGCCCGACAGCGTGCCGAAGAACTGGCGGCGGTGCGGACCTGAACGGCGCCTTGGCGATGCGGCGCATTTACGAGGATCACGGCTACGGCGGCGGCCCGGTTGCGGGTTGCTACTGGGGCACGACAATCGAGCGGCCGGGTCCAGGTCCGGCGCTCGTCGGTGCCGAACGGGCCGAGATCGCGGTCATCGGCGGCGGCTATACCGGGTTGTCGGCGGCCCTGCACCTCGCTCGCGACGCGGGCGCCGATGTCGCGGTCCTCGAAGCAGAGGCGATCGGCTGGGGGGCTTCGGGGCGCAATGGCGGGTTCGCCTGTATCGGCGGTACCAAGGCCAGCGAGGCGACGCTCCGCCGCCGCTTCGGTGACGCGGGGCTTGCCGAATGGCATGGCGCGCAGAAGGAGGCGGTGGCGCTCGTCGGCGATCTCATCGACCGGCACGGGATCGCGGCCGACGTTCATTCGAAGGGCGGGGAGGTCGTGCTCGCGCATCGGCCGCGCGATCTTGCCGCGCTCCGGGCCGAGGCGCCGGAGCTGGAGCGGGCTTACGGGGTTCGGACCGAGCTCATCGGACCCGGCGAGCTGGCGGGCGAGGGGCTCTCGGGGCCGGGGTTTCACGGCGCGCTGCGCTTGCCGCTCGGCTTCGCGCTCAACCCGCTGAAATATGTGCTGGGCCTTGCCCACGCCGCGCGCGAGGCGGGGGCACGGCTCTATGAGAATTCGCCCGTCATACGGATCGAGCCCTTGGGCGATGGCTATCGGCTTCACACGCCCGATGGCGTCCTGGAGGCCAAGAAGCTGATCGTCGCCACCAACGGCTATTCAAGCGACGACCTGCCGGGCTGGATGGCCGGGCGCTACCTGCCGACGCAGTCGGCGGTGCTGGTGTCACGCCCCCTGACACCGGAGGAGATTGCCGGGCAGGGCTGGTCGAGCGATCTCATGGCCTATGACACGCGCCGGCTCCTGCACTATTTCCGGTTGATGCCGGACCGGCGTTTCCTGTTCGGGATGCGCGGCGGCATCCGTGCCGATGCCGCGGCTCAGGACGCGATGCACCGCAAGATCCGGGCCGATTTCGAGGCGATGTTCCCCGCCTGGGCCGGTATCGAGACGCCGCATTACTGGTCGGGCTTCGTCTGCCTGAGCTGGCATCTGACCCCCTATTCAGGCCCCATCGGCGATTGGCCAAATGCCTGGGCTGGTTTCGCCTATCACGGTAACGGCGTGGCGATGGGAACCTATGCGGGACATCTGCTCGCGCGGCTTGCGACCGGGAGGGGTGCCGCGCCCGCGGTGATGGCAATGCCGCCCGCGCGGTTTCCGCTCGGCCGGTTCCGCCGTGCGCTCCTGGCGCCGGCCTACGCCTGGTACGGTTTCCTGGACAGGTGATGACACCCCCCAGACCTTGCGGGGCGCGGCGATTTGGCAGAGGATCGCCCGCGAACCGCGCCGGCCAAAGCGCAAGGCGCCAAGAAGAACCGGAGGGAGCCCATCCATGCCCGTCAAGAACCGCTTCGCCGAACTCCTGCCGGAAATCACCGGCTGGAGGCGCGATTTCCACGAACATCCCGAGCTTCTGTTCGACACCCACCGCACCGCCGCACGGGTCGCCGAGCTTCTGAAGGGGTTCGGCTGTGACGAGGTGGTCGAGGGAATCGGCCGCACCGGCGTCGTCGGCGTGATCAAGGGCCGGACCGACACCAAGGGCAAAGTGATCGGGCTTCGCGCCGACATGGACGCGCTGCCGATCATCGAGGCGACGGGGCTGCCCTATGCCTCCAGGACCAAGGGCAGGATGCATGCCTGCGGCCATGACGGCCATAGCGCGATGTTGCTCGGCGCGGCGAAGTACCTCGCCGAGACCCGCAACTTCGACGGCACTGCCATCGTGATCTTCCAGCCCGCCGAGGAGGGCGGCGGCGGCGGCCGCGAGATGTGCGAGGACGGGATGATGGAGCGGTTCCGCATCCAGGAGGTCTACGGGATGCACAACTGGCCGGGCCAGCCCGTCGGCTCCTTCGCGATCCGCCCCGGCGCTTTCTTCGCCGCGACCGACCAGTTCGAGATTGTCGTCGAAGGGAAGGGCGGCCATGCCGCCAAGCCGCATCAGACGATCGACACGACCGTGGTGGCGAGCCAGATCGTCATCGCCTTGCAGACCATCGCCAGCCGCAACGTCGATCCGGTCAGCCAGGTCGTCGTCTCGGTTACGAGCTTCGAAACCGAATCCAAGGCCTTCAACGTGATCCCGCAGACGGTGACGCTGAAGGGGACGGTGCGGACGCTCGACAAGGCGGTGCGCAAGCTGGCCGAGACCCGGCTCGTCAAGATCGCCGAGGCCACGGCGGATGCCTATGGCGCCAAGGCGCATGTGAACTACATGCGCGGCTATCCGGTGATGGTGAATTCCGAGGAGCAGACCGGTTTCGCCGCGCAGGTGGCCTCGAAGATCGCGGGCAGCTGCGGCAAGGCCCCGCTGATCATGGGTGGCGAGGATTTCGCCTTCATGCTCGAAGAGCGGCCGGGCGCCTACATTCTCGTCGGCAACGGTGACACCGCGATGGTCCACCACCCGGAATACAACTTCAACGACGACGCGATCCCGGCGGGATGCTCCTGGTGGGCGGGCATCATCGAGGAGCGGATGCCGGCGGCATGACGGCGAAACCGTTCCTCGTCCTGCAGCTCCGCCCCGAGACCGAGGCCGCCGACGACGAGTTCGCTGCGTTCCTGCGCAAGGGCGGGCTTGGCGCGGAGCAGACGCACCGGATCCGGCTCGATCTCGAGCCGCTGCCGGAGGGGCTTGATCTGTCCGACTATTCCGGCGTCATCGTCGGCGGCGGCCCCGGCTGCGTCAGCGACGCGCCGGAGGAGAAATCCCCGGTCGAGGCGCGGATCGAGGCGGCGGTCCTCGGCATCATGCCCGAGATCACGGCTCGCGATGTTCCGTTCCTCGGCTGCTGCTACGGGATCGGCGTGCTCGGCCACCACCTCGGCGGCCGGGTGAGCAAGGCGCGCTATGGCGAGCCGGTCGGGGCCACGCTCTGCCGGGTCACGCCCGAGGGGGCGGCCGATCCGCTGATCGCGGGGCTGCCGGAGCAGTTCCTCGCCTTCGTCGGCCACAAGGAGGCACTTCAGGAACTGCCCGAGGGCGCCGTTCACCTGCTGGCCTCCGATCCGTGCCCGTTCCAGATGATCCGTTACGGGCGGAACGTCTATGCCACCCAGTTCCACCCCGAGGCCGACAGCGACGGGTTCGAGCTGCGCATCCGGATTTACCGCAACAAGGGCTATTTTCCTCCCGAGGATGCCGACCGGCTGATCGAGATGTGCCGGCAAAGCGACGTGCACATGCCGGAGATCATCCTGCGCCGCTTCGTTGAGACCTACCGGCGGGACGCCGATCCCGCGTAAGCGGCAATCGCGTCCTACTGTTCCGCCAGCGCCTCAAGCGTTCGCCTGCAGGGATGGCCGCCGTGGAAGCGGTCGAGAAGGCTTTGCATCAGGAGCGCCGTCTTCCCCGTCGCGGCTTCACGAAAGAGCGTGGCGGAGGACCGCAGTTTCAGCGCGTCGATCGGGCCGAGGATCGCCTCGGCAGGGCGGTCGTCGTGCAAAAGGAGCGCCTCGGCGCAGGCTGTGAGGCGGGTTAAAAGCACCGGGTCGGCGAGATAGGCGCGTGCCTCGGCCAGATCCTCGATGCCGAAATACTGCGCGGTGGGCGAGCGGCCGAGGCCCCTGAGCTGGGGGAAGATGAACCACATCCAGTGGCTTAGCTTGGCGCCCGCGCGCAGCTCGGCCAGCGCCGTTTCGTAGGCTTCACCCTGGGCGTCGTGAAAGCGTCTCAGATCGGGCATCCCGGTTCCTCCTGCCCGGCCATGCAGGGTCGGGGTCGGGGCGAAGGATAGCGGAGGAGCGGGGCGGTGGGAACGTCGGGTGCCCGGATCAGGCGCTAACGGCGCGCATCTTCTTTGGCGTCACGTCATAGGCGGCGCGGAAGTTCTTGGTGAAATGCGAGGTCGACTTGTAGCCGCAGGCGACCGCGATCTCGGTGACCGAAAGCTCGGTCTGCAAGAGCAACGAATGCGCCTTCTCAAGCCGCATCTGCATGTAGAAGTTCATCGGCGTGGTGTTGAGGTAGCGCGCGAAGAGCCGTTCGGTCTGGCGCACCGACATCGCCGCGATATCGGCGATCTCCTGCGCGGTGAGCGGCGTCTCGAGGTTCTGCTCCATGCAGTTCAGCACCTTCACGAGACGCGGGTTGCGCATCCCGTAGCGCGACTGGATCGAGACCTTCTGCTGCGACTTTGGGCTGCGCACGCCGTTGCAGACCATCTGGTCGGCGATCCGGGTCGCGACATCGGTGCCGTGCGTCTCGGCGATAAGGTGCATCATCATGTCGGCCGCAACCGCGCCGCCCGGTGCCGTGGGCCGGCGACCGAGCACGAAGGCGTTGCGGCTGATCCGGATCTCGGGGAATTCCTCGCCGAAGCCCTCGATCGCGTCCCAGTGAACCGCGCATTCCTCGCCGTCGAGAAGCCCCGAGCGGGCCAGCGCGTAGACGCCCATGCAGAGCGAACCGATCTTGACGCCATGCGCCGCCTCGCGGCGGAGCTGCGCGCTGAGCCGCGCGTCGTTCTGGCGCCGCGTCTCTGGGCCGCCGACGACGATCAGCGTCTCGCCGCGGGCCAGGGGCGCGAAGCCGCTTTCGACGAGGACCGTCATTCCGTTCGAACAGGTGGCAGGCGCCCCGGTAAGCGACACCAGCCGCCAGGAATAGGAGTCGCGGCCGAGGATCTCGCGCGCCAGCCGCAGCGGCTCGATCGCGGAGGCGAGGGCGATGTGGGTGAAGCCGTCGAGCAAGAGGAAGACGAAGCTGGATTTCGCCGGGTTCGGCGCGGGCGCGGCGGCCGGAACCCTGTGGAGCGCGCGGATCGGAGACTGGTGGGACATGGCGGACCTCCTCGGCAGGAATGTGCCCGGGACCGGGCCAGTGTCGCAAAGTGGATGGTTTGTTGTCGATTTCGTCGCGTTTTCGTTGGATAAATGCGGCAATGAGACATCATCTTTGCGTCGCGTCCTCGTGAAAGGCTTCCTGTGATGGTTTCTGCCGCCCCTCATCTGTCGCCAAGGTTGCGCGTGGGCATCATCCCGGCCCGCCGCTTCACGCTCGCGGCGCTTGCGAATTTCATCGACGTGCTGCGTCTCGCGGCCGATGAGGGCGACCGCTCGCGGCCGATTCTGTGCAGCTGGCGGGTGATCGCGCCGACGCTGGAGCCGGTGGACAGCAGCTGCGGGCTCGCGGTGCAGCCTGACGAGAAGCTCGGCGATCCGGCGCGGTTCGACTATATCGCCGTCGTCGGCGGGCTGATCGGCGAGGCGCAGCGGCTTCATCCCGACGTGATCGCCTACTTGCAGCGCGCGGCGGCGGCGAAGGTGCCGCTGATCGGGCTTTGCACCGGGGCGTTCGTGCTGCACCGGGCAGGGCTGATGCAGGGCTACCGGTGCTGCGTGAACTGGTTCCACCGCGACGACTTCCTCGAGGAGTTCGAGGGGCTCATTCCGGTCACCGACCAGATCTTCGTCGTCGACCGTGACCGGCTGACCTGTTCCGGCGGCTCCGCGACCGCGCATCTCGCCGCGTTCCTCGTCGACCGCCACATCGGCCGGGCGGCGGCGCGCAAGAGCCTGTCGATCATGATCGTGGACGAGGCGCTTGCCGCCGAACGGCCGCAGCCCGGCCTGCCGATGGAGCTGAACGCCTCCGATCCCTTGGTGAAGCGGGCGCTTCTTTGGATGCAGCAGATGCCCGAGACGCCGCTGCCGGTCTCGCGGCTCGCCGATCAGCTCGGCGTGAGCCGCCGCAAGCTCGAACGCCATTTCGGTGCGGCGCTCGGGCTGACGCCGGCCGAGGCGGGGCGGCGGATCCGGCTCGCGCAGGTGCGGGCGCTGCTCGAGCGGGGCGAGAAATCGGTTACCGAGATCGCCGCCGAGACCGGGTTCTGCGACGTCTCGCACCTGATCCGCGTCTTCCGCGAGGCCGAGGGCGTGACACCCGAGGCCTGGCGGCGCGAGCGGAGCGGATGACCGGGACTCCCGGCCGCAGCGGGACCGAGGGCGGCAAGTCGCATTGATCCTGCGCAGGGCCGCGGGCGGATCTGCGGCTATGCTGGGCAGCGGATTTGCCGGGAGGATGTCATGCGAAACTTCATCCGCGCCATGACCGTGCTTGTACTGACCGCCGCGCCGGGAAGCGCGGAGGAGAAGGCGCAGACCTTCGACTTCGGAGGCGACAGCTTCCGGGCGGGGGCCACCGTGGTCCTGGATGCGGCCGGCACCGACGATCTCTTCATGGCCGGCGAAACCGTGCGCGGCGAGGCCGATATCTCAGGTTCGGCGCATCTGGCCGGGCGAAGGGTGACGATGACGGGCGCGGTCGGCGGCGATGCCTACCTGGCCGGGATGGACGTGGTGCTGGAGGGGCCGGTGGCGGGCGATGCGACGCTGGCCGGCTACGACGTCCGGGTCGGTGCCGTCGGCGGCGACCTGAGGCTCTCCGGCGCCAAGCTGGCGGTCGGGGGGCCGGTGGCGGGCTACGCTTTGATCGCCGGTGACGATGTGCGGATCGGCGCGGCCATCAAGGGAGACGTCAACCTCACCGCGCGCACGGTTGAATTCGCGGACGGCGCCCGGATCGACGGGAAGCTCACCCTCTTCGAGGAAGCGCCCGGCACGCTGACGATCCCCACGAGTGTCGCGTCCGAGGACCGGATCGAGCGCCGTGACCTCGCGGAATGGGAGGCGGCGGCCCGGCCCCTGACAGGCTGGAGCTGGACGCGCGCGGTGGGGCGGTTCCTGACTGGCGTCATCATAGTCGCAGCGCTGGCCGCGCTGGTCGCGGCAGTGATGCCGCGGACACTGGCCGCGATGCGGCGCAGCATTCTTGAGCGGCCGCTGCGGAACCTCTGGATCGGCTTTCTCGCGCAGTCGGCGGTGATCGGCTCGGCGGTACTCTTCGCGATGACGCTGATCGGCGCCCTGCTGGTTCCCGCGGTGGTTCTCGTCGCGCTGGCGGGCGGCTTCGTGGGCTACATCCTCGCGGTCTACGCCTTCGGCGTGGCGCTCGTTCAGGCGGTGGGCCGTCCCGAGCCGCAAAGCGTCGGCGAGCGGGCAATTTGCGGGGGCGTCGGCGCGCTCGCGGCCGGGATCATTGCACTCGTTCCGATCCTCGGCTGGCTCTTCGTGCTGGCGCTGACGCTGACCGGCCTTGGCGCGGTCGTACAACGCTTGTTCCGGCCGCGGTTCCTGGCGCCTGCCTGACCCGATCAGCCGCCGGTATGGCTCATGTGGCGCGAGACCTGGCCCTTCACCTTCTGGCGCGAATAGTCGAAGTCATGGCCCTTGGGCTTGCGAGCGATCGCCGCGCGGATCGCGGTTTCGAGCGGTGCGTCGTCGGAACTCGCGCGCAAGGGCGCGCGGAGGTCGGCATTGTCCTCCTGCCCGAGGCACATGAAGAGCTCGCCCGTACAGGTCACGCGGACGCGGTTGCAGCTTTCGCAGAAATTGTGCGTCAGCGGCGTGATGAAGCCGATCTTCTGGCCCGTCTCCTCGATCCGCACGTAGCGCGCGGGGCCGCCGGTGCGTTCGGCGAGGTCGGTGAGCGTGAAGCGCTCGGCGAGGCGTGCGCGCAGGTCCTTCAGCGGCCAGTACTGGTCGAGCCGCATCTCCTCGCCCATCTCGCCCATCGGCATCACCTCGATGAAGGTGAGGTCGTGGCCCTCGTTCGCGCACCAGTCGAGGAGCGGGAAAAGCTCGTCCTCGTTGAAGCCCTTGAGCGCCACGGTGTTGATCTTGACCCGGAGCCCGGCGGCGGTCGCGGCGCGGATGCCGTCCATGACCTGCGGCAGGCGGCCCCAGCGGGTGATTTCCTGGAACTTCGCCGGATCGAGCGTGTCGAGCGAGACATTGACGCGGCGCATCCCGAGCGCGGCGAGATCGGCGGCGAAGCGGGCGAGCTGTGAGCCGTTCGTGGTCAGCGTCAGCTCCTTCAGGGCGCCGGTCTCCAGATGCCGGGAGATCGACTTGAAGAAGGTCATGATGTCGCGCCGCACCAAAGGCTCGCCGCCGGTGATGCGCAGCTTCTCCACCCCGAGGTGGATGAAGGTGGTGCAGAGCCGGTCGAGTTCCTCCAGCGTCAGGAGGTCCTTCTTCGGCAGGAACTGCATGTGCTCGGCCATGCAATAGGTGCAGCGGAAGTCGCAGCGGTCCGTCACCGAGACACGCAGGTAGGAGATCGGACGGGCGAAGGGGTCTATGAGCGGGGTCATTGGTCGAACTTACTGCCGGGCAGGAGGGGGTACAAGCGCGACTTGACAGGGCAGGGCGAAGCGCCTCCTCTCGGGGCGTGCAAGAGCGAGGATGGGACAGGGCCGGGATGGACCGCAGGATGCTCGGCGAAGGCCGGGACTGGCAGGCGCTGAGGCAGGGGTTTCGCTGGCGGGTGCCGGAGCGGTTTTCGATTGCCGAGGCCTGTTGCGACAGCTGGGCGCGGGCGGAGCCGGAGCGGCTTGCGCTGATCGAGCTGGGCGAGGCCAGCGCGGTTCGGCGCTGGACCTATGGCGAGCTGAAGCGGGCCTCGGACCGGCTCGCCAATGCCTTCGCCGCGCGCGGCCTGAAGCGCGGCGAGCGGGTGGCGGTGCTTCTTCCGCAGGGGCCGGCGGTGCTGGTCGCGCATTTCGCGGCGCTGAAGCTCGGGGCGGTGGTGCTGCCGCTGTTCACGCTCTTCGGGCCGGATGCGCTGCAGTACCGGCTTGCCGATGCGCGGGCGCGGATCGTGGTGACGGACCGGACCAGTCTCGACCGGCTCGACCCCATTCGCGCGGCACTTCCCGACCTGCGCGAGGTCTATTGCATCGAGCCCTCGGCGGAGCGGGATCTCTGGGCCGAGATCACGGCGGGATCGGAGCGGCTGATGCCGGTGCCTGTCGCGGCGGAGGATCCGGCGGTGCTGATCTACACCTCGGGCACGACCGGCGCGCCGAAGGGCGTCGTGCATGCCCATCGCTTCTTGCTCGGCCATCTGCCGAATGTCGAGTTGAGCCAGGGCTTTTTCCCCCGGCCGGGCGCGGTCGGCTGGACACCGGCGGACTGGGCCTGGATCGGCGGGCTCATGGATATGGCGATGCCCTGTCTTTACTACGGCGTGCCGCTCGTCTGCCGGCGAATGCGCAGGTTCGACCCCGACGAAGCCTTCGCGATCATGCGCGACCATGCCGTGACGAACCTCTTCCTGCCGCCGACGGCGCTGAAGCTGATGCGGGGCGCGTCCGTGCCGGAGGGGCTTGGCGTGCGGGCGGTGTCGTCGGGCGGCGAGAGCCTTGGCGCCGATATGCTCGACTGGGGCCGTTCGGCGCTGGGGGCGCCGATCAACGAGATCTATGGCCAGACCGAGTGCAACCTCGTTGTCTGCTCGGCGGAAGGCGTGTTTCCGACGAAGCCGGGCGCGATGGGCCGCGCGGTGCCCGGCGCGGAGGTCGCGGTGATCGACGGCGAGGGGCGGACGGTGCCGGATGGCGAGACCGGCGAGATCGCAGTCAGGCGCGGCCATCCGGTGATGTTCCTCGAATATCTCGGCAAACCCGAGGCGACGGCGGCGAAGTACGCGGGCGACTGGCTCAGGACCGGCGACCTCGGGACCCGCGACGGCGAGGGCTATTTCGCCTTCGTGGCGCGCGACGACGACATCATCTCGTCGGCCTGCTACCGGATCGGGCCGTCGGAGATCGAGAACTGCCTGACCGGGCATCCCGATGTGGTGATGGCGGCCTGCGTGGGCGTGCCGGACCCGGTCCGGGGCGAGGTGGTGAAGGCCTACGTCGTGCTGCGCAAGGGGGCGGTCTGGGGCGGGCTTCCCGAGGCGCTGATTGCGAGGGTGCGGGAGCGCGTGAGCCCGCATGTCGCCCCCCGCTACGTCGAGCGGCGCGAGGATCTGCCGATGACGGCGACCGGCAAGATCATGCGGCGGGCGCTCCGCGGGGGGTAATACCCGGGGCGCTGCCCGCGCCGGCCGGTTCTTGAACCGGTGGCGAACCTGCCGGCGCCCCGGGGTACTTCGGCAATGAAGAAGCTCAAAGGTATTTACCGGCTTCCTTGCGGGCAAAGGGCTTGAGCCGGCCGCCGTGGGTGGCCAGAAAGGCGCGGGCGCGGTCGGGGTCGTGTTTCGAGAGGTCCCGCAGCCACCAGGCGACGGCCTTCTGGATGAACCATTCCCGGTCATCGGCGTAGGACGCAGCCCAGCCGAGCACGCGGTCGCGGATCGCGATGTCCTCCTCGCCCGGATGGTTCTGCTTGGTCCAGGGCAGGGTGATGACGAGTGCCGCGCGGCGGGCCCACATGTGGTCGGAGCGGGTCCAGGCCTCGACCTCGTCGATGCGGGAGGGGTCGGCCACGAGCCGGCGCGCGCCGGCGTCGCAGGCATGGTCGGCGATGGCCCAGCCGTCGAATTCGGGCACCCAAGAGGCGATGAGGCGCCAGGCATCCTCGTCCGGCCGCAGCCGCGCCTGCGCGAGCAGTTTCGCCGCCGCAATGCGGGCCTCGAAGATGTCTGTCCGCCAGAGCCGGTCGGCGAGCGCGACCCGGTCCGGGACGGAAAGGGCCTGCCGCCAGGTTTTCGCGAGGTCGTTCAGCAACGGGTTCGGTATGCCGAGAACCTCGCGGGTCTGCTTGTGATAGGCCGCCATCTGCGCCGCCCGGCCGGGTTCGATCCCGGCCCGGAGCCCGGCCAAGGCCTCATCGAGCGTCATTCCACGGTCACGGACTTGGCGAGGTTTCGCGGCTGGTCGACGTCGGTGCCCTTCGCGACGGCCGCGTGATAGGCCAGAAGCTGGGCAGGCAGCGCGTAGAGGATCGGCGCGAGGAGTGCGGGCAGTTCGGGCAGGGTAAGCGTCTTCCAGGTGCCGTAGCTCGCCTCGTCGGCGCCCTTAGCGTCGGTGATCAGGACCACCTTGCCGTGCCGCGCCATCACCTCCTGCATGTTCGACACGGTCTTGTCGAAGAGCGCATCGCGCGGGGCGAGGACGATGACCGGCACCGCTTTGTCGATCAAGGCGATCGGGCCGTGCTTGAGTTCGCCCGAAGCATAGCCCTCGGCGTGGATATAGCTGATTTCCTTGAGTTTCAGCGCACCTTCGAGCGCCAGCGGGAACATCGCGCCGCGGCCGAGGAAGAGGACGTCCTGCGCCTCGGCGATGGCGGCGGCGGTCGCGGCGATCGTCGGCTCGCGGGTCAGCGTCTGGTTCATCAGGCCGGGCAGGGAGGCGAGCGCCTTGAGGTGTTCGGCTAGCGCCGCGTCGTCGATCCGGCCGCGCTGGCGGCCGGCTTCGAGCGCCAGGAGCAGGAGCACCGCGAGCTGGCAGGTGAAGGCCTTCGTCGAGGCGACGCCGACCTCGACCCCGGCGAGGATCGGGAGCGCGATGTCGCTTTCTCGCGCGATCGACGAGGTCGCGACGTTCACCACCGAGACGATCTTCGCGACCTTGTCGCGGGCGTAGCGGAGGGCGGCGAGCGTGTCGGCGGTCTCGCCCGACTGGCTGACGAAGATGGCGAAGGAGTTCTGCGGCAGGGGCGGTTCGCGGTAGCGGAACTCCGAGGCGATATCGACCTCGCAATTCAGGCCTGCCAGGCTTTCGAACCAGTACTTCGCCGTCATGCAGGCATAGGAGGCGGTGCCGCAGGCCACCAGCGTCAGCCGGTCCAGCGTGGCAAAGTCGAGCTCCTCGGGCAGGTTGATCTTCCCGCCCCGGCAGTAATGCTTGATCGCGTCGGCCAGAACGATCGGCTGCTCGGCGATCTCCTTGGCCATGAAGTGCTTGTAGCCCGCCTTCTCGATCCGGGTCGCGTCGAGCTGGATCTTCTGGACGTCGCGGTTGGCGCGGCGGCCTGCCGCGTCGAAGATCTCGACGCCGGCGCGGGTGACGAAGGCGTAGTCGCCCTCCTCCAGGTAGGTGATGCGGTCGGTCATCGGCGCCAGCGCGATCGCATCGGATCCGACGAACATCTCGCCCTGACCGTGGCCAATCGCCAGCGGCGAACCCTTGCGGGCGGCGATCATCAAGTCCTCCTCGCCATCGAAGAGGAAGAGGAGCGCGAAGGCGCCGTCGAGCTGCTTCAGGGTCTCGCGCGCGGCGTCGCGGGGCGAGAGGCCCTGGTCCATGTGATGGCGGACGAGGAGCGCGACCGTTTCCGTGTCAGTCTCGGTCTCGCAGGCGAGGCCCTTTTCGGCAAGCTCGGCGCGCAGTTCGCGGAAATTCTCGATGATGCCGTTGTGGACCACGGCGACCGGGCCGGAGCGGTGGGGATGGGCGTTGATCACCGTTGCCGCGCCGTGGGTCGCCCAGCGGGTATGGCCGATGCCGGCCTTGCCCGCGAGCGGCTCGTGCACGAGGAGATCGGAGAGGTTGACGAGTTTGCCCACGGCGCGGCGACGGTCGAGCCGCCCCCGGTTCACTGTCGCGATCCCGGCCGAATCGTAGCCGCGATATTCCAAGCGTTTCAGGGCCTCGACGAGAATTGGCGCCACTTCATTGTGGCCTAGCACCCCAACAATTCCACACATTACTAAATCTCTTTCTGCCGCTTCGCCTTCGCGGCTTTCATTTTATCAAATAATTTGCGGGCGAGGCCGGATTTCGTGACCTGCCGGCTGCGTGCCACGGCCAGCGCGTCGTCGGGAACGTCCTCGGTGATGACCGAACCCGTCGCGGTCAGCGCCCCTGCGCCGACCTTGACCGGCGCGACCAGCATCGTGTCGGAGCCGATGAAGGCATGCGCGCCGATCTCGGTCCGGTGTTTCGAGACGCCGTCGTAATTGCAGGTCACGGTGCCCGCGCCGATGTTCGTGTGCTCGCCGACATGGGCGTCGCCGAGATACGTGAGATGGCCGACCTTCACGCCCTCGTCGAGGATCGCGTTCTTGATCTCGACGAAGTTGCCGACATGGACATCCTCGGCGAGCTCGGCGCCGGGCCGCAGCCGCGCGAAGGGACCGACGCGGGCGCCGCGCGAGATATGGCAGCCTTCGAGATGGCAGAAGGGCAGGATCTCGGCGCCCGATTCCACGGTGACGCCGGGGCCGAAGACGACGTTGGGGCTGATCACCGTGTCGCGGCCGACGACAGTATCGAAGGCGAAGAACACGGTCTCGGGCGCGGTCAGCGTCACCCCGTTCTCCTGCGCCTCGGCGCGGGCGCGGGCCTGGAAGGCGGCCTCGGCCTGTGCGAGCTGGGCGCGGGTGTCGACGCCGAGCGTCTCGGCCTCGTCGCAGATCACGATGTCGGCGGTGATGCCGCGTTTGCGGGCAGCGGCGACGATGTCGGTCAGATAGTATTCACCGGCCGCGTTGTCGTTCGTGAGGCCCGCGACGAGCTCGTTCAGAAGCGCGGACTCGACGGCCACGACGCCGCTGTTGCAGAGCCGCACCGCGCGCTCGGCCTCGGTCGCGCCCTTGTACTCGACGATCCGTTCAAGCCGGTCGCCGGCCACGATCAGCCGCCCGTAGCGGCGCGGGTCCGACGCGGTGAAACCGAGCACGGTGATGCCGGCCGGGCTCTTGGCGAGCGCGTCGAGCGTCTCCGGACGGATCAGCGGCGTGTCGCCGTAAAGCACGATGACCTTGCCGGTGAACCCCTTGAGCGCCGGCAGGGCCTGGGCCACGGCGTGGCCGGTGCCGAGTTGCTCGGCCTGGATCACGACCTCTGCAGTCTCGTCATGGGCCTTGGCCGCCCTGGTCACCGCTTCGGCCTCGTGGCCGGCGACGATCACGGTGCGCTCGGGCTCAAGGCTCGCGCCGACGGTCATCGCGTGGACGAGGACCGGCGCGCCGGCGAGCCGGTGCAGGACCTTCGGCAGGTCGGAATTCATCCTTGTGCCCTGTCCGGCGGCGAGAATGATGAGAGCTGTGGCCATGAATGGTGCTTTCCTTCGGGTGCCGTCCGTTTTAACCAAGGCCCCGAGGGTCGCAAGGGGGGCTGGGGATCACAACTCCTTTCTGCGCGTTACAGAGGCGGAATGCAGCCATGCGCACGGTCATCTTCGATCTTGACGGGACGCTCGCGGACACATCCGCCGATTTGATCGCCGCCGCGAATGCCTGTTTTCGCGGGCTCGGCGTGGGCGATCTTCTCGATCCGGCCGCCGATGCGCTGACCGCGTTCCACGGCGGCCGAGCGATGCTCAGGCTCGGCTTTACGCGGCTCGGCACCGGCGGCGAGGCCGAGGTCGATCTGGAATACCCCAGGCTTCTCGCCGCCTACGAGGAGGGGATCGACCGCGAAACCCGGCTCTATCCCGGCGCCGCCGAGGCGGTCGAGGCGCTGCGGTCCGCCGGTTACGCGACCGGCATCTGCACCAACAAGCCAGAGCGGCTGGCCGAGCTCCTGGTGACGCGACTTGGGGTCCGCGGGCTCTTCGGCTCGCTCGTCGGTGCCGACACGCTGCCGGTTCGCAAGCCCGACCCGGCGCCCTATTTCCTCTCGGTCGACCGCGCCGGCGGCGAGGTCGGCCGCTCGCTCCTTATCGGCGACACCGAAACCGACCGGCGCACCGGTACGGCCGCCGGCGTGCCGGTCGCGCTTGTGACCTTCGGTCCGGCCGGACGCGGAGTCGAGGCGCTCGCCCCCGAGGCGCTCGTCGACGATTTCTATGCGCTTCCCGGGATCGTCCAAGCGCTGATCGGCTGAGACCGGCGGTTTCGCGCGCCCGAACCGCCGATTTCGCGAAACCGAAACCCCGCCCGCCGGATTGACGCCGCGCGCCGGGCGAAGGACAACCCTCGCATGGCCCCGCCGACGAGGATGCGATGAGCGAGCGTTTTACCGGAAGCTTCACCCAACAGGAGCCGATCCCCGAGGCGGGGATCGAGGCGGCGCTGAAGGTCCTGCGCCACGGCCGGCTGCACCGCTACAATACCGCGCCGGAAGAGATCGCCGAAACCGCGCTCCTCGAGGAGGAATTCGCGGCCTTCACCGGCGCGAAATACTGCCTCGCGGTGGCCTCGGGCGGCTATGCGATCGGCTGCGCCCTGCGGGCGATCGGCGTCGGGCCGGGCGACCGGGTCCTGACCAACGCCTTCACGCTGGCGCCGGTGCCGGGCGCCATCGCCGCCGTCGGCGCGGCGCCGGCCTTCGTCGAGACGACCGAGAACCTGACAGTCGACCTCGATGACCTCGCGGCCAAGCTGGCGGGCGCGAAGGCGCTGGTCCTCAGCCACATGCGCGGCCATATCTGCGACATGGACCGGCTGATGGCGCTTTGCGACGCGGCCGGCGTCCCGGTGATCGAGGATTGCGCCCACACGATGGGGGCGGCCTGGCGGCAGACGCCCTCGGGCCGGCACGGGATCGCCGGCTGCTACTCGACCCAGACCTACAAGCACATGAACTCGGGCGAGGGCGGGCTCCTCGTCTCGGACGATCCCGACCTGATGGCCCGCGCGACCATCCTCTCGGGCAGCTACATGCTCTACACCCGTCACCGCGCCGCGCCCGGACCCGAGGCCTTCGAAAAGGTGAAATACGTCACCCCCAATGTCTCGGGCCGGATGGACAACCTGCGCGCGGCGATTCTCAGGCCGCAGCTCGCCGACCTGCCGGCCCAATGCGCCCGCTGGAACGCGCTCTACCAGGTGCTGGAGGCGGGGCTGGCCGATACGCCCGGCCTCCGGCTCATCCCGCGCCCCGCCGAGGAGCATTACGTGGCCTCCTCGTTCCAGTTCCTGCTGCCGGGCTGGTCCGGCGACAGGGTCCGCGCCCTGATCGCCCGCGCCGCCGCCCGCGGGGTCGAGCTGAAATGGTTCGGCCATGCCGAGCCGACAGGGTTTACCTCGCGCCACGACAGCTGGCGCTACGCAGAGGCCCAGTCGCTGCCGAACACCGACCGCATCCTCGCGGGCCTCATCGACATGCGCCTGCCCCTGACCTTCTCCACCGACGACGCAGCCCTCATCGCGCGGATCATCCGGGCCGAAGTCCTGGCAGTCCACCAGGGCGAGGCGGGGCCGGTCGAAGCTGTTCCGGCGGCGGACTGACCCTGCCATCGCGCGGTTACGGTTCGGCGGTCACTTCATCCTGAAGCGGACGCTTCCGCGTCACGGGACGGCGCAAATGCGCAAAGCCGTCCGCTGCTCGGGGCATCGCATCGGCGCGTCCATGGCAGACCGGGTCATCGAACGACGAGCAGGTATCCTCGCGAGCGATCGTCGTTGTCGGAATCCGGCGTGTTCATCGCATCGAACAACGCCGCAGCATCGACCCAGACAGGCGGGTACTTGTAGCGGGTCACGTCGAGTATGAGGAATCTGTCGGTCTCCGCATCATAGGCGCCGAGCGGCGAGATGTGACCGCCCCGTTCCTGTCCGAGACTGGAGCGGAGATAGTTGACCAGAACAAAGCTCTCCGCGTCCCCGATGCTGTCGATCGCGGCGCGCCTGAACTCCTCGAGCGAGGAGTCGGCGGCATGATGCACGCTCGCCGCCACGGAATGGGCTTCGAACATCCTGCCGAGCTCGTCGAGCGTGAGGCCGGCCCTCTCGATCCGGGCCCGGGGCTTCACGGCCTCCGTGGCAGGCGTGAAGACATTCTCCTGATCGAACATACCGAGTCCGAGGGTCATGTCAGACGCCGGACGCGGGACGTCGAGAGCATTGAGGACCATCGCGATTGAAGCCGGACCGCAGAAGGCCGGATGCACCTGGTTGGTGAAATGGATGGCAAGGTCGAAGTAATCGGCCCGGGCCTCTGCCTCGATCAGCAACGCCTGACCGTTGTCGCTGTTCAGGGCGATCAGGCTTTCCGGGAGGGGGAGGGTCTCGGCGGTCGCCTGGCCGCAGAGGCCAAGGCACAGAAGGCCGAAGAGTGTCTGTCGCATTCGATCCCCCGATATTGATCCTTAGGGATACAGAATGCCATGAAGTTCCATGTGGACCAATGACTGGCGGGATCCGGCGGGTCGCACCGTCTTCGGTCTTCGCTCCGATCGAACATTCCTGTCATGCCGACCGCAGATGTTCGGCGATCCATCGAGGTCTTTTCCCCTGGATGCAGAGCTGAGCCGATTCCCAACGCCGCTGCGCGTCCCTTGCCGCAGCACCCCATTGACCCGACTCACCCTTTCGATCTATGAATTGAACGCACGTTCATTTACACGGAGGCGCCGATGTTCACCGCATCCATGAAGTTCCACCTTGGCGAGGAGATCGAGGCGCTCCGCGACATGGTCCACCGCTGGGCGCAGGAGCGCGTCAAGCCGATGGCCGCGGAGATCGATCGGTCGAACGAGTTTCCCGCCGAACTCTGGAAAGAGATGGGCGAGCTTGGCCTTCTCGGCATCACGGTGCCGGAGGAATACGGCGGTGCGGGGATGGGCTATCTCGCCCACTGCGTCGCGGTCGAGGAGATCGCGCGCGCCTCGGCCTCGGTAAGCCTCTCCTACGGCGCGCATTCCAACCTCTGCGTCAATCAGATCAAGCTCAACGGCACCGACGAGCAGAAGCGCAGGTACCTGCCGCGCCTGATCTCCGGCGAGCATGTCGGCGCGCTCGCGATGTCCGAGGCCGGGGCAGGGTCCGACGTCGTCTCGATGAAGCTCCGTGCCGAGAAGAAGAACGACCGCTTCGTGCTGAACGGCACCAAGTTCTGGATCACCAACGGGCCGGACGCCGATACCCTCGTCGTCTATGCCAAGACCGACCCAGAGGCCGGATCGAAGGGCATCACCGCCTTCCTGATCGAGAAGGAAATGAAGGGTTTCTCGACCTCGAAGCACTTCGACAAGCTCGGCATGCGCGGCTCCAACACCGCCGAACTGATCTTCGACGATGTCGAGGTGCCGTTCGAGAACATCCTCGGCGAGGAGGGCAGGGGCGTCCGCGTCCTCATGTCCGGGCTCGACTACGAGCGCGTCGTGCTCTCGGCCATCGGCACCGGCATCATGGCGGCCTGCCTAGACGAGGTCATGCCCTACCTCGCGCAGCGCAAGCAGTTCGGCCAGCCGATCGGGAACTTCCAGCTCATGCAGGGCAAGATCGCCGACATGTACACCAAGATGAACTCGGCCCGCGCCTATATCTATGAGGTCGCGAAGGCCTGCGACCGCGGCGAGGTCACCCGCCAGGACGCGGCGGCCTGCGTGCTCTACGCCTCCGAGGAGGCGATGGTCGTCGCCCACCAGGCGGTGCAGGCGATGGGCGGCATGGGCTTCATGAACGAGACTCCCGTCGCCCGCATCTTCCGCGATGCGAAGCTGATGGAGATCGGCGCCGGAACATCCGAAATCCGCCGAATGCTGATCGGCCGCGAGCTGATGGGGGCGATGGCCTGAGCCAAGCCCCGCTGCGCCCTGCAACCTACTTTCGAGGCCTGACCGATGCGTCTGACTTCCTCCGTCCTCTCCACCTCCGACACCTTCCGCGCCAACCGAGCGGCGCATGAGGCGATGCTGGCGACCATTGCCGAGGCCGCCCAGCGTGCCGCCGCCGGCGGCGGCGAGAAGTCTCTCGCCCGCCACGTCGCTCGCGGCAAGATGCCGCCGCGCGAGCGGGTGGCGAACCTGCTCGATGCCGGTTCGCCTTTCCTCGAAGTCGGTGCCACCGCCGCCCACGGCATGTACGATGGCGACGCCCCCGCCGCCGGGGTCATCGCCGGGATCGGCAGGGTGCATGGCCAGGAGGTCATGGTGGTGGCCAACGACGCCACCGTGAAGGGCGGCACCTACTACCCGATGACCGTGAAGAAACACCTCCGCGCGCAGGAGATCGCCGAGGAGAACCGTCTGCCCTGCGTCTACCTCGTGGATTCGGGCGGCGCCAACCTTCCGAACCAGGACGAGGTCTTCCCCGACCGCGACCATTTCGGCCGGATCTTCTACAACCAGGCCCGGATGTCCTCCAAGGGTATCCCCCAGATCGCGGTTGTCATGGGCTCCTGCACCGCCGGCGGCGCCTACGTCCCGGCCATGTCGGACGTCTCGATCATCGTGAAGGAGCAGGGGACGATCTTCCTCGCCGGGCCGCCCCTCGTGAAGGCCGCGACCGGCGAGGTGGTCAGCGCTGAGGATCTCGGCGGCGGCGATGTCCACACCCGACTCTCCGGCGTCGCCGACTACCTCGCGGAGGACGACGCCCATGCGCTGGCGCTCGCCCGCCGCGCCATCGGCAACCTCAACCGGGCAAAGCCCGCAACCGTGCAGTGGCAGAGCCCCGAAGCCCCGGCCTACGATCCCGAGGAGATCCTCGGCCTCGTCCCCGCCGACCTGCGCACCCCCTACGACATCCGCGAGGTGATCGCGCGCGTGGTCGACGGCTCGCGCTTCGACGAGTTCAAGCCGCGCTTCGGCGAGACGCTGGTGACCGGCTTCGCCCATGTCGAGGGCTGCCCCGTCGGCATCGTTGCCAACAACGGCGTGCTCTTCTCCGAATCCGCGATCAAGGGCGCGCATTTCGTGGAACTGTGCAGCCAGCGCGGCATCCCGCTGGTGTTCCTCCAGAACATCACCGGCTTCATGGTCGGCCGCAAATACGAGAACGAGGGCATCGCCCGGCACGGCGCCAAGATGGTGACCGCGGTGGCAACGACATCGGTGCCGAAGATCACCATGCTCGTCGGCGGGAGCTTCGGCGCCGGCAACTATGGCATGGCCGGGCGCGCCTATTCGCCGCGTTTCCTCTGGACCTGGCCCAATTCCCGCATCTCGGTGATGGGTGGCGAACAGGCGGCGGGCGTCCTTGCCACAGTCAAGCGTGACGGCATCGAGCGAGCTGGGGGCACATGGAGCCCGGAGGAAGAGGCCGAGTTCAAGCGCCCCACGATCGAGATGTTCGAGGAACAGTCGCATCCGCTCTACGCCTCGGCCCGGCTCTGGGACGACGGAATCATCGACCCGAGAAAGACCCGCGAGGTGCTGGGCCTCAGCCTTTCGGCGGCGCTGAACGCGCCGATCGAGCCGACCCGCTTCGGCGTCTTCCGGATGTGAGCGATGGCGAAACGGCGCAATAACCTGATCCGCTTCAGCCGCGACTACCGACGGCCGCTCAGGCGGAGCGCGGGTGTGTCGCCGCACCGGAAGAGCCGGTCCCGGCGGCTCGCCGATCCGCGCGTCTACCTGAATGCGGTGATCGTGGTCGCGTCGGTCGGGCTCATCCTCTTGCCGGGCGTCGCCGACGCGACCCTCGCGGTGACGCGACCGGTCGCCTCGACAGGCGGCGCCTGCCGCATCTACCGCGTCGTCGACGGCGATACGGTCCGGATGTGGTGCGCGGACGGAGGAGAGACGCCGGCGCGGCTCACCGGCTACGACACGCCCGAGCTCTTCTCGCCGTCCTGCCCTTCCGAACTCGCCGCCGCGATCCGCGCGAAATGGGCGCTGCGCCAGGCGATATGGCAGGCCGAAACGGTGGAACTGGTCCGCGAGGGCGAGGATCGCTACGGCCGCGCGCTGGTCGCGCTCATCGTCGATGGCGAACCGGTCCAGCGGCGGATGATCGAGGACGGCCACGCCCGCCCCTATGCGGGCGGCCGGCGCGCCGGATGGTGCGCGTGATGGCGGCGAAACCGAACACGATCCTCACGCTTCAGGCCGCGAAAGCGCGGTATCCGGGCGCCGAGACCTTCACCTTCGGCGACAGCCGCGCGCTTTGCGATAGGCTCCTGGCGCTCGTCCGTTCGGGGGCCAAGACCGCGACCTGCGGCGCGCTTCGGGACTTCGAAGCCGGAGCGGACCCGATGCCGGTCGTCGGTCGGCGGGATATCGCGCTCGACTGGGACGGCGCGCCCGCTCTGGTGATCGAAACCCGCGAGGTCGCGATCCGGCGATTCCGCGACATCGGTGAGGACTTCGCGCTCGCCGAGGGAGAGAACGACACGCTCGAAGGCTGGCGCGCCGGCCATCGCCGCTTCTTCGAACGCAATGGCGGCTTCGATACGGATATGGAGCTCGTCTGCGAGCGCTTCCGGCTGATCGAGGATCTCGGCTCATGACATCCTCCCGCCTTTCTTCATTGCCCAAATACCCCACGGGGGTCCGGGGGTGTGAAACCCCCGGCCGTGCCAGAAGGACGAACGCATGTTCTCGAAAATCCTGATCGCGAACCGGGGCGAGATCGCCGCCCGCGTCATTGACAGCTGCCGCAAGCTCGGCGTCGCCACCGTTGCGGTCTATTCCGATGCCGACGCCACTGCGCGCCATGTCGCGATGGCCGACGAGGCGGTGCATGTCGGTGGCCCCCGCCCGGCCGACAGTTACCTCAGGGGCGACGCGATCATCGCGGCGGCGCTGGCCACGGGCGCAGAGGCGATCCACCCCGGCTACGGGTTTCTTTCGGAAAACCCGGACTTCGTCGACGCCGTCGAGAAGGCGGGGCTGGTCTTTATCGGCCCGTCCTCGGCCGCGATCCGGGCGATGGGTCTCAAGGACGCCGCGAAGGCGCTGATGGAGAAGGCGGGCGTGCCCGTCGTGCCCGGCTACCACGGTGACAACCAGGATCCGGAGCACCTTGCCGGCGCGGCCGACGCGATCGGCTATCCGGTGCTGATCAAGGCGGTCGCGGGCGGCGGCGGCAAGGGGATGCGGCTCGTGGAGCGGGCGAAGGACTTCGCCGACGCGCTCGAAAGCGCGCGAGGCGAGGCGCAGACCGCCTTCGGCAATCCCGCCGTGCTGATCGAGAAATACATCGAGAAGCCGCGCCATATCGAGGTGCAGGTCTTCGGCGACGGCACCCGCGCCGTCCACCTCTTCGAGCGCGACTGCTCGCTCCAGCGCCGCCACCAGAAGGTGATCGAGGAGGCGCCCGCGCCCGGCATGACCGAGGAGATGCGCCAGGCGATGGGCCAGGCCGCGGTGCGCGCGGCCGAGGCGATCGGCTACAAGGGCGCGGGCACGGTCGAGTTCATCGTCGACGGGTCCGAAGGCCTGCGGCCCGACCGCTTCTGGTTCATGGAGATGAACACGCGGTTGCAGGTCGAACACCCGGTGACCGAGGCGATCACCGGTATCGACCTCGTCGAATGGCAGCTCCGCGTCGCCTCCGGCGAACCGCTGACCTCGCGGCAGGAGGATATCCGCCTTGCGGGCCATGCCTTCGAGGCGCGGCTCTATGCCGAGGACGTGCCGGCGGGCTTCCTGCCGGCGACCGGGACGCTCTCGCACCTGCATTTCCCCGACGGCGCGCGCGCCGATACCGGCGTGCGCCCCGGCGACACGATCAGCCCCTGGTACGACCCGATGATTGCCAAGATCATCGTCCACGGGCCGACCCGCGCCATCGCGCTCTCGAAACTCACCGCCGCGCTCGAGGATACCGAGGTCGCCGGGTCGGTGACGAACCTGTCGTTCCTTGCCGCGCTCGCGCGCCACGAGGGTTTCCGCGCGGGCGACGTCGATACCGGCCTCATCGCCCGCGACCTCGCCGCGCTGACCGCTGCGGCCGCGCCGGGACTTGCCGTGCAGGCGCTGGCCGCGCTCGGCGCGGCCGGGCTCGCGGATGGCGGCGCCGCGATGGCGGGCTTCGCGCTCTGGGCACCCTTGCGCCGGACGGTGACCCTCGACGGGTTCGACGCGGTGGTCGAGGCGCTCGGCCCCGGCCGGGCGCGGGTGACGATCGAAGGCGACGTCGCCGATTGCGCGCTGCATTCCGGCGCCTGGTGGGTGAACGGCCGTCCCGCCGGCGCGCGGATCGTGCTGACGCCGGGCACCGTCAGCATCTTCGGTCCCGGCGCCTGGCATTTCGGCCTGACCGATCCCCTCGACCGGCAGAGCGCCGATGCCGGTGGTGGGCTCACGCTCTCGCCGATGCCGGGTCTCGTGAAGGCGGTCTTCGTCACCGCCGGGCAGGCGGTCGCGGCTGGCGATCGGCTCGCGGTGCTCGAGGCGATGAAGATGGAGCATACCCTGACCGCCGCCCGCGACGGCACGGTGGCCGAGGTGCTGGTCGCGGCCGGAACCCAGGTCGAGGCCGGCGCCGCGCTGGTGCGGCTCGAGGAGGAGGAGGCGTGATCCGCCTCCACCATTGCCACCAGACGCGCTCGATGCGTTCGCTCTGGCTGCTCAACGAGCTTGATCTGAAATTCCACGTGGTGCTGCATCCATTCGATAGATCGCTGCGCTCGCTCGACTATCTATCGGTGAACCCGGCCGGCAGGGTGCCAGCGCTGGAGATCGACGAAAGGGTGATCTGGGAGAGCGGCGCCATCACCGAATATCTCTGCGAACGGTTCCCGGAGCCCGAACTCGGCCGCGCGCCGGGGGATCCGGAGCGGATCGACTGGCTGATCTGGGTGCATTTCGCCGAGACGATCAGCCAGCACACGGCTGCGCTCACGCAGCAGCATATCGCGCTTTATGACGACGCGATGCGCAGCCCTGTGGTGATGCGGATCGAGGCGAAGCGGCTGGAAAAATGCTACGGCGCGCTGGAGCGGCGGCTGCTTGGGCGCACGCATCTCCTGGACCGCGGCTTCTCGGCCGCCGATATCGGCGTGGGTCAGGCGCTCTACATGGCGCGCCACTTCGCCCGGCTCGAGGCGTTCCCGACGCTCGCCGCCTGGTACGACCGGGTGACGGCGCGGCCCGCCTTCAAGAAGGCATTGCCGCCGAAGCGGGCCGAACTGCTCTACAAGCGCGACTTCTACGAGGCATGGGATGGCTGAACGCGTCGAGATCGTCGAAATGGGGCCGCGCGACGGGCTCCAGAACGAAAAGCGGATCATTCCGACGGAGGAGAAGATCGCGCTCGTCGACTGCCTCAGCCGCGCCGGGTTCCGGCGGATCGAGGTGGCGAGCTTCGTTTCTCCGAAATGGGTGCCGCAAATGGCCGACAGCGCCGCGGTGCTGGCGGGGATCACGCGGGCGAAGGGCGTGTCCTATGCGGCGCTGACGCCGAACATGAAGGGCTACGAGGCGGCGAAGGCCGCCCGGGCCGACGAGGTGGCGATCTTCGCCTCGGCATCGGAAGGCTTTTCAAAAGCCAACCTGAACTGCACCATCGCCGAGAGCCTCGACCGCTTCCGCCCGGTGGTCGAGGCGGCGCGGGCCGACGGGATCCCGGTCCGGGGCTATGTCTCGGTCGTGACCGATTGCCCCTATGACGGCGCCATTGCGCCGGCCGCGGTGGCGAAGGTGGCCGGGGCCTTGCGCGACATGGGCTGCTATGAACTCAGCCTCGGCGACACGATCGGCCAGGGGCGCCCGGAGACGATCGACGCGATGCTGGCCGCGGTGCTTGAGGAGTTGCCAGCGGAGCGGCTTGCCGGGCACTATCACGACACGGCGGGCCGGGCGCTCGCCAATATCGAGGCGTCGCTGGCGCGGGGCCTCAGGGTCTTCGACGCCGCCGTGGGCGGCCTCGGCGGCTGCCCCTACGCGCCTGGTGCTGCGGGCAATGTCGCGACCGAGGCGGTCGAGGCGCGGCTTCGGGCGCTCGGCTACGAGACAGGGCTCGACCGCGACTGCCTCGCGAAGGCGGCGGGCATGGCGCGCGCAATGCGCGGGTGACGGGGGCGGCATGGAACGGGAGACGGCAATGTACGAGACGATCAGCCTCAACTGCGACACTCGGGGAGTGGCGCGGCTTACGCTCGACCGGCCCGAGAAGCACAACGCGCTCTCGGCCAAGATGATCGCGGAATTGACCGAGGCCGCGGGGCGGCTCGGGCGCGATCCCACGGTGCGGGCGGTCATCCTGACCGGCGCCGGGGAGACCTTCTGCGCGGGCGGCGACCTTGGCTGGATGCGCGAGCAGATCGCAGCGGACGGTGCGACTCGGGCGCGCGAGGCCACCAAGCTCGCGATGATGCTGAACGTGCTCAACACCTGCCCAAAGCCGGTGATCGGCCGGATCCAGGGCAACGCCTTCGGCGGTGGCGTCGGCATGGCCGCGGTCTGCGACGTCGCGATCGGCGCGGCGCAGGCGCGGTTCGGCCTGACCGAGACGAAGCTCGGCCTGATTCCCGCGACGATCGGGCCCTATGTGCTGGCCCGGCTGGGCGAGGCGATGGCGCGGCGCGTCTTCATGTCCGCGCGGCTTTTCGGCGCCGAGGAGGCGGTCACGCTCGGGCTTCTCGCTCGCGCGGTCGATGCCGAAGACCTTGACGGTGCCGTCGAGGCCGAGGTCGCGCCCTATCTCGCCTGTGCTCCGGGCGCAGTCGCGGAGGCCAAGGCGCTGGCCCGCAGGCTCGGGCCGCGGATCGACGAGGCGGTGATCGCCGAGACGATCGAGGCGCTGGTCCGGCGCTGGGAAAGCGCCGAGGCGGCGGAGGGAATCGCGGCCTTCTTCGACAAGCGCGCGCCATCGTGGAAGAGTTGAACGGCGACAAGGGCATTGGCGGTCGGAGGCCTGCCGATGACTTGGCCAGCTAGCGGTAACTGTCCATCACGTCCGACATTTTCCGCACCGTCCGCGACATATTGGCGGCCTCCTTCGGTTGACCCCGTCAGGGCGGGGGAGTAAACGGGCCGGAGCCATATCACGCGCCGGTGATCCCCGCGCGAGACGAAGGAGCCAACGGTGGACGAGCTGCTGCGAGAATACCTTCCCATCCTCATCTTCCTCGCCATGGCCATCGGCCTTGGCCTCGTGCTGATCCTCGCGGCCGCGGTGATCGCGTTCCGCAACCCGGATCCGGAGAAGGTTTCGGCCTACGAATGCGGCTTCAACGCCTTCGACGACGCGCGGATGAAGTTCGACGTGCGCTTCTACCTCGTCTCGATCCTGTTCATCATCTTCGACCTCGAAGTGGCCTTCCTCTTCCCCTGGGCGGTGGCGTTCAAGGACGTCTCGACGGTCGGGTTCTGGTCGATGATGGTGTTCCTCGCCGTGCTGACGATCGGCTTTGCCTATGAGTGGAAGAAGGGGGCGATGGAATGGGCGTGATGACGGGTGCCAACACCGCCGGCGCCGACCGCGAGGTCGCGACCCAGGCGCTGAACCGCGAGCTGCAGGACAAGGGTTTTCTGCTGACCACGACCGAGGACATCATCAACTGGGCGCGGAACGGCTCCTTGCACTGGATGACCTTCGGCCTCGCCTGCTGCGCCGTCGAGATGATGCACACCTCGATGCCGCGCTACGACCTCGAGCGGTTCGGCACCGCGCCGCGCGCCTCCCCGCGCCAGTCGGACCTGATGATCGTCGCCGGTACGCTGACGAACAAGATGGCGCCCGCGCTCCGCAAGGTCTACGACCAGATGCCCGAGCCGCGCTACGTCATCTCGATGGGCTCCTGCGCCAATGGCGGGGGCTATTACCACTACAGCTACTCGGTGGTGCGCGGCTGCGACCGCATCGTGCCGGTCGACATCTACGTCCCGGGCTGCCCGCCGACCGCCGAGGCGCTTCTCTACGGCATCCTGCAACTGCAGCGCCGCATCCGCCGCACCGGCACGCTCGTTCGCTGAGGAGAGTTCCATGACCGAAGACCTTCAGGAACTCAGCCTCCATATCGAGCTCAAGCGCCCCGACGAGGTGGTCGCGACCGAGATCGCGTATGGCGAACTCAACGTCACCGTGACCGTCGCGGGTCTCGTCAACTTCGTCGAGTTCCTCCGCGCCGACCGCAACTGCCGCTTCTCGACGCTCGTCGACATCACCGCGGTGGACTATCCCGAGCGCGCCCAGCGGTTCGACGTCGTCTACCACTTCCTCTCGATGTACCAGAACGCCCGCATCCGCGTCCGGGTCCAGGTCCGAGAGGACGAGATGGTGCCCTCGATCATCGGCATCCATCCGTCCGCCAACTGGTTCGAGCGGGAAGTCTACGACATGTTCGGGGTCATCTTCACCGGCCATCCCGACATGCGCCGCATCCTCACTGACTACGGCTTCCGGGGTCATCCGCTTCGGAAGGACTTCCCGACCACGGGCTATACCGAGGTGCGCTATGACGAGGCGCTGAAGCGGGTGGTCTACGAGCCGGTGAAGCTGACCCAGGATTACCGGCAGTTCGATTTCATGAGCCCCTGGGAGGGCGCGGAATACATCCTTCCGGGCGACGAGAAACAGGGGGCGAAATGATGGACGGCTCCAGAGGCTATGACGACGCCCAGACGGGCGAACAGCGGATCCGCAACTTCAACATCAACTTCGGTCCGCAGCACCCCGCGGCGCACGGCGTTCTGCGCCTTGTGCTGGAGCTGGACGGCGAGGTGGTGGAGCGGTGCGATCCCCATATCGGCCTTCTCCACCGTGGCACCGAGAAGCTGATGGAGAGCCGCACCTACCTGCAGAACCTGCCCTATCTCGACCGGCTCGATTACGTCGCGCCGATGAACCAGGAACATGCTTGGTGCCTCGCGATCGAGAAGCTGACCGGGGTCGAGGTGCCGCGCCGGGGCTCGCTGATACGGGTGCTATACTCCGAGATCGGCCGCATCCTGAACCACCTCCTCAACGTCACCACGCAGGCGATGGACGTCGGCGCGCTGACGCCGCCCCTCTGGGGCTTCGAGGAGCGCGAGAAGCTCATGGTCTTCTATGAGCGCGCGTGCGGAGCGCGGCTCCACGCCGCCTATTTCCGCCCCGGCGGCGTGCATCAGGACCTGCCCGACGATCTCCTGAACGACATCGAGGAATGGGCGCATGCCTTCCCGAAGGTTATCGACGATCTCGACGGGCTCCTGACCGAGAACCGCATCTTCAAGCAGCGCAATGCCGATATCGGCATCGTGACCGAGGAAGACGCGCTGAAATGGGGCTATTCCGGCGTCATGGTGCGCGGTTCGGGCATGGCCTGGGACCTGCGCCGCGCCCAGCCCTACGAATGCTACGACGAGTTCGACTTCAAGATCCCCGTCGGCAAGAACGGCGACTGCTATGACCGCTATCTCTGCCGCATGGAGGAGATGCGCCAGTCGACCTCGATGATCCATCAGGCGATCGCCAAGCTCAGGGCCCCCGAGGGCAAGGGCGACGTGCTCGCCCGCGGCAAGCTCAGCCCGCCGAAGCGCGGCGAGATGAAGCGCTCGATGGAGGCGCTGATCCACCACTTCAAGCTCTACACCGAGGGCTTCCACGTGCCGGCGGGCGAGGTCTATGCCGCCGTCGAGGCGCCCAAAGGCGAGTTCGGCGTCTACCTCGTCGCCGACGGCACCAACAAGCCCTACCGCGCCAAGCTGCGCGCGCCGGGCTACCTGCATCTGCAGTCGATCGACTGGATGGCCTCGGGCCATCTCCTGGCGGACGTCGCCGCGATCATCGGCACCATGGATATCGTTTTCGGAGAGGTGGATCGCTGATGTTGCGCCGTCTTCACCCGGTTCAACCGGACAGCTTTGCCTTCACGCCCGCGAACCTCGCCTGGGCGGAGGGCCAGATTTCGAAATACCCCGAGGGCCGGCAGGCCTCGGCGGTCATCCCGCTCCTGTGGCGCGCGCAGGAGCAGGAGGGCTGGCTTTCCCGCGCGGCCATCGAGCATGTCGCCGACATGCTGGGGCTGGCGCATATCCGGGCGCTGGAAGTGGCCACGTTCTACTTCATGTTCCAGCTGCAACCCGTTGGCTCTGTTGCCCATATCCAGATCTGCGGCACCACGTCCTGCATGATCTGCGGGGCCGAGGACCTGATCAAGGTCTGCAAGGAGAAGATCGCGCCCCAGGCGCATCAGCTCTCGGCCGACGGCAAGTTCTCCTGGGAAGAGGTAGAGTGCCTTGGTGCCTGCACCAACGCGCCGATGGCCCAGATCGGCAAGGACTATTACGAGGACCTGACGGCGGAGAGCTTCGCGAAGCTCCTCGACGACATGGCCGCCGGCAAGGTGCCGGTGCCGGGTCCGCAGAATGGCCGCTACGCCTCCGAGCCGCTTTCGGGGCTGACGAGCCTCACCGAATACGAGGCTGGCAAGGCGAAGCACAATGCCTCGGCAGGGCTCGCGACCGATATCGGCGACACGCTGAAACGGATCGACGGGACCGAGGTGCCGCTCCTGACGCCGTGGCTCGGCAAGGCAGCGAAGCCCGCCGCCAAGGCCGAAGCGAAGGCGGCGCCCGCGCCGGTTGCCGGTTCGGCGAAACGGCCGCAGGCGCTCGACGTGGCGCGTGAGGGCGGGGCGGACGACCTCAAGAAGATCAAGGGCGTCGGGCCGAAGCTCGAGGAGCTTCTGAACAGCCTCGGCTTCTACCATTACGACCAGATCGCCGCCTGGACGGCCGAGGAACTGGCCTGGGTCGACGAGAACCTCGAGGGCTTCAAGGGCCGGGCGAGCCGCGACGGCTGGGTAGAGCAGGCGAAACTGCTGGCCGGAGGCGGCGAGACCGAGTTCTCGACCCGCGTGGAGAAGGGCGACGTCTACTAAAGAACGCGACGGGGTATGGGATCGATGTCGGAGACTGCACGGGCGGCTTGCCGCCGCACAACATGGGCCGTGGCGGCCGCGGGCGGTGTGCTCGTGGCGCTGGTGCTCATGTATGTGGCGCAGTATCCCGTGCTCGGTTCCTTCGTCGCCGGGCTCGCTGTCTTCGCTGCGCTCGGCCTTGTCCTCGGCTGGTCGTTCTGTGGTCGTGCGGAGCAGGTGACGGCCGTGCCGGTCACGCATGCGAAGCCTGAGGCCGAGAAGAACGTGCAAGAGGACGCGCCCGTCGAGCCGCGGCGGATAACCGGCGATCTTCGGGTCCTCGGGCGGGGTGTTTCCGCGGCGAGCACGGGGCTCGATGCGGCGCTCGCCAAGTCGAAGGAGCGGGTGCCGGACGCGTCGCCGGAACGGCTTGCGGCGCCGCGGAACGGGCGGGCCGACGATCTGCAGCTGATCAAGGGCGTGGGGCCGGCGATCGAAGAGCAGCTGAACGAGATCGGGATCTGGCACTTCGACCAGATCGCGTCCTGGAAGGCGCGGGATATCGCCTTCGTCGACAGCCTGATGGTCGGCTTTCATGGCCGCATCACCCGCGACGAGTGGGTGAAGCAGGCAAAGATCCTGGCCCGTGGTGGCCAGACAGAGTTTTCAGAGCGCGCCCCGAGCGCGGCGCGCAGTGAGTGAGTTTGATGGGCGCACCGGACCAGAAGGACCAGGGGCTCGCGCGGGAAGCGCGGGGGGTGGCGGTGGTGATCGCTGCCACGGGTCTTCTGTGGCTCGGCGCGCAATGGCTGGTCGGGCCGGGCGACCGTTACGCCGTTCTGTTCGACCTGGCAGCTTTGGCCGCGTTCTTCTGGGCGCTGGTCGTAACCTGGCGGATCTGGCGGCGTCAAAAGCGCCAGGGGGAATGAGGATTTGACATGCTGAAAGATCAGGACCGGATCTTTACCAACCTCTACGGGATGCATGACCGGACCCTGGCTGGCGCGAAGAAGCGCGGCCACTGGGACGGCACCGCCGGCATCCTGAAGCAGGGCCGCGACTGGATCATCGACCAGATCAAGGCGTCGGGCCTGCGCGGCCGGGGCGGGGCGGGCTTCCCCACCGGCCTCAAGTGGTCCTTCATGCCGAAGCAGTCGGATGGCCGCCCGTCCTATCTCGTCGTCAACGCCGACGAATCCGAGCCCGGCACCTGCAAGGACCGGGAGATCATGCGCCATGATCCCCATACGCTGATCGAGGGCTGCCTGATCGCCTCGTTCGCGATGGGCGCGAACGCCTGCTACATCTACATCCGCGGCGAATACATCCGCGAGCGCGAGGCGCTGCAGGCGGCGATCGACGAGGCCTATGACGCCGGGCTCGTCGGCAAGAACGCCTGCAAGTCGGGCTTCGACTTCGACATCTACGTCCACCACGGCGCCGGCGCCTATATCTGCGGCGAGGAAACGGCACTTCTGGAAAGCCTCGAAGGCAAGAAGGGCATGCCGCGGATGAAGCCGCCGTTCCCGGCCGGCGCGGGGCTTTACGGCTGCCCGACCACGGTGAACAACGTGGAATCGATCGCCGTCGTGCCGACGATCCTGCGCCGCGGCGCGGACTGGTTCGCCTCCTTCGGGCGGCCGAACAACACCGGCACCAAGCTCTTCGGCATCTCCGGCCATGTCGCCAACCCTTGTGTCGTCGAGGAGGCGATGTCGATCCCGCTGAAGGAGCTTCTGGAGAAGCACTGCGGCGGGGTCCGGGGCGGCTGGAAGAACCTCAAGGCGGTGATCCCCGGCGGTTCCTCGGTGCCGATGCTGACCGCGGCCCAGTGCGACGACGCGATCATGGACTTCGACTGGCTCAGGGAGCAGCGCTCGGGCCTCGGTACCGCCGCCGTGATCGTGATGGATCAGTCGACCGACGTCATCAAGGCGATCTGGCGGCTCTCGAAGTTCTACAAGCACGAGTCCTGCGGCCAGTGCACGCCCTGCCGCGAAGGCACCGGCTGGATGATGCGGGTCATGGACCGGCTGGTGAAGGGCGAGGCAGAGGTCGAGGAGATCGACATGCTCCTCGACGTCACCAAGCAGGTCGAGGGCCACACGATCTGCGCCCTCGGCGATGCCGCCGCCTGGCCGATCCAGGGCCTCATCCGCCATTTCCGCGGCGAGATCGAGGACCGGATCAAGGCGAAGCGTACGGGCCGCACGGGCGCGATGGCGGCGGAATAACCCATGCACCCGACCGGCCACCATATCGCGGAACCGACCAGCGGGCAGCTGCGGCGCCTGCCGAATGATCCGCGCGCGGTGGTGTCCATGGGTCTGTCTAGTTTTCACAGCACCAGAGGGGAGAAGGCGGAATGATGGTCCTCTCCTTCCTCGGTCCGCTGGTCGCCTCGGTCCTCTACGTCGTCGTCTTCCAGAAGGCGGGCTTTCGCGGGCCGATCCTCTCGGTCTGCGCGGCGCCCGTGCTCGGCCTGCTGCTCTCTCGCGCGTTGATCGGCACGCTCCACATGGAGGGCGGCATGGTCTTCGCGTTCCTGATTCCGACGGCGCTGTCGCTCGCGCCGCTTTTCGTTCTGGCCTTCATGGCCTGGCCGCCGGTGGGCGCACCGGCCGACCGAACTTCCACGGAGAAATAACGATGTCCAACCTCCGCAAGATCATCATCGACGATATCGAGGTCGAGGTGGATCCCTCGATGACGCTGATCCAGGCCTGCGAGGAGGCTGGGGTCGAGATCCCGCGCTTCTGCTATCACGAGCGTCTTTCCATCGCCGGCAACTGCCGGATGTGTCTGGTCGAAGTGGTCGGCGGCCCGCCGAAGCCCGCCGCCTCCTGCGCGATGCAGGTCAAGGACCTGCGGCCGGGGCCGAACGGCGAACCCTCGGTGATCAAGACCAATTCGCCGATGGTCAAGAAGGCCCGCGAGGGAGTGATGGAGTTCCTCCTGATCAACCACCCGCTCGACTGCCCGATCTGCGACCAGGGCGGGGAGTGCGATCTGCAAGACCAGGCAATGGCTTACGGCGTGGACTTCTCGCGCTACCGGGAGCCTAAGCGGGCTTCGGAGGATCTCGATCTCGGGCCTCTGGTCGCGACGACGATGACCCGCTGCATCTCCTGCACCCGCTGCGTGCGCTTCACGACCGAGGTCGCGGGCATCACCCAGATGGGCCAGACCGGGCGCGGCGAGGATTCGGAGATCACCTCGTATCTCAACACCACGCTCGATTCGAACCTTCAGGGCAACATCATCGACCTCTGCCCGGTCGGCGCGCTGACCTCGAAGCCCTACGCCTTCACCGCGCGTCCGTGGGAACTGACCAAGACCGAGACGATCGATGTGATGGACGCGCTCGGCTCGAACATCCGGGTCGACACCAAGGGCCGCGAAGTGAAGCGCATCCTGCCGCGCAACCATGACGGCGTGAACGAGGAGTGGATCTCCGACAAGACCCGCTTCGTCTGGGACGGCCTGCGCCGCCAGCGGCTCGACACGCCCTATGTCCGAGAGAACGGCAAGCTGCGCAAGGCGTCGTGGGGCGAGGCGCTTGCCGCCGCTGCCGCCGCGATGAAGGGCAGGAAGGTCGTGGGCCTCGTGGGCGATCTCGCCCCGGTCGAGGCGGCGTTCTCGCTCAAGGCGATCGTCGAGGGGCAGGGCGGCACGGTCGAATGCCGCACCGACGGCGCGCGTCTGCCCGCCGGCAACCGCTCGGCCTATGTCGGCACCGCGAAGATCGAGGACATCGACACGGCCCGCGCGATCATGCTGATCGGCACCGATCCGCGGATCGAGGCGCCGGTGCTGAACGCGCGCATCCGCAAGGCCTGGATCAACGGCGCCAAGATCGGCGTGATCGGGCCGAAGATGGATCTGACCTACGACTATTTCCATCTCGGCACCGGGCGCGAGGCGCTGACGGAACTGACCTCGAAGCCGCATGAGGATGCGCTCGGCAAGGAGACGCTGGTCATCGTCGGCCAGGGCGCGCTGCGCGAAGCCGACGGCGAGGCGGTGCTCGCCCATGCGATGAAGTTCGCGGAGATGACCGAGTCGAAGCTCCTCGTCCTGCACACCGCGGCCTCCCGCGTTGGTGCGATGGACGTGGGCGCGGTGACCGAGGGCGGGCTTGTCGCGGCGCTCGAGGGCGCGGAGGTCATCTACAATCTCGGCGCCGACGAGGTGGAGATCGCCAAGGGTGCCACGGTGATCTACCAGGGCAGCCACGGCGACCGCGGCGCGCACCGCGCCGACATCATCCTGCCGGCGGCGGCCTATACCGAGGAGAACGGGCTCTTCGTCAACACTGAGGGCCGGCCCCAACTCGCGATGCGCGCGGGCTTCGGCCCCGGCGAGGCGAAGGAAAACTGGGCGATCCTGCGCGCGCTCTCGGCCGAGCTGGACGCGGTGCTGCCCTGGGACACGCTCGCGGGGCTCCGCCGCGCGCTGGTCGAGGCGCATCCGCATCTGGGCGCGATCGACGAGGTGGCCCAGAACGAATGGCAGCCGCTCGAGCTCCGGGCGCCGGGCAAGGCGGAGTTCCTGACCGCGGTCAAGGACTTCTACCTGACGAACCCGATCGCGCGCGCCTCCGAGGTCATGGCCGAACTCTCGGCACTGGCCAGAGCGCGGGCCGAGCGGCCGCTGGCGGCGGAGTGAGCATGACGCATCCGCCACACGGTCAGGCACATGTTCCCGGCGGTCCCGCCGGGCGCCTGGCCTGCGCCGTGGCCGCGGATGCGTACGTCCGCTACGCGGCGGAAAAGTACGGCAGATTCGCGCAGCAGATGCGCAGGAAAGTGAAGGAAGAGGGTGGCGTTTGGAGCGCGGATGCTGTTTACAGCATCACGCCGACGCTGCCCCGGAGGCTGACGACCACCGATGCCGAAACGGCGGTGGCCGACTGCGCCGAACGCGGCATACCAACGGTCTAGATCGGACGGGCTGAGGAAAAAAGAATGGCGGAATTTCTGGCAACACCACTGGGCACGTTCCTGCTGATCGCGGTGCAGGGCTTGGGCATCATCGCCTTCGTCATGCTGTCGCTGCTTTTCCTCGTCTATGGCGACCGGAAGATCTGGGCGGCGGTGCAGATGCGCAAGGGCCCGAACGTCGTCGGCGCCTTCGGCCTCTTGCAGTCGGTGGCCGACGCGCTGAAATACGTGGTCAAGGAGATCGTCGTCCCGGCCGGGTCCGACAAGTTCGTCTTCTTCCTCGCCCCGATGCTTTCCTTCGTGCTCGCTGTCCTCGCCTGGGCGGTGATTCCGTTCCATCCGGGCTGGGTTCTGGCCGACATCAACGTCGCGATCCTCTTCGTCTTCGCCGTGTCGTCGCTGGAGGTCTACGGCGTGATCATGGGCGGCTGGGCGTCGAACTCGAAATACCCGTTCCTGGGGAGCCTCCGCTCCGCCGCGCAGATGATTTCCTACGAGGTCTCGCTCGGCCTCATCATCATCGGCGTGATCATCTCGACCGGCAGCATGAACTTCTCGGCGATCGTCGCCGCGCAGGACGGCAACCTCGGGCTCTTCAACTGGTACTGGCTGCCGCATCTGCCGATGGTGGTGCTGTTCTTCGTCTCGGCACTGGCCGAGACAAACCGCCCGCCCTTCGACCTGCCGGAAGCGGAATCGGAACTCGTCGCCGGGTTCATGGTCGAGTATTCCTCGACTCCCTACCTCCTCTTCATGGCCGGCGAATACATCGCGATCTTCCTGATGTGTGCGCTGATCTCGCTTCTCTTCTTCGGCGGCTGGCTCTCGCCCATCCCGTTCCTGCCGGACGGCTGGTGGTGGATGGTCGCGAAGATGTGGGTCTTCTTCTTCATGTTCGCGATGGTGAAGGCGATCGTCCCGCGCTACCGCTACGACCAGCTCATGCGGATCGGCTGGAAGGTGTTCCTGCCGCTGTCGATCGGCTGGGTGGTGATCGTCTCGTTCCTCGCGAAATTCGAAGTGCTGGGCGGCTTCTGGGCCCGCTGGGCGATTGGGGGCTGATATGGCGAATATCGACTACAACCGCGCGGCGAAGTACTTTCTGCTCGCCGATTTCATCAAGGGCTTCGGGCTTGGGCTGAAGTACTTCTTCGCGCCGAAGGCGACGCTGAACTACCCGCACGAGAAAGGGCCGCTCTCGCCCCGCTTCCGCGGCGAACATGCGCTCCGCCGCTATCCGAATGGCGAGGAGCGCTGCATCGCCTGCAAGCTCTGCGAGGCGATCTGCCCGGCGCAGGCGATCACCATCGACGCCGAACCGCGCGAGGACGGCTCGCGCCGCACCACGCGCTACGACATCGACATGACGAAGTGCATCTACTGTGGCTTCTGCCAGGAGGCCTGCCCGGTCGACGCCATCGTCGAGGGGCCGAACTTCGAGTTCGCCACCGAGACGCGCGAAGAGCTGTTCTACGACAAGGCCAAGCTCCTCTCCAATGGCGAGCGCTGGGAAGCCGAAATCGCCCGCAACCTCGAACTGGATGCACCCTACAGATGACCGACGCCTTCGGTAAACTCTTCCAGCAGATGATGGAGCAGGGCCAGGAAATGGCCCGCGCCTTCAATCCTGCGCTGGAGAATTTCAAGGGCGCCGATCTCGACAAGCTCTTCCCCACCATGTCGAAGGACATGATGGAGATGTGGTTCGGCAAGACCTTCAACCGCGAGGGGCTCGACGCCCGGACGCGGCTCCTGGTCACCGTGGCGGCGCTCACGGTTCTCGGCGCGCAGGCCGAGCCGCAGATGAAACTGACGATCCGCCACGCGCTTGAGGCCGGGGCGACGAAGCGGGAGATCGCGGAAGTGATCTACCAGATGAGCATGTTCGGCGGGGTGCCCGCCATGAGCCGCGCGCTGGAGATCGCGCAGCGGGTCTTCGATGAGATGGGAGATGACGCATGAGCGTTCTGGTCTTCGCCTTCTACCTCTTCGCCATCACGGCGGTGGCCGCGGGCCTCATGGTGGTGCTGGCGCGCAACCCGGTCCATTCGGTGCTGTGGCTGATCCTCGCCTTCCTCTCCTCGGCGGGGCTCTTCGTGCTCCTCGGGGCCGAGTTCGTGGCGATGCTCCTGATGATCGTCTATGTCGGCGCGGTCGCGGTGCTGTTCCTCTTCGTGGTGATGATGCTCGACGTCGATTTCGCCGAGCTGAAGGGTGAGATGGCGCGCTACATGCCGCTCGGGCTTCTCATCGGCGTGGTGATCCTGATGCAGCTCGGCATCGCCTTCGGCGCCTGGGAAACGGCCGAGACGGCCGAGGCCATGCGCGGCGCGGTGACGCCCGAGGGAGTGCAGAACACCGCCGCGCTCGGGTTGCTGATCTACGACAAGTACATCCTCCTGTTCCAGCTCGCCGGGGTGATCCTGCTCGTGGCGATGATCGGCGCGATCGTGCTGACGCTGCGGCACCGCAAGGACGTCAAGCGCCAGAACGTGCTCGCCCAGATGTGGCGCGATCCGGCCAAGGCGATGGAGCTCAAGGACGTGAAGCCGGGGCAGGGGCTGTGACACAAATTTTCTGCGAAAATTTGCTCGATTTTTCGCCGAAAAATCGCAATCGGACGGGGGCAATGAAATGATCGGTCTCACTCACTACCTCGGCGTTGCCGCCGCCTTGTTCGTGATCGGCATCTTCGGCATCTTCCTCAACCGGAAGAACGTCATCGTCATCCTGATGTCGATCGAGCTGATGCTGCTCGCCGTCAACATCAACTTCGTTGCCTTCTCGTCGTTCCTCCACGACCTCGTCGGCCAGGTCTTCACGATGTTCGTCCTGACCGTCGCCGCCGCCGAGGCCGCGATCGGGCTCGCGATCCTCGTCTGCTTCTTCCGCAACCGCGGCACCATCGACGTCGAAGACGTCAACGTGATGAAAGGGTAACGGCAAATGGAAACGATCATCCTTCTTGCCCCCCTCGTCGGCGCGATCATCGGCGGCTTCGGCTGGCGCGTGATCGGCGAGACCGGCGCGATGGCGGTGACGACGGGCCTCCTGTTCCTCGCCTGTCTTCTCAGCTGGATCGTGTTCTTCACCTTCGATGGCACGACGAGCCACGTCCATGTGCTGGATTTCATCCGGTCTGGCTCGCTCGACACCTCCTGGGCGATCCGGCTCGACCGGCTGACCGCGATCATGCTGATCGTGGTGACGACGGTATCGGCGCTCGTCCACCTCTATTCCTGGGGCTACATGGCCCATGACGAGAACTGGCGCGAGGGGGAGGTCTACAAACCGCGCTTCTTCGCCTATCTCTCGTTCTTCACCTTCGCGATGCTCGCGCTCGTGACCTCTGACAACCTCGTCCAGATGTTCTTCGGCTGGGAGGGCGTGGGCGTCGCGTCCTACCTGCTGATCGGCTTCTACTACCGGAAGGCCTCGGCCAACGCCGCCGCGATCAAGGCCTTCGTGGTCAACCGGGTCGGTGACTTCGGCTTCGCGCTCGGCATCTTCGGTCTGTTCTACCTCGTCGACAGTATCAACATGGACGATGTCTTCGCCGCCGCGCCGACGCTGGCCGAGACGCAGCTCACCTTCCTCTGGACCGAGTGGAACGCCGCGAACCTCCTCGCGTTCCTTCTTTTCGTCGGCGCGATGGGCAAGTCGGCGCAGCTCTTCCTGCACACCTGGCTGCCGGACGCGATGGAGGGCCCGACGCCGGTTTCCGCGCTCATCCACGCCGCGACCATGGTGACGGCGGGCGTGTTCCTCGTCTGCCGCATGTCGCCCCTCTTCGAATACGCACCGGAGGCCAAGACCTTCGTGATGTATATCGGCGCGGCGACGGCGTTCTTCGCGGCGACGGTGGGTCTCGTTCAGAACGACATCAAGCGCGTCATCGCCTATTCGACCTGTTCGCAGCTCGGCTACATGTTCGTGGCCGCGGGCGCGGGCGTCTACGGCGCGGCGATGTTCCACCTCTTCACGCATGCCTTCTTCAAGGCGATGCTGTTTCTCGGTGCCGGCTCGGTCATCCACGCGATGCACCACGAGCAGGACATGCGGAACTACGGCGCCCTGCGCACGAAGATCCCTTATACCTACTGGGCGATGATGATCGGGACGCTCGCCATCACCGGCGTCGGCATCCCGCTCACCTCGATCGGCTTCGCGGGCTTCCTGTCGAAGGATGCGATCATCGAGAGCGCGTTCGCGAGCGGCAATTCCTTCGCCTTCTGGGCGCTTGTCATCGCGGCGCTCTTCACGAGCTTCTACTCCTGGCGGCTCATCTTCATGACCTTCTACGGCGAGGCGCGCGGCGATCACCACGCCCATGACCACGCCCATGAGAGCCCGATGACGATGATCGCGCCGCTCGGCGTGCTGGCGCTCGGCGCGGTCTTCGCCGGCATGCTCTGGTACAAGCCGTTCTTCGGCGATCACGACCGGATGGTCACCTTCTTCGCGATGCCTGCCCATGCCGAAGCCGGCGCCGAAGCCGGGCACGGCGAGGCTGCGACCGAGGCCACGGCCACCGAAGGCCACAGTGAGGCAACGACAGCGGAAGCGAGCGCGACCGAGGGTCACGACGAGGCCGCGGCCACCGCCGAGGCACCGGCCGAGGAGGGCCATGCCGTTGCGGCCGCCGGCCATGCGCCGGAAGGGGCGATCTACATGTCGGAGGCCTCGAACACGGTCCTCGACGAGGCGCACCACGCACCGGCCTGGGTCAAGGTCTCGCCCTTCGTGGCGATGCTGATCGGGTTCTTCACCGCCTGGGTCTTCTACATCAAGGATCCCTCGATACCCGGCCGCCTCGCGGCGCAGCAGCCGATCCTCTACCGGTTCTTGCTCAACAAGTGGTACTTCGACGAGATCTTCGACGCGATCTTCGTGAATCCGGCGAAGCGGCTCGGCACGTTCCTGTGGAAGCGCGGTGACGGCAATGTCATCGACGGCACGATCAACGGCGTGGCGATGGGCTTCATCCCGACGCTGACGCGGATCGTGAACCGGGCGCAGTCCGGATATCTCTTCCACTACGCCTTCGCGATGGTCATCGGCATCGCGCTTCTGATCACCTGGATGACGCTCTCGGGGGGCGCGCACTAATGGAAAACCTGCTTTCCATCATCACCTTCGTGCCCCTGATCGCGGCAGCGATCCTGGCGCTGTTCCTCAAGGGCGACGACGCCGCGGCGCGCAAGAACGCCAAATGGGTGGCGCTGCTCGCGACCACGGTGACGTTCCTCGTCTCGCTGTTTCTCATCTCGGGCTTCAATCCGAACGACACCGGCTTCCAGTTCGTGGAAGAGCGGGAATGGATCATGGGCTTCAAGTACAAGGTCGGCGTCGACGGGATCTCGATCCTGTTCGTGCTGCTCACCACGTTCCTGATGCCGATCACGATCCTGTCGTGCTGGGAGGTCGAAACCCGGGTAAAGGAATACATGGTCGCCTTCCTCGTACTCGAAGGGCTGATGATCGGCGTCTTCGTGGCGCTCGATCTCGTGCTCTTCTACCTCTTCTTCGAGGCGGGCCTCATCCCGATGTTCCTGATCATCGGCATCTGGGGCGGCAAGGACCGGATCTACGCGGCCTTCAAGTTCTTCCTCTACACCTTCCTCGGCTCGGTCCTGATGCTGGTCGCGATGATCGCGATGTATGTCGATGCCGGCACGACCGACATCCCGACGCTGCTCACGCACCAGTTCGCCTCCGAGACGCTGAACGTGCTTGGTTTCCGCTTCGTCGGCGGCATGCAGACGCTTCTGTGGCTCGCCTTCTTCGCCTCCTTCGCGGTGAAGATGCCGATGTGGCCGGTCCATACCTGGCTGCCGGACGCCCACGTCCAGGCGCCGACGGCGGGCTCGGTCGTGCTGGCGGCGATCCTTCTGAAGATGGGCGGCTACGGCTTCCTGCGCTTCAGCTTGCCGATGTTCCCGATCGCCTCGGACCTTCTCGCTGGGCTCATCTTCTGGATGTCGGCGATCGCGATCGTCTACACCTCGCTCGTGGCGCTCGCGCAGTCGGACATGAAGAAGCTGATCGCCTATTCCTCGGTCGCCCACATGGGCTACGTCACGATGGGCATCTTCGCGGCGAACCAGCAGGGCATCGACGGCGCGATCTTCCAGATGCTGAGCCACGGCTTCATCTCCGGCGCGCTCTTCCTTTGCGTCGGCGTGATCTACGACCGGATGCATACCCGCGAGATCGACGCCTATGGCGGGCTCGTGAACCGGATGCCCGCCTATGCGCTGATCTTCATGTTCTTCACGCTCGCCAATGTCGGCCTGCCGGGAACCTCCGGCTTCGTCGGCGAGTTCCTGACCCTCATGGGCATCTTCCAGGTCAACACCTGGGCTGCCGCGGTCGCGACTTCGGGCGTGATCCTCTCTGCCGCCTATGCGCTCTGGCTCTACCGCCGGGTCGTCTTTGGGGATCTCATCAAGGAGAGCCTGAAGACCATCACCGACATGACCCGCCGCGAGAAGGCGATCTTCGCGCCGCTGGTCGCGATGACGCTGATCCTCGGCGTCTACCCGAGCCTCGTGACCGACATGATCGGACCTTCGGTCGCGGCGCTCGTCTCCGACTACCATGCCGCCATCCCCGCCGACTCGTCGGTGCAGCTGGCCAGCCACTGAGGAAAACCCGCGATGATCGCTTCCGATTTCTCCGCCGTCCTTCCCGAAGTGGTGCTGATCGTCTACGGCATGGCCGCGCTCATTGGCGCGGTCTATTCCGGCAAGGACGAACTGACCGGCCTCCTGACATGGACCACCGCCGCGATCTTCGTGGCGATCGCCGCCTGGATCGGGCTCTCGTCTTCGGCCGACGCGATGGCCTTCTCCGGCTCCTTCGCCGATGATGCCTTCGCGCGCTTCGCCAAGGTCACGGTGCTTCTATCCGCCGCCGCGGTCCTCGTCATGAGCCAGGACTACATGGCGCGCCGCGGCCTCGCGCGGTTCGAGTTCCCGATCCTCGTCGCCTTCGCGGTGACGGGCATGATGGTCATGGTCTCGGCCGGGGACCTCATGTCGCTCTACATGGGGCTCGAGCTGCAGTCGCTCTCGCTCTATGTCGTCGCTGCGCTCCGCCGCGACAGCGTGAAGTCGACCGAAGCCGGTCTGAAATACTTCGTCCTAGGCGCTCTCTCTTCGGGGCTTCTCCTCTACGGTGCTTCGCTGACGTACGGCTTCACCGGTACGACGCTCTTCTCGGGCATCATAGAGACGATTCAGGACGGCCATGTCTCCATCGGCCTGCTGTTCGGCCTCGTGTTCCTGATCACGGGCCTCGCCTTCAAGGTCTCGGCCGTGCCGTTCCACATGTGGACGCCCGACGTCTACGAAGGCTCGCCGACGCCGGTCACCGCCTTCTTTGCCACCGCGCCCAAGGTTGCGGCGATGGCCTTGTTCGCGCGGCTCGTCCATGACGCCTTCGGCGCCGCGGTTGCCGACTGGAGCCAGGTCATTGCGCTACTCGCGGCGCTGTCGATGTTCCTCGGTGCAATCGCGGCGATCGGCCAGCGCAACATCAAGCGGCTGATGGCCTATTCCTCGATCGCCCACATGGGCTTCGCGCTGGTGGGCCTTGCCTCGGGGACGCAGGCCGGCGTGCAGGCGATGCTGATCTACATGGCGATCTATGTGACGATGAACATCGGCACCTTCGCCTTCATCCTGTCGATGGAGCGCGACGGCGCCCCGGTGACCGACATCAACGCGCTCAACCTCTATTCGAAGCGCGAGCCGGTGAAGGCACTTGCCATGCTGGTGCTCCTGTTCTCGCTCGCCGGGGTGCCGCCGATGCTCGGGTTCTTCGCGAAGTACGGCGTGCTGCTGGCCGCGGTCAATGCCGGCATGGTCTGGCTCGCGGTGGCCGGCGCGGTCGCCTCGGTGATCGGCGCGTTCTACTACATCCGCATCGTCTACTACATGTACTTCGGCACCGAGACCGACGCGCTCGACAGCCGCATGGTACCGGCGCAGTGGCTCCTGCTGGTCGGTTCGGCGGTGGTGATGGTGGTGGGCGTCGTCAACCTCTTCGGCATCGAGGGGGCCGCGGCGCTGGCGGCCGAAGTTCTTGTCCGCTGAGCGGACGGGTGACCCTTCGGCCTGGCCCGAGGGCGTGGCGCGCCACGTCCTCGCCGAGGTTGACAGCACCAATTCCGAGGCTCAGCGGCTCGCGCCCGGCCTGACCCAGCCGACCTGGATCCTCGCCCGCCGCCAGACAGCGGCGCGCGGGCGGCGGGGCCGGGAGTGGATCAGCCCCGAGGGCAATTTCGCTGCCACGCTGGTGATGCGGCCCACGGGCGATCCCGCGCGGGCGGCGCTCAGAAGCTTCGTCGCCGCGCTGGCGCTCGCCGACGCCCTGGAGACGGTCTGCGGGCCCGGTGCGACGTTGTCGCTCAAATGGCCGAACGACGTGCTCCTGAACGGCGGCAAGGTCGCGGGGATTCTCTTGGAAAGCGCGGGCCGCGGCGCCGATGTGAGTCATCTTGCCGTCGGCATCGGCGTCAACCTCGTGGCCGCGCCGCCGAGGGAGGCGGTCGAGCCCGAGGCGACGCTGCCGGTCTCGGTCCTCGGCGAGACCGGTGTGAGGATCGCGCCCGAGGAGTTCCTCGCCTATCTCGCCAACGCCTTCGCCCGCTGGGAGGCGCAGCTTGCCACCTACGGCTTCGGACCGATCCGCACCGCCTGGCTTGCCCGCGCGGCCAAGCTCGGCCAGCGGATCACCGCGCGGACCGCGTCCGAGACCATCGAGGGCACGTTCGAGACCATCGCCGAGGACGGCGCGCTCGTCATCGCCACGTCGCAGGGGCGGCGCAATATCCCGGCCGCCGACGTGTTCTTCTGAGGAAGGAGGGTCCCATGCTCCTGTGCATCGACTGCGGCAATACCAACACCGTCTTCTCGGTCTGGGACGGGACGACCTTCCTCTGTACGCTTAGGACCGCGACCGAGCATCAGCGCACGGCGGACCAGTATTTCGTCTGGTTCTCGACGCTGATGGCGCATCGCAAGATCGCCATTGACATCGACGCCTGCATCATCTCCTCGACGGTGCCGCGGGTCGTGTTCAACCTGCGCGTCCTCTGCGACCGCTATTTCGGCTGCCGGCCGCTCGTCGTCGGCAAGCCCGACTGCCTCCTGCCGGCGCCGCCGAGGGTCGATCAGGGCACCCAGGTCGGCCCCGACCGGCTGGTCAACGCCGCCGGCGCCTTCGACCGCCACGGCGGCGATCTCGTGGTGGTGGACTTCGGCACCGCGACGACCTTCGACGTGGTCGATGCGGACGGCGCCTATATCGGCGGGGTGATCTCGCCGGGTGTCAACCTCAGCCTCGAAGCCCTGCACATGGCAGCGGCGGCCCTGCCGCATGTCGATGTCTCGATGCCAGAGGCGGTGATCGGCAAGAACACCGTCGCCTGCATGCAGTCGGGTGTGTTCTGGGGCTATATCGGCCTCGTCGAGGGGATCTGCGCACGGATCCGAACGGAGTTCGGCCGGCCGATGAAGATCATCGGCACCGGCGGGCTCACGCCCCTGTTCGCGCAGGCCACCGATGTTTTCGACTGGGTCGAGGACGACCTGACCATGCATGGCCTGACGGTCATCCACGCATTCAACAAGGAAAACGGATGAGCTCGAAAGACCGCCTGATCTATCTGCCGCTCGGCGGCGCCGGCGAGATCGGCATGAACGCCTATGTCTATGGCTACGGGCCAGCGGGCAAGGAACGGCTGATCGTCGTCGACCTCGGCGTGACCTTCCCGGACATGGAGACCTCGCCGGGTGTCGACCTGATCATGGCCGACATCGCCTGGCTCGCCGAGAATGCGAACCGTATCGAGGCGATCTTCATCACCCACGCGCACGAGGACCATGTCGGCGCGCTCGGGCTTCTGTGGCCGCAGATCAAGGCCCCGGTCTATGCCCGGGCCTTCACCGCCGCCATCGCCAATCTGAAGATGGAGGAGCAGGGCAACCCGCTTGACGTGATCCGCGTCGTCAAGCCCCGCCCCGAGACGGTCGAGGCCGGGCCGTTCAAGGTCCAGTTCGTGCCGGTGAGCCACTCGATCCCCGAAAGTGCGGCACTCGTCATCGACACGCCGGCGGGGCGGATCGTCCATTCGGGCGATTTCAAGCTCGACGGCACGCCCATTGTGGGCGAGCCTTTCGACCCCAACCAGTGGCACGAGATCGCCAACGAAGGCGCGGGCGTGAAGGTGCTGACCTGCGACTCGACCAACGTCTTCTCGCCGCTTCCGGGCCGGTCCGAGGCCTCGCTGGCCGCGCCCTTGTCCGAGCTGATCGCGGCGCAGGAGGGGATGGTGGTCGCGACCACCTTCGCCTCGAACGTGGCGCGGCTGAAGACGCTGGCCGAGGCGGGACGGGCGGCGGGCCGCTCGGTCTGCATGCTCGGCCGGGCGATGAAGAAGATGATCACGGCGGCGGCGGAAACCGGCGTGCTGACCGACTTCCCGGCGGTGATCCCGCCCGAGGAAGCCGTGGAAATGCCGCGCCGCAAACTGATGCTGATCGTCACCGGCAGCCAGGGCGAGCGGCGCGCGGCCTCGGCGCAGCTGGCGCGCGGCAAGTATCTCGGGCTGGAGATGAAGGAGGGGGATACGTTCCTTTTCTCCTCCAAGACCATTCCCGGCAACGAGCGCGGCGTGATCCGGGTGATGAACGCGTTTTCCGAGATGGGGGTCGACGTGGTCGATGACCGCGGCGGGCTCTATCACGTCTCGGGCCATGCCAACCGGCCGGACCTCGAGGCGGTGCACGATCTCCTGAGGCCGAAGATACTCCTGCCGATGCATGGCGAGCACCGCCATCTGAGGGAGCACTGCCGGATCGCCATCGAGAAGGGGATCGCAGCGGAGCTCGCGGTGAACGGCACGGTGGTCGATCTGACCGGCGATGAGCCCAAGGTGGTCGAATACATCGAAACCGGGCGGACTTATCTCGACGGCAGCGTGCTGATCGGAGCGCTTGACGGAGTGGTGCGGGACCGGATCCGCATGGCGCTGAACGGCCATGTGATGGCGAGCCTGATCATCGACGAGGACGACGAACCTCTGGGCGACGCCTGGGTCGAGCTCAAGGGTCTGTCCGAGACGACGCGCCGTGGTGCCGACCTTGCCGACATGATCGAGGCGGAGGTGAACGAATACCTCGGCTCGGCCGCCGACAAGGTGCTGAGGGACGACGACAAGCTGGCGGAGGCGGTCAAGCGCATCGTCCGCCAGGTCTCGCTTGAGGAGATCGGCAAGAAGCCCGAGGTCACCGTGGTGACGAGCCGGCTTGTCGCCGAATAGGCGGCGTCCGGCTTCTTCCCGCGCGCATCCCGGGTTACTCTTCCTCGCAAACCGGCAGGGAGCGAGGGGATGGACGCCGATATTCGCGCCGCCTTACCGGCCGATCTCGATCGGATGGGGGCGCTTCTGACTGTCGCCTTCGCGGGCGACCCCTTCGCGCGCTGGATCCTGCCCGATCCGCACCGGTTCACGCTGTCGAACTACGGCTACGCGCGGATCAATGCCGAACCGGGCTTCGCCGACGGCGCCAACCATATTATCGGCGACGGCCTCGGCATGGCGATCTGGCGCCCGCCGGGAGTGGTGCCCGACGCTGAGGCGTTGGCGGAGAACGCGGCGCGCACCTTCCAGCCGGATCGGCTGCCGCTCTTTCAGGCGCTGATTGAGGCTTGCGAGCCCTATCACCTCGACGAGCCGCACTGGCACCTGTCGCTGGTCGCGGTCGATCCGGTGCATGGTGGGAAGGGGCTCGGCAGTCGGCTTCTGGCACACGGTCTCGCGGCCTGCGACCGGGACGGGTTGCCGGTCTACCTGGAATCGACCAACCGGAGGAACCTCACGATCTACCAGCGCCACGGGTTCGAGCTTCTGGCCGAAGTGCGGATCGACGGCGCGCCCTGCCGCTATCCGATGTGCCGACCGGCGCGGTGACCCGCGCCGCCCACCGGCAATAGCGGCGTTACGCCTTTTCGCTCTTCAGCCCGCGCATCAGGAAGTCGGGCACATGGTCGCCCATGCCGACCACTGGCGCGTCGCGGTCCTCGCGGCGGCCGCGGCCCTCGCCCTTGCCCTTGCGGTCAGACTTGCGATCGTCGCGACGCTCGGGACGCTCGGGGCGCTCGGGGCGCTCGGCACGTTCGGGCCGCGGTTCGGCCGCCGGCTCGGGCCGGGGTTCCGGTCTGGTCTCGGCTTTCGCGGCGGCCACCGGCTGTTCGAGTGGCGCCATCGAGGCTTCTTCGCCATGCGGTTTCACCGGACGCGGTTTGCGGTCCTCGCGGCCACCACGGCCACGTCCGCGACCCTTGCCCTTGTCGTCGTCCTTGCGCGCGGGGCGCTGCGCGGCTTCGCTGATCTCGAACCCCTCGGGGATCGCGCCGCGCGGGATCGGTTTCTTCACCAGCGATTCGATCGCGTCGAGATATTTCTGATCGGCCGGAGTGGCGATGGTCACGGCTACGCCCTTGCGGCCGGCGCGGCCGGTGCGGCCGATCCGGTGGACATAGTCCTCGGCATGGGAGGGCACGTCGAAGTTGAAGACGTGGGAGACGGCCGGGATGTCGAGCCCGCGCGCGGCGACGTCGGAGGCGACGAGGAAGCGCAAGCTCCCGTCGCGGAAGCCGTCGAGCGTCTTCATCCGTTGGCTCTGGTCGAGGTCGCCGTGGATCGGCGCCGCGTTGTAGCCGTATTTCTTCAGCGATTTCGCGAGGATATCGACTTCGGTCTTGCGGTTGCAGAAGAGGATCGCGTTGGTGCAGGCCTCACCCTCGGCGTCGATCACCGCGCGCAGAAGTTCGCGCTTCTGCTTGGCCGACTGGTCCTTGCGGGTGGGCGTGAGCTCGATCAGCCGCTGCTCGATCGTCTCGGAGGTCGTCGCCTGGCGCGCGACCTCGATCTTCGCCGGGTTGTGCAGGAAGGTGTTGGTGATTCGCTCGATCTCGGGCGCCATCGTGGCCGAGAAAAAGAGCGTCTGGCGGGTGAAGGGCGTGAGCTGGAAGATCCGCTCGATATCCGGGATGAAGCCCATGTCGAGCATCCGGTCGGCCTCGTCCACCACCATGATCTGCACGCCGGTGAGGAGGAGCTTGCCGCGCTCGAAATGATCGAGCAGGCGGCCCGGCGTCGCGATCAGGACGTCGACGCCGCGGTCGATGAGCTTGTCCTGCTCGGCGAAGCTGACGCCACCGATGAGGAGCGCCTTCGTGAGCTTGGTGTGCTTCGAGTAGGTGTCGAAGTTCTCCGCCACCTGGGCGGCGAGTTCGCGCGTCGGCGCCAGCACGAGGCTGCGCGGCATCCGCGCCCGCGCCCGGCCGCGGCCGAGGAGCGTGATCATCGGTAGCGTGAACGAGGCGGTCTTGCCGGTCCCGGTCTGGGCGATGCCGAGCACGTCGCGGCCTTCGAGCGCGTGGGGAATGGCACCCGCCTGGATCGGGGTGGGGGTCTCATAGCCGGCTTCGGCAATGGCTTGCAGGACCTTGGGGTCCAGCTTCAGATCGGAAAACTTGGTCATCAGCGTCCATCGAATGCGGTATGGCACCGCAAGGGTGAAGGGACGCGACTTCCGGGCGCCCCGGCGAGTGCCCGCCGGATGCAGGCCTCATGGCCCTACCGCAAAGCCGCCGAAAGGTCAATCAGCGCAAGCCGTTTCTGGCCCATGCTCTGAAATGCCAGTTCCAACTTGTCTGGACGCGGTCTAGGCTGCGGAAAACGGGGCCGGCAAAGGGCGTAGCGGATGCTGCCAATCCATGTCATCAACCTCGCCCGGCGGCCGGACCGGCTGGTGCGGATCGGCGCGGAACTCGACGGGCTCGGCCTTCCATGGCAGCGGGTAGAGGCCATCGACTCAGCAGAGAGCGACCCTGCGACGCTTGCCCGCGCGTTCGGCGCGGGACCTCTCGCGCGGATGTTTCCGGCAACGCTTGGCGACATGGCCTGCTCGCTCACCCACCAGTGCCTTTGGGGCGAGATCGCCGGCGGTGAGGCCGAGGCCGCGATCGTGCTCGAGGACGATGCCCGGCTGGCGGCGGGCTTCGCGGCGCTCGCCGCCTGCGATCTCGCCGGGCTCATGGAGCGGAACGGGATGGGGGCTCTGAAGCTCGAATTCTGGCCCGGCCCGCAGCGCAGTCGCCGATTCCCCCTGGGCGAGGCGCTCGGCCCGGTCGAAAGCGGGACGGGGCTTTTCCGGATGCGGAGCAGCTTTCTCGGCACTTGCGGCTATGTCGTGACCCGCGAGGCGGCGGAGCGCCTGCTGACGCGCTATCCGAGGCTCGGCGTGCCGGTCGACCATTTCCTGTTCGGCGCCGAGGCGGGGCGCGGATATCGGCTGCTCAGGCCGGGTTTTCTCAACCCCGCGCCGGTCCTGCATGACGTGGAAACCTTTGGTTCCGATATCGGCGCCGAGCGCGAGGCGGGCATGAACGGGCCGCGCGGCTGGCGCCGGCGGCTCAGGGACCACCGCCACCGGAAGCGGCAGGAGGCCGAGCTTGGCCGTGGCAAGAGTGTCCGTGTCGAGATGCACTTCGCCGGGTAAACCCCTGCGTCAGATCATCATTTCCTTCGTCGCCGACAGCTTCAGCGTGGGATGGTCGCGGGTAATCCGGTCGATATCCCATTGCAGCCGCGTCAGGTAGACGATGTCGCCGTCATGGTCGTGGGCGATATGGCCCTTGTTGGCGTTGACGAATTTCTCCACGTCCGCCTTCGGGCCGGTGACCCAGCGGGCCGAGGTGAACTGCGAGCTTTCGAAGCGCACGGGGAGCGAGTATTCGATCTCGATCCGGCTCGCGAGCACGTCGAACTGGAGGGCACCGACGACGCCGACGATGAAGCCCGAGCCGATGGCGGGCTTGAAGACCTTGGCGGCCCCTTCCTCGGCGAACTGCATCAGTGCCTTTTCGAGATGCTTGGCCTTCAGCGGATCGCCCGCGCGCACGGTCTGCAGAAGCTCGGGCGCGAACGAGGGGATGCCGGTGAAGCGCAGCGCCTCACCCTCGGTCAGCGCGTCGCCGATGCGGAGCTGGCCGTGGTTCGGGATGCCGATGATGTCGCCCGCCCAGGCCTCCTCGGCCAGCTCGCGGTCGGCGGCGAGGAACAGGACAGGGTTGGAGATCGCCATCGGCTTCTTCGAGCGGACATGGAGAAGCTTCATGCCGCGTTCGAAATGGCCCGAGGCGAGGCGCACGAAGGCCACCCGGTCGCGGTGCTTGGGGTCCATGTTGGCCTGAACCTTGAAGACGAAGCCCGCGACCTTGCCCTCCTCGGGCGCGATCTGGCGCTCGGTCGCCTTCTGCGGCTGCGGCTCGGGGCCGTAATCGCCCATGCCGGACATCAGTTCCTTGACGCCGAAGGAGTTGATCGCCGAACCGAACCAGATCGGTGTCAGATGGCCTTCGAGGAACGCCTGACGGTCGAAGGGTGGCAGGAGTTCCCTCGCCATTTCAAGCTCTTCACGAAGCTTCTTCAACTGCTCGGCGGGGACGTGTTCGGCCAGTTTCGGATCGTCCAGCCCGGCGATCCGGATCGATTCCGCGACCCGGTTGCGGTCGGCGCGGTCCATCAGTTCGAGCCGGTCATTGAGAATGTCGTAGCAGCCGAGGAAGTCGCGCCCCATGCCGATCGGCCAGCTTGCGGGCGTCACGTCGATGGCGAGGTTTTCCTGGATCTCGTCGATGATCTCGAACGTGTCGCGCGCCTCGCGGTCCATCTTGTTGCAGAAGGTGAGGATCGGCAGGTCGCGCAGGCGGCAGACCTCGAAGAGCTTCCGCGTCTGGCTTTCGACGCCCTTCGCCCCGTCGATCACCATGATCGCGGCATCGACGGCGGTCAGCGTGCGGTAGGTGTCCTCGGAGAAGTCCGAGTGGCCTGGCGTGTCGACGAGGTTGAAGCGGTAGGGGCCGAAGTCGAAAGACATCGCCGAGGCCGAGACCGAGATGCCGCGGTCCTGTTCGAGCTTCATGAAGTCCGAGCGCGTGCGCCGCGCCTCGCCCTTGGCGCGGACCTGGCCGGCCATCTGGATCGCGCCGCCGAACAGGAGGAACTTCTCTGTCAGCGTGGTCTTGCCCGCATCCGGATGCGAGATGATCGCGAAGGTGCGGCGCCGGGCGATTTCGGCGGGAAGGGCGGGGCGGTTCGACTGGTCCATCATGGCGCGCGATATAGCGGCGGCGCGGGGCCGCCGCAATGGCGCTAGCCGGGGCGGGCCACGATCAGGTCGGTCGGCGCGGCCTCGATGAGCATGGTCGCGAAGCTGCCGAGCAGGCGCGCGGCCATCCCGGCGCGGGAGTGCGCCCCGACCGCGATCAGGTCGGCGCCGGTCGCGGCGAGAGCTTCGGAGATCACCTCGGTCGCCGGGCCTTCTTCGAAGGTCACCGGGCCGAGCCGCTCGGGCAGGCGTTCGCGCCCGCGCCACTCCGCCTCGTGAGAGCGCGCCTCGGCGAGGAAGGGGGCGGCGGTCTCGCGCGGCATCAGCCCCTTGAACGGCACGTGGAACGCATGGATCGCCGCGATGGAAGCGTCCGGGACAAGCGCGGCCGCCGTACGCAGCGCCGCCGCCGAAGCGGGCGAGAAATCCGTCGCAGCGAGGATGCCGCGATAGGGATGGGCGACCGGATTGCGGACCAGAAGGACCGGGCAGGTGACCTGGCGCAGGATCCGCAGCATCGTGGTGTCGAGGAAGATGTCGGCGACCGGGCGCACGCGGTGAGCGCCAAGAATGAGGAGATCCACCGCCTCCGTCGCGGCCAGCGTGGCGATGGCGAGGCTCGGATCGCCGCGCAGCATCCGTGTCTCGTACTCCACCGCGTCCCGGTCGGGATCGGCTGCGACGACGTCGGCGAGCGTCCGCTCGGCACCCGCCGCCAGTTCGGCCGCTAGCGCCTGTGGCAGGTCGTCGTCGACGGCGCTGGCCACGATCAGGCGGGCCTGATGCGCGCGGGCGAGCGCGAAGGCGCGGCGCACGGCGCGGTCGCCGCGGGCGGAAAGGTCGGTGGCGACGAGGTAAACCGGCATGGCGTGCTCCGTTGTGCCGGGCCGCCGGGTGGGGCGGCCGTTCGGTGGAACCATAGCGGAGGCCGCCGCCAAACGATCTGCGCCAGATCAACCGTGCGAGATTGGCCGGTTCAGCCGATCTTGCGCATCCGGTCGCCGCGTTTCACGGTGCCGTCCTTCGTCACCCGCGCGTAGATGCCACGCAGCCGGTGCGTCTTTCCCTCGCCCGTGTTCACGAACAGGCAGGCGTCGCGGCCGTAGCGGTCGATGAAATCTTGGCAGCCTGCATGGAGCTTGTCGGTCGTCACGAGTTCGACGGTCCCGAGCGCCAGCCGCGTTCCGGGCGGCAGATTGGCCGGCGAAAGGTCCATGTCAATGAAGAGGTTGTCGCCTGCTGGCGCCCAGTTTTCGGGCTCGCCCGCGATCGCCTCGATGCAGCGCGCGTTCATCATGCAGATCTGGACGTCGGGATGGGGCTGGCCGTCCTCGGTCGACATCCAGCATCCCTTCGCCCAGTGGTCGCCGTGGACCCCGCCGGCGAGGCTCAGCTCAGCCTGATCAACCATCCGCCGTTCGCCCGGAGCTGGGCGAATGACGATCGCCTTGACCTCACCCTCGTCCTTCGGGGCGGCGAGGATCTGCGGCAGTGCTTGGCGCAGTTCCTCCATCGGCAGAGGGGTGACAACGGGAGCGGGGCGGGTCATGCGGTCTCCTCTTCTTCGGGTCACTGGGCTCGGTTCGTGTAACCCTGTTCAATCCTACAACCGGCACCATTTTCTGACCAGACCAAGCGCGGCTTACCCCTGACGGTAGCGGGCGAGAAGCGCGGCCCGAGCCGCCTCGTCGAGAAGCTCGCGCCCGGCCTCGGTGCCGAAATGCTGGTGCTGGTTCAGGCCGGGGAAGCGGGCGCGGATCTCCTCGGCGAGATCGGGCGGCAGATGGCCAGTCGTGGCCTCGTTGACCATGAGGCTTTCCGCCGGGATCCCCTCGGCATAGATGATCTCGTGCCGGTCGAAGACGAGGCTGTAATAGTCGACGAAGCCGCCTTCGCGGCGCACCACCGCCTCGCCGTCGACGAGATGCTTGGCCTGAACGAGGATCTCGGCCACGCCGCCGACCCGGTGGACGCCGCGCTGGTAGAGAAAGACCCGGTGGTGCGGGCTGACCACGAGATCGCCCGCATTCCCGAGAGTACCGGCGGTGATCACCACCGGCGCGAAGGCGCCGTTCGCGCGCATCGTCGATCTGCCGATCCAGCGGACCGGCTGCGGCCCGTGGTCCCGGGTCAGCACCTGGTCGCCGGGTGCGAGGGATTCGATCGGGCGCTGCGAGCCGCCGGGAAGCGTGACCATCGTGCCTGCGCCGAAGGAGACGCACACCACGTCAGCGATCCTCATGTCGCCGAAGTCTTCGGTCGCGGCCAGAAGCGTGTAATCGGCGCCGGGTGTGATCGGCGACAGCGGCAGCGCGATGCCCGCGCCCGAGGCCGCGTGTCGCGCGAAAAGAAGTTCCAGCCGCTCGCCGTCCTCGGTCATCAGCGTGAACAAGGACACGAGATCGACCCGCTCGCCCGGCGCGCCGATCTCGGAGCCCTCCGCGATCGCAGCATGCGGTTGCCGGTCGGCGGCCGGACGCAGCAGCATCCGCCACGCCCGCGCCGCGGGGTCGAGCCGGTAAACGTCGCCGGGCTCGCAGGCCGCCGCTTCCGCAATGGCGTCGCGCAGATTGACTCCGCGCCTCACGCGCAGCGCCGACGCCTCGTAAACATGCACCGTATGGGCCGGAAAGGGCTGCGCGCCGTCGCTCATCGTCTGACCTCGCATGACGTCCCGGGGGCGGGCCGCACAGGCCTATCAAATCGCGGTCGTCCGCGTCAACGCGCGTCCCGGCTCCGGGGTTGTCGCGCGGTCGCGGATCCAGTCCGCAACTGCCTGCACCATGCGCGGCGCGGCCCTGCCCTCGCGCAGGTCGAGGAAATAACCCCGCCCGGAACCGGCCGAGACCTCGGTCAGCCGGATCAGCGCGCCGGTGTCGAGGAAGCTGTCGAGCAGGCCCGACCAGCACAGGCAGATCCCCTGGCCGGCGAGCGCGGCGCTGACCAGCATCGCATAGGCACTGAAATCGAGGGTGCGCGTGCCGGCCGGGCGCGGCACCCCGACGGCGTCGAACCAGCTGTCCCAGTCGTACCAGTGGCGCCGGCCCGACGCGGTCGTCAGGAGCGTGTGGCCGCCAAGGTCGTGCACAGTTCCGGGCTGGCGAACGCGGCTCAGGTAAAGCGGGCTCGCGGCCGGGAACACGTCCTCGCCGAGGATCTTGGCCTCGTCGGGTTGCGCCGCGTCCGGCGCGCCGAAACGGATCGCGATGTCGCCGCGCCGGCCGGGTTCGTCATGTTCCAGGCTTATGATTCGGATCGTCGTTTCAGGGAACGCAGACTGCAGGTCGCCGAGCCGCGGGATCAGCCAGTAGGCGACAAAGCCCGACGGCGCCGAGACGGACACCGTCCAGCCGCTCGCAGCACGGCGGATGCGGTCGGTCGCGGTCTCGATCATGTCGAAGCCGCCGCGCAGCGCGACCGAAAGTTCCCGGCCCTGCTCGGTCAGGCGCACCGGCTTGTGCGTCCGGTCGAAGAGCGGACAGCCGAGATCCGCCTCGAGCGCCGCGATGCGGCGGCTGATCGCCGGCTGCGAGACGTTGAGCTCGCGCGCCGCCCCGGTCAGCGTACCGTGGCGGACGGCGGCATAGAAGGCGGTGAGGCCGGAGAAGCTCGGAAGGCGCAATTGAATCATAACCCCAGCGTATAATGTAGATCAGCTTTAGCGCATTGAGGCGGGCTGGTGAAGCCGGTTAGATGCGGCCGGAAAGAGGAGGAGCCCCGCAATGACTGAACCGATGATGATCCCCGATGCGGCCGAAGCGCTGATGATCGGCGCGACCGACCTGCCGGAACCGGTGAATTCACCGGCGCCGCCCGCGCCCCAGGGCTTCTCGGTCGACGCGGCCGAGGTCGCACTCGAGGGCGGCACCGATCCGGTCTTCGGCAGTGTCACCTGGCGGACGCTGATCTGCGCCGACCGCACCCAGACGCAGGAATTCGTGCTCGGGATCGCCGAATTCGGGCCCGCGGGCACCCTGCACCCGCATCGGCACGCGCCGGCCGAGTTCTATCTCTGCATGGAGGGCGGCGGCACGGTCACGATCGACGGCATCGCCCATGCGCTGGTGCCCGGCGTGGCCGTCTATATTCCCGGCAATGCCGAGCACGGCGTGATCGCCGGACCGACGGGCCTGCGCTTCGCCTATGGTTTCGCCGAGGCGGCCTTCTCCGGCGTGGCCTACCGCTTCTCCTCGGCGGCAGCCTGAGCGCCGCCACTGGCCAGCGTCAGCAAAATCCCTATGCTCGCCCCGCAACGGGAGGAAAACAGGATGGACCTGGGAATTCGCGGACGCCGGGCGCTGGTCGCGGCGGCATCGAAAGGCCTCGGACGGGGCTGCGCCGAGGCGTTGGCCGCGGCCGGGGTCGACCTCGTGATCAATGCCCGCGGCGCCGAGGCCCTCGCGAGAACCGCGGCGGAGATTCGCGCCGCGCATGGCGTCAACGTCACCGAGGTCGCCGCCGATATCACCAGTGAGGCCGGCCGCGCCGCGGTGCTCGCCGCGGCTGGCGCCGTCGACATCCTCGTCACCAATGCCGGCGGACCGCCGCCGGGGCATTGGAGCGACTGGGGTCGCGATGACTTCATCCGCGCGCTCGACGCCAACATGCTGACCCCGATCGCGCTGATGCAGGCGGTTCTGCCGGGAATGATCGCACGGCGCTGGGGACGGATCGTCAACATCACCTCGCAATCGGTGAAGGCGCCGATCGCCACGCTCGGCCTCTCGAACGCCGCGCGGACCGGCCTCACCGGCTTCGTCGCCGGTACCGCCCGGCAGGTCGCGCCGGACGGTGTCACGATCAACAACCTCCTGCCCGGCATCCACGACACCGATCGGGCGACCTCGCTCGATTCCGGCGTCGCCACGGGCGCCGGTATCCCCCTAGAGGAAGCGCGGGCCCGCCGCGCCGCCACGATCCCGGTGCGGCGCTACGGCACGGTGGAGGAGTTCGGCGCCACCTGCGCCTTCCTGTGCTCGGCCCACGCCGGCTTCATCGTCGGCCAGAATCTCCTGCTCGACGGCGGCGCGATGAACGCGACCCTGTAACGCGGCTCGCCATCATCTTGTCGAAAATATCCTGGGGGTTCGGGGGTGAAACCCCCGGCGGGTCGGCCTAGGCGCAGCCGGGGCCGAAACCTGCGATGCTTGCGGCCAGCGGGCGGGGCTGCTATCCGGTCCAAAACCTGACCAATTTTCTCGGGCACGGGCATGCGCGACCTGACAGAGACACCGCCGCGACTTGAGGTCCAGAACCTCGTCCGCCGATTTGACGGCCAGACCGTGGTCGACGACGTCTCGCTGACGATTCCGGCCGGGCAGGTGACCTGCCTCCTCGGCCCCTCGGGCTGCGGCAAGTCGACGACGCTGCGGATGATCGCCGGGGTCGACATGCAGGACCGGGGCCGCATCCTCGTCGACGGACGGCTGATTTGCGACACCGTGTTCCGGATCCCGCCCGAGCGGCGCTCGATCGGGCTGATGTTCCAGGATTTCGCGCTGTTTCCCCATCTCAGCGTTGCCGAGAACATCGCCTTCGGCCTCACTCGTGGCGATGCCGCCCAGGCGCGGCGGGTCGACGCGCTGCTGGAACGGGTTTCGCTCTCGGGCTTCGGGCCGAAATATCCCCACGAGCTATCGGGCGGCGAGCAGCAACGGGTGGCGCTTGCCCGCGCTCTCGCACCCAATCCGCGCATCCTTCTCATGGACGAGCCGTTCTCGGGCCTCGACGAGCGGCTCCGCGACGGCATCCGCGACGACACGCTGGCGCTCCTGAAGGAGGAGGGTACGGCGGTCCTCCTCGTCACGCACGAGCCGCACGAGGCGATGCGCATGGCAGACGAGATCGCGCTGATGCGCCGGGGCAGGGTCGTCCAGCGCGGCGCGCCCTACAATATCTACAATGCGCCGGTCGACCGCGAGGCCGCGGCTTTCTTCTCTGATATCAACATCCTGCGCGGCGAAGTTCAGGGCGCCCTGACCGAGACCGCCTTCGGCGAGTTCCTCGCCCCCGGCGTGCCCGACGGCACCGAGGTCGAGATCGTGATCCGGCCGCAGCATCTCAAGATCGACTTCGACCGGGCCGGGCGCGGCCCGAATCCGACGCCGAGCGACGGCACCGCGGCGCGGGCCGAGGTGGTGCGGGCGCGGTTCCTCGGCCGCGAGAGCCTCGTCGAGTTCCGCCTCGACTATGGCGGCGACATCCTCAAGGCGACGGTGCCGGCGGTGTTCCTGCCCAAGCCCGGTACGGTGATGTGGCTGATGATCCGCCGCGACCGCTGTTTCGTCTTCCCGCGTCGGGGCTGAGGCTCAGGCCGGCGCGATCCGGGCGAGGTAGTCCTCTACCGTCTTGCCCGGCTCGGGCAGGAAGGCGCCGCCGTCATGCTTGAGAGACGTCACAAGATCGACGCGGAACACCTTGAATCCATGCGCGTTTTCGCACCACGACGTCAGCGTCCAGAGCTTACCCCAGTAATCGAGATGCAGGGGGCGGACACGCGTCGCCGGCGCGCCGCGATAGGACAGCGCGAGTGTCAGGTGCTCGCGCACCGCGCGCCGGATCAGGCCGAGATGCGGCGCGGCGCGCGCCGCCTCGGCGCTCGAGAAGACGAAGGTGTCGGAGCCGGTGTCGCCGGCATCGGCGAGCGAGACCGCGGCGATCTTGGCGCGCAGGCTCTCGGCCGCACGCGCCAGCACCGGGTCGGCTGCACCGGCGACCAGCGTGATGCCGAGCCGCAGCACCTCGAACTCGTCCTTGGTGATCGCCATCGGGGGCAGGGTGACCGGGTCGCGCAGGAGATAGCCGATGCCACGCTCGCCACTGACCGGCAGGCCGCGTTCCATCAAGACCGCCATATCGCGCCAGATCGTGCGGGGCGAGACCCCGAGCGCCGAGGCGAGGTCGGCGGCACGGTGGAGCTTGCCGTCGCGCAGGATGCGCAGAAGCTGGAACAGGCGGTCGTTGCGGCGCATCAGGTCCCGGATCGAGGGGGTGCAACTGACAAAATACTGTCAGTTGCACCGCAGGTTCAAGGCCTGAACCGGCCGTCCGGCGTGCGGAAGGGGCTTTGACTGGGACCCCGGACGGACTACATCGGACGGGTAGCAGAACGGGCGCTGCGGAGGTGCCCGAGGGAGACGAACATGCTCAACAACATCGGCATTCCTGGCCTTCTTCTGATCGCCGTCGTGGTTCTGGTGCTTTTCGGTCGCGGCAAGGTCTCCTCGCTCATGGGCGAGGTCGGCAAGGGCATCACCGCCTTCAAGAAGGGCGTGAAGGACGGCACCGAGGAGATCGAGAACGACACCGCCGAGGCGGCCCGTGACGTGACGCCGAAACCGAAGAAGGACAAGGCCTGAGCCTTGGCCTTCGCCTGAAGGGGCGGCGCGGACATGTTGGATATCGGCTGGAGTGAGCTTCTGCTCATCGGCATCGTGGCGCTGATCGTGGTGGGTCCGAAAGACCTGCCCGCGATGTTCCGCACGCTCGGGCGCTTCACCGCGAAGGCGCGAGCAATGGGACGCGAGTTCCAACGCGCAATGGACGACGCGGCGCGCGAGACCGGCGTCAAGGAAACCGCCGACGAGCTGAAGGCGATGACGACGAAGAAGAGCCTCGGGCTCGACGCGCTCGAACAGGCGGCCTCGAAGTTCGAGAAGTGGCAGCCGACCAAACCGGCGGCGTCGAAGGGACCGGCGACGCAGGCTCTGGCCGACAAGAAGGCGGCGGATGCCGCGGCACGCACCGAGGCCAAGTCCGCCTCGCAGCCGGCCGCGGAGAAGCCCGCCGAAACGAAGCTCGCCGAGACCAAGCCGGCCGCGCCGAAGCCGGCGGCCACGACCGCGACGAAGGTTCCGGCAAAGCCGAAGCCCAAGACGGAGGCGAAACCGGCCGCCAAGCCGAAGCCGAAGACGGCGGCGGCCAAGGCCAAGCCCGCAACCAAGAAGGGCGAGGCATGATGAAGGACGAGATCGACGACTCGACGGCGCCGCTGATCGAACATCTGACGGAGCTCCGGTCGCGCCTGATCTGGTCGGTGCTGGCCTTCATCGTGGCGATGGTCGCCTGTTTCTCGGTGGCCGACCCGATCTTCACCTTCCTGACCAAGCCGATCTGTGCGGCACTCGCCGACCGCGGGCAGGACTGCTCGCTAGCGATGATCAAGCTGCAGGAGGGCTTCTTCGTCGCGATCCGGATCTCGTTCCTGGGAGGCTTCGCGCTCTCGTTCCCGTTCATTGGCTACCAGCTTTGGCGCTTCGTCGCGCCCGGTCTCTACAAGTCGGAGAAGAACGCGTTCCTGCCGTTCCTCGTCGCCTCGCCGGGTATGTTCCTTGCCGGCGCGGCCTTCGCCTACTATGCGATCCTGCCCTTGGCCTTCTCGTTCTTCCTCGGCTTCCAGAAATCCGGCCCGGTCCCGGCTGAAGGCGCTCTCGATCCGGCGGCGAGCACGGCCGCGGGTATCGCCTTCTTCGGCTCGATCGAGGAATATCTCGCGCTCACCATCAAGTTCATTCTCGCCTTCGGGCTCTGCTTCCAGCTCCCGGTGCTCCTGACGCTGATGGGAAAGGCGGGGCTGGTGTCGAGCGCGGGGCTGGGCGCGGTGCGGAAATATGCCGTCGTCGGCATCCTCTGCCTCGCCGCGATCGCAACGCCGCCCGACGTCGTGAGCCAGGTGATCCTCTTCGTTGTGGTCTACGGGCTCTACGAGGTGTCAATCTTCCTCGTCGCGCGGGTCGAGAAGAAGCGCGAGGCGCAGCTCAGGGCCGAGGGCCTCTGGTTTGACGACGAGGAAGAGGACGCGGAGGAGGCGCCGGGCGAAGGCGCGGCCAAGCAATGAGCGCGGCGCTGCTGGCCCGGATCGCCGAGGCGCTGGAGCGGATCGCTCCGGCACCGCTTCAGGCACCGGACTTCGCCGCTGCGGACGCTTTCGCCTGGCATGTGAACCCCGACCGGATGGAGCCGGTGGCGGAGGTGAACCGCGTCGACCTGCCGCTACTCGTCGGCATCGACCGGTCGCGCGACACGCTTCTGGCCAATACGCTCCAGTTCGCGCGCGGCCTGCCCGCGAACAACGCGCTGCTCTGGGGCGCGCGCGGGATGGGGAAGTCCTCGCTCGTGAAGGCGGTCCACGCCGAGGTGCTGCGTCAGGGTCTGCCGCTCAAGATCGTCGAGCTGAGCCGCGAGGACCTGCCCACGGTCGGCCGTCTCCTGACCCATCTGCGCGCCGCGAGCGGCCATCGTTTCGTGCTTTTCTGCGACGACCTGTCGTTCAGCCATGACGACCAGCACTACAAGAGCCTCAAGGCGGTGCTCGATGGCGGGATCGAGGGGCGGCCCGCGAACGTGGTGTTCTACGCCACCTCGAACCGCCGCCACCTGATGCCGCGCGACATGATCGAGAACGAGCGGTCGAGCGCGATCAATCCTTCGGAGGCGGTGGAAGAAAAGGTTTCGCTCTCCGACCGGTTCGGGCTCTGGCTCGGCTTCCATCCCTGCAATCAGGACGAATACCTGGCGATGATCCGCGGCTATTGCGACGCTTACGGCGTGGCGATCGACGATGCCAGCTTGCGCGCCGAGGCCATCGAATGGCAGGCGACGCGGGGGGCGCGCTCGGGCCGCGTGGCCTGGCAGTACTTCACCGATCTTGCCGGGCGGCGGGGCGTTACGCTCTGACAAGCCCTTGCCCCCGCAGGAATTTCGGACCCGGTGCTGATATCAGCCCGCCGCCGCGGTAGCCTCAGCCTCCTGTATCCTGATCTGGTTTTCCCGGACCTCCAGTCGCGGCCGCCAGTCGTAGCGCGGGTCGGCCTGCGGGCGTGACCAGTAGAGTGTGCCGCCGTAGCGCCAGGGGTCGAGGATGATCCCGTCGTACAGGGCATCCCCCCGCCGGCTGATGACGGCCGTGTGGTGGATGATCCGGAACGTGGCCGGGGGCGAGGTGGCCCAGTGCAGCGACAGGGTGCGGAAGTTCTCCTGGTTCAGGCGCTTGAGGAGATCCTCGGTCCAGTCATTGCAGAGCCCGCGCTCGCGAAGGCCGTGGAGGACCTTGTCATTGTGAATGATCGGCGGGTCCGTGATCTCGTACTCTTGCGCGAGTTGCAGCGAATAAAGGTAGGCGATGCTGGCGGCGCGTTCGGCTTCCTCGGGCGCGACGTCAGGTCCAAGCCTTTTTATCTCGCGCGTCAGAGCGTCGATATCGCCTTGGGTCACGGTCGGCTTTGCCGCGCAGCCGCCGATCAGCAGGACCGCTGCCGCAACCAGCAGAGATGCAAAAAACTTCGGCATCCGTTCTCCAGACGAGGTTGGCGCGGGACCTGGCGATAATGGCGGGCCGGGCTCCGGGGTTCCGGTCCGGCCGCCAAGTCCGTTACTGCAGGTAGGGCATCGGATCGACGCTGTCGAAGCCTTGGCGTACCTCGAAATGCAGGAAGGCCGGGTCGGAGGAGCGGACCTTTGCGATCGTCTGGCCGCGCGAGACCTTGGCGCCCTTGGCGACCGCGATCCCGTCAATATTGGCGTAGACGGTGAGCAGGTTGCCCTCGTGGCGGATCACCAGGATCGGCACCTGCTCGGTGTCCTTGGTGATCGCGGCGACGGTGCCATCGCCCGCGGCGGTGACCGAGGAGCCGGCGCTCGCCGAAATGTCGATGCCTTCGTTCTTCTTCTTCTGGTAGCCGCGGATGATCTTTCCCTGGACCGGCATGGCCAGCTTCGAGCCCGTGGAGGCCGCGGTTTTTTCGGCGCCGAGATCCGCGGGGGGCGGGGTCTTGACCGGCGCGGCGGTCGGCGTGGTCTTCTCCGCCGGCAGCGGCTTGGCGGCCGACGGAGGCGTCGGCGTCGGCGAGCCCTGTCCGGGCGCCGTCACCGCGACCGGCGCGGGGCGGGTGGCGTTCGCGACCGGGATCAGCAGGGTCTGGCCCTCGCGGAGACCGAGATCGGGACCGAGCCCGTTCCAGTCGGCAAGCGCCTTGACGTCGACGTTGTAAAGCCGGGCCACGGAATAGGCGGTCTCACCACGCTGGACGCGGTGGCGAACCGGTTCGGTGGCAGTCACGGGGGCTGCCGCCGGTGCCGGAGCGGCAGCGGCGGGCTGGGGCGCCGATGTGGCCGACGCGCGGTCGAGCGCGCCGGAGGCAATCGTGGTCACGTCGATGCGGCCGCCGGAGGCGGTCGCCGGAGCACCGGTTGCCGGTGCGCCATACACCGGCGCGGCGACCGCGGGCGCCGCGCCCGCGACCCGGCGCGGCAGCGCGACGATCTCACCTTCGCGGAGCGGCATGCCGGGCTGGAGCGCGTTGTAGCTCGCGAGCTCGGCCGCGGGCAGGCCGACGCGGGCGGCGACGCTGTCGACGGTGTCGCCGCGGCGCGCCACTGCGACCTGGTAGTTCGGGTAAGAGATTATGCCGCGCGCGTCCGGGGTCGGTCGCGCCGCGCTCGCCTGCATCGCGGCGGCGGAGGTGTCGAGGCCGATCTGGCTGTAGTTTCGCAGATCCGGATCGAAGCCGCCGCCCGGCTCGCAGGCGGCCAGCGCGACGAGGCTGGTTCCCAGAAGGGCCACGCGGATCATGGAGATCGGGCGGGAGGTGGTCATGCTCGCATCCTCAGTTCGCTGGCCCTGTTGGCCGGGCCTCGGTGGGTTCGGGCGGCGCCTCAATCCTGCGCCAGCCCCTCGACCAGCGGCACGAAGCGCACCGGGCGAAGTTCATCGTAATCGTATCCGTGAGGCTGCCGCGTCACCTTGATCAGGCTCTGCACCGTATCCGACTGCCCCACCGGCACCACCATGATACCGCCGATCCTGAGCTGAGCCAAGAGCGGCCCGGGGGGATCCTCGGGGGCGGCCGTGACCAGAATCCGGTCGAACGGCGCCTGGTCCGGCAGGCCGTGGCTGCCGTCGGCGGCGATCGCGGTGATGTTGGTGAGGCCGAGGCTCTGGAACACCGCCTCGGCCTCGCGCACGAGGCGGCGGTGGCGGTCGACGGTGTAGACCCGCCGCGCGAGCTGGCTGAGGATCGCGGCCTGGTAGCCCGAGCCGGTGCCGACCTCGAGCACCTTGTCGCGCGGGCTCACGGCCAGCGCCTGGGTCATCAGCCCGACGACCGAGGGCTGGCTGATGGTCTGGCCGCAGGCGATGGGCAGCGGCATGTCCTCATAGGCGCGCTCGGCAAAGATGCCGCGGACGAAAGCGCCGCGGTCGATCCGCTCCATCGCGGTCAGCACGCGCGCGTCCGTCACGCCCTTCGAGCGGAGCCCGTAGAGAAAGCGCATCTTCCGCTCGGCCGGTTCCGTCATGCGAGCCGCGCCTCGAGCTCGGCGAGCGTGTCATGCGCCGTGAGGTCAGCGCGCATCGGCGTGACCGAGATCCAGCCGTCGAGATTGGCCGCGACATCGGTGCCGGGCGCGGTCGGCAGGTGCTGCGGCCCGCCGGTGATCCAGAGGAACTTGCGCCCGGAGGGCGAGACATGCGGCTCGACCCCGAAGAAGGTGTCGGTGCGGTAGCCCTGGGCGGTGACCTTGATGCCCTTCACGTCCCTGCCGGCCACGGGCGGGAAGTTGACGTTGTAGAAGAGCCGGTAGTCGCCCTTGTCCCAGATCCCCTTGTCGAGAAGCGCGCGCACCACCCTGATGCCATGGTCGCGGGCGGCTTCGAACGGGGTTTCGAGATCTTCGGTCCTCGGCCCCATGAACTGCGAGAGCGCGATCGCCGGAAGGCCCTGGAGCGCGGCCTCCATCGCGCCGCCGACCGTGCCGGAATAGAGCACGTTCTCGGCCGCGTTATTGCCGCGGTTGACGCCGGAGAGGACGAGGTCGGGCCGACCGCCCTGAAGGACATCGTAGAGCCCGGCGAGTACGCAGTCGGCCGGGCTGCCCTCGGCCGCGTAGCGGCGGGGACCAAGCTTCAGGATCATCATCGGATGGGTGTAGGAGATGCAGTGGCCGACGCCTGACTGCTCGAAGGCGGGGGCGACGGTCCAGACCTCTCCGTCCGGCCCGGCGATCTCCTCGGCAATCGCGGTCAGGATATCGAGCCCCGGCGCGTTGATGCCGTCGTCATTGGTGATGAGGATGCGCATGCCCGCCCCGTGCTGCTTTGCCCCTGATTAGACGACCGGCGGCGGGGCGTAAAGCGGCGATGGCCGCGCGTCCGGGCAGGCCCGAGTCGATCGGCGCGGGAATACTTGGGGCAAGATGATAGCCGCTCAGAGGGCGGCGAGCAGCCGCGCGGCTTCCTCGTGGATATCGGCGAGGCTCGCGCGGTCCTCGCCCGGGAAGAAGCGGGCGCGGGTCGCGGTGGCCATCGGGCGCGGTGTCTCGATCACGACGCGCGGGCCGATCTTGGCGGTCTCGGCCTGCCAGCTTCGGGCGAGCGCGATCTGCGCCGCCTTGGTGGCGCCGTAGGCGCCGAAAAACTTCTCGCCGCCGCGCGGATCATCGAGGAAGAGCGCGGTGCCCTCGGCGGCGCGAAGCAGTGGTTCGAGGAGCGGGGTCAGCGTCGCGGTGGCGCGTAGATTGCAGGCGATTGACTTGTCCATGTCCTTGGCGGCGATATGGCCGGCCGGGCTCAGCGGCGCGGCATGGATCGCGGCATGGACCCAGAGGCCGAGCTTGCCCCAGCGATGCGCGATCGAGGCGGCGAGATGCGCCATCGCCTTGTCGTCGGTCACATCCATCGGCGCGAGCGTGGCGCTGCCGCCGGCCGCCTGGATACGGTCGTCGAGTTCTTCGAGCCCGCCCGAGGTGCGGGCGACGGCGAGGACATGCCAGCCGGCTTCCGCCAGCGCGGCGGCAAGCGCGAAGCCGAGCCCGCGCGAGGCGCCGGTGACGAGGGCGAGCGGTTTGGTGGTGGGATCGGAGGCTACGGTCATGGCGCCCGTTTCGCACCCCGCGCGGGGGCTTGCAACGGATATTGTTGACTCATGGCCGGGTAGGGTCGAGATTCCGGGCGAACAGAACCGGGGAAAGGTCCGATCATGACACTTTCAGACGCTGTCTTCCCGACCCGCTCATGGCTCTCTCGCTCGCTCATGGTGCTCGGAGGTTCGCTCTTCATCGCGCTGGCGGCGCAGGTCTCGGTGCCGATGGTGCCGACGCCGATGACGTTGCAGACGCTGGCGATCCTGATCGTTGGCTTCACCTATGGCGCGCGGATGGGCGCGCTTACACTGCTGGCCTATCTCGCCGAGGGTGCGGCGGGGCTGCCGGTCTTCGCGAACGGCCTCAACTTCGTGGCCTTCGCCGGGCCCACGGCGGGGTTCCTCGTGGGCTTCGTCGGGCTCGCCTGGCTCGCGGGCTTCGCCGCCGACCGGGGCGTGCGGGGCATCTTCGGCCTGTCGCTCGCGGGCATCGCCGCCTCGGCGCTCCTCTACCTGCCGGGCGTGGCCTGGCCGATGGGTCTTGCCGGCACCTTGGGGATCGAGGCCGGCTGGGTCGGCCTGCCGGCTGACAAGATCTGGGCGGGCTTCGTGGCGCCCTTCCTGATCGGCGACGCGGTCAAGGCGGTGATCGCGGCGCTCGTCGTCTCTGGCGGCTGGGCCGCGGTGAAGAACCGCAAGGCCTGACCTTCCGGCCTTGTTCGGTGGCCGGGCGGCGTTTTCTCTATTGGGGAATCCGCAGCCGTGCTACCTTTCAGCCAGTCGGGGCGTTCCCGTTTCGCCGAGGCTTCGCGCCGGTTCGAAGCGCGCTTTCATTCGGCCGAAGACGGCATCCACCCCTGGAGTTGCGATCATGCCAACGTCGTTCGTGCTTGTTCATGGTGGCTTTGGATCTCCAGCGGAACTGGCTCCGGTCGTGCCCTATCTCGAGGCCCGCGGGCACCGGGTGGTCAACGTCGATCTGCCGTGCGAACGCGCCGAAGCGACGCTGGAGGATTATGCCGCCACGGTCGCGCGCGCGATGGAGGGAACTGGCCTTCCTCGTGTCCTTGTCGCCCATTCCGCGGGCGGTGCGACCACCCCCCTTGCCGCGTCCCTGCTGCCGGTCGACCAGCTGATCTTCGTCGCGGCCATCGTGCCGGAACCGGGGCAGTCGATTTCCGAGGCCTTGGGGCCGGACGTCGCGGCAACGATCCTTGCGGTCACCATCGACAACGGCGACGGAACCCGGTCGTTCAACTTGGACCTGCTCGCCTCTCTGGTGCCGCCGGAGGAGCGGGCCGCGTATCTGGAATTCCTGTCCAACACGCAGCGGCGCCAGGGCTGGCTGGCGATCAACCAGCCCTGGCCCGGTGGAGCGATCCCGACTGTCCCGCGCAACTACATCCTGTGCACCGAGGATCAGATCATTCCCCCGGACATGCAGCGGGCCTTCGCGGCCAGGTTGGGTGTCCGTCCCATCGAGATCGCGTCCGTCCACGCGGCATTCACGTTTAAGCCGCGGGAGCTGGCCGACCTGCTGGTTTCGCTGGCAGGGTGATCGACTCGCGTCGCATCGGGTTGCGCCGACGCGAACGACGCCTCTTGCGGCGGGTGACGCGCTGGCATCGGCCGCGGCATCAGGTCCCCTCGGGGCCGCTTATCGGGACTCCAGGTGAAGCCGTGTCAGGGCGGCCTCGCACATGCCGTAGGGTTCCCATTCGCAGCCCTGGCACAGCGTCCTGAGACTGCCGGGCGGCACGTTCTCCAGGATCCGTGCCTTGGCCTCGCCCCAGGTCAGCCGCTCGCGCGGCTCAAGCTTCAGCGCGCCGGCATGGGCGCGGTCGAGGACCTTGATCTTCGGCTCGTTGTTACAGGCCCGACCACGCCGCTTGGGGCAGGCGCCGCAGATATCGTCGGTGGCGCCCGTGACCTCGATCTCGGTCGCGTCGCCATTCTCGGCCCGAAGCCGGCCCATGACGATCGCCGTCATGTTGGCGGTGAAGTCGGGTGAGTAGCCCTTGCCCTCGAAACCGAGCGAGCAGAGGAAATGGTGCGGGCGATAGCGGATCGGATCAGGCATCGGTCAGGTAGGGCCGGATGTCGTGGCCATATCGGGCATAGAGGTCAAGCAGCGCGTCGAAGGTGATGCCGTCCCGCTGGGCGGCGTGGAAGGGGTGGCTTTCGTCGTCGATCGCCAGCATCGGGCGCTGGCGACCGTTCTGCATCGTCATCGTGCAGCGCGCGGGATCGCGGGAAGCGCCGGGCAACTGGTTCATGAGCCAGCTGAAGTAAGGCCCGGTGTCTGCCGCCGTCCCGCTGTCGAAATGCTCCAGGACCTCGTCGAAGTGGTCCGGCTTGATCGTGCCCCAGACACCGAAGGCGAACTGCGTATCGCTGCCGATGATGGGAATCGGCAGTACGCAGCGCAGGATGCGGTGGGGGCCGAGAAGGCAGAAGTCCTCGGTCAGGATATCCCGCCCGGCGGCGAGGGCGTCGGGGACCGCGCCGTTCGGCTCGTAATCTTCCGGCCCCTGGTAAGGATCGGGGCGGGCATAGGCGAGGTCGAAGACGCCGTTGTGGACCTGATCGCAAGCCGGGCAGGTCCAGTTCCTGTCATGGAGCCGGCGCCAGCGCGCATCGGCTTGGAGCGATTGCCGTTCGGCGCCGGGTGGCTCGGTCGTGCCGCTCCCTATGCCGAACAGCCGGTCGCGCCAGCCCGACACCCTATTCGGCCGCCTTCATCGCGAAGCCCCTGGCGATCTGGTCCGAGGGTGCAACCGGATAGTCGCCCGAGAAGCAGGCGTCGCAGAATTGCGGGCATTTGGTGTCGCGGCCCCCGGCCTCTCCCGCCGCACGGTAGAGCCCGTCGAGCGAGATGAACTTGAGGCTGTCGATGCCGATCCAGGCGCGCATCTCTTCCTCGGTCATCGTCGCGGCGAGGAGTTTCTCGCGGTCGGGCGTGTCGACGCCGTAGAAGCACGGCCAGGCGGTCGGGGGCGAGGCGATGCGGAAATGCACCTCGGCGGCGCCCGCGTCGAGGATCATGTCCTTGATCTTGCGGCTCGTCGTGCCGCGCACGACCGAGTCGTCGACGAGGATCACCCGCTTGCCCTTGATCAGCGCCCGGTTGACGTTGAGCTTGAGCCGCACCCCCATGTTGCGGATCTGCTCGGTCGGCTCGATGAAGGTACGCCCCATATACTGGTTGCGGATGATGCCCATCCCGAAGGGGATGCCGCTTTCGGCGGCAAAGCCGATCGCCGCCGGTGTACCCGAATCCGGCACCGGGCAGACGAGATCGGCCTCGACCGGCGCCTCGCGGGCGAGCTCCACCCCGATCTGGCGCCGCGTCTCGTAGACCGAGCGGCCGCCGAGGATCGAATCCGGGCGCGAGAAATAGACCTGCTCGAAGATGCAGAAGCGCGATTTCGCTGGGCCGAAGGGCCGCGAGCTTTCGACCTTGCCCTTGGAGATCACCACCATCTCGCCCGGCTCGACCTCGCGCAGGAACTCCGCGCCGATGATGTCGAGCCCGCAGGTCTCCGACGAGAGCGCATAGCCTTCGTCGCCGACCTTGCCGAGGACGAGCGGGCGCACGCCCAAGGGATCGCGCACGCCGATGAGCTTGGTGCGGGTCATGGCGATGACCGAGAAGGCGCCCTCGACGGCGCGAAGCGCGTCCTTCATCCGCTCGGGGATCGACTTCTGGATCGAGCGGGCCATGAGATGGATGATGCATTCCGAGTCCGAGGAGGACTGGAAGATCGCGCCACGCTCGATCAGGTCGCGGCGGAGCTGCGCGGCATTGGTGAGGTTGCCGTTGTGGGCGATCGCCGCGCCGCCCATCGCAAACTCGCCGAAGAAGGGCTGGACGTCACGGATCGCGGTGTTGCCCTTGGAGCCGGCGGTGGAGTAGCGCACATGACCGATGGCGAGCGGGCCGGGCAGCATCTGCATCACGTCGGGCTTGGTGAAGTTGTCGCGGATGTAGCCGAAGCGGCGGACGTTGTTGAAGCCGTCCTTCGGGTCGTAGGCGACGATGCCGCCCGCCTCCTGGCCACGATGCTGGAGAGCGTGCAGTCCGAGGGCGACGAAGTTCGCCGCATCGGGAACGCCGATCACGCCGAAGACGCCGCATTCCTCCTTCAACTTGTCATCATCGAAGGGGTGGGCGAGGAAGGGACGCATGGGGGCCTGGCTCCGATTCCGGGATTTGCCCCCCATTTAGAGCCAAGCCGGCCACATGTCACGCCCATGTGACGGCGCGAGCGATCACAATCGTCCGGATGCGAGGTTCAGTTGGCGGTCGAAGGCGCGGTCAGGGTCTTCGCACCGGTCCCGTTCGCTTCCTCGGTCGGGGCCGGCTCGGCGGGGGCGGCGGCGACGCAACCGCCGACAAGCTCCTCGTACCGCGCCATCACCCAGGCCGGCGCGTCCTGCGGCATCTCCTTGTTGAGCTTGTCCTCGAGCGAGGCGAACACGACCGCCGAGCGGGACTGGTCGACGACCGGAACCGTCGCGGCCACGAGCACGCGGTTGTAGACCACGAAGGCCACCGCGACGAGGAGGATGCCGCGCAGGACGCCGAAGAGGAAGCCGAGCCCCTGATCGACGCCGCCGAGCGCCGAGCGCTGGACCGCGGAGGCAAAGAGCGGCGTGAAGACCGACATCACGATCAGTGCCAGCGCGAAGACCGCGGCGAAGGAGGCGATGATCGACAGTTCGCAGCTTTCGCCGAGATAGGTGTCAAGGACCGGGATCTGCTTGACCAGCGGCTCGGCCTGCGGCGCGAAGATGAAGGCGAGCACCGCAGCGGCGACCCAGCCGAGGATCGCCAGCGACTCGCGGACGAATCCGCGGCTGTAGGCCAGTACCGCCGAGACCAGAATGACCACGGCAACGACGGCGTCGACGATTGTGAAACCTTCCATGTTCCTGCTCCTCGCTCTCAGCCCGCGGCGAACATCTCGCCGACGAACGTCGTTAGATCGGGCATCTTTCGCACCCTGATCCCGTCCTCGCCCTCCGTCTTGCTGCGTTCCGGGGCGACTGCTTGTGAGAAACCAAGTTTTCGCGCTTCTTTCAACCTGTTTTCGGTCTGACCCACAGGGCGGAGCGCGCCGGAGAGTGAAATTTCGCCGAAAATCACCATGTCGGGCGGCAGAGCAACATCCTCGCGCGCCGAAAGGAGCGCCGCCGCGACCGCGAGATCGGCGGCGGGTTCGGCGACGCGCATCCCGCCCGCGACGTTGAGGAAGACGTCGAGCCCGGCGAAGGGGATGCCGCAGCGGGATTCGAGTACCGCGAGGATTGTGGAGAGCCGGCCGCTGTCGAGCCCGACCACGGTGCGGCGCGGAGTGCCAAGCGGCGAGGGCGCGACAAGCGCCTGGATCTCGGTCAGCACCGGCCGCGTGCCCTCTATCCCGGCGAATACCGCCGAGCCCGGGTGGGCCTGGCCGCGCTCGGAGAGAAAGAGCGCCGAGGGATTGGCGACCTCGGCAAGGCCGGCGCCGGTCATCTCGAAGACGCCGATCTCGTCGGCCGGGCCGAAACGGTTCTTGACCGCGCGCAGGATGCGGAACTGGTGGCCGCGCTCGCCCTCGAAATAGAGAACGGTGTCGACCATGTGCTCGACGACGCGGGGGCCGGCGATCTGGCCCTCCTTGGTGACATGCCCGACGAGAATTACCGAGGTGCCGCGCTTCTTGGCAAAGCTCACCAGTTCGTGCGCGGCGGCGCGGACCTGGGAGACCGAGCCCGGTGCGGCCTCGACATGGTCGGCCCACATGGTCTGGATCGAGTCGATGATCACGAGATCGGGGCGGGCACCGTCGAGCGTGGTCAGGATGTCGCGCAGGTTGGTCTCGGCGCCGAGCCGCACCGGCGCATCGGCAAGGCCGAGCCGCTGGGCGCGCATCCTGACCTGGGCAGAGGCCTCCTCGCCGGAGAGATAGAGGCAGGAAAGACCGGTGCGCGCGAAACTCGCCGCGGCTTGCAGAAGCAGGGTCGACTTGCCGATGCCGGGATCGCCGCCGACGAGGATCGCCGAAGCCGGCACCAGCCCGCCACCAAGTACGCGATCGAGCTCGCCCATGCCGGAGGCGGCCCGCGGCGGCGGGACTTCCGTCGTGGCGAGCGTGGTGAGTTCGATCTGGCGGCCCTTCGCGGCGCCGAGCGTCTTCGCCGCCGGACCAGCCGAGAGCGGGGCCTCCTCGACGATCGAGTTCCAGGAGCCACAGGAGTCGCAACGCCCGGTCCATTTCTTGTGGACCGCGCCGCATTCCGAGCATGTGTAGGACGGGCCCGTTTTCGCCATGCGCCCTTCCTGCCCGATGCCGCGCGTAGCGGCAAGGGGGGGCGCCGCCGCCGGGCCTAGCAATGGGTCTTGCCATGCATTAGACCCACGAATGAGCGCGGGCGGACGAATTTGCAACATTAGGTTGGGACTGCGGATGATGGACGCATTTGAGAAGCTGCGCGCCCACCGTCTCATCTTCACGATTACCCCCGGCCGCAGTGGCAGCAAGCTTCTCACCGCGCTTGGTCAATGCATCTCTGGTGTTCAGGCCGTACATGAAGGCCCACCGAGGATGAACTATGTCCTGCGCGGAATCTGCGACCATCCGCCGGCGGCTCGGTGGTGGCTGGAAAGCGAGATGTTTCCGGCGATTGCAAGCCACCTTGAAGGCACGGCTTTCTTCGAGACCTCTCACCTCTTCTGCAAGGGCTTTGTCGAACCGACCCTGGATCTGGGCCTTCGGCCGAGTTTCGTGATCCTGACGCGCCCCGCCCGCGAGGTGGCGTCCAGCCTGTTCTCGATTGGCTGCGTGCCGGAGCGCACTGGCATCGGGCGCCTGGTACTTCTCGGTCCGACGGATCCGAATGTTCAGACTGCAAGAGATTGGCAAGATTGGAGCGATTATCAACTTTGCTATTGGTACGCTAAAGAAATCGAACGGCGTCAAACTGCCTACGAACACTGGCTTCCGAGCCAGGGCTGCGAGGTATTCCGGGTTCAGCTGACCGAGCTCCAGGAACCCTCAACTTTGCCGCGACTTGCCCGGTTCATAACGGGCCAGTCAGACCCATTGATCGACACGGTCGGGGCTGCCGCCGTCCTCTCCCGGAATCAGAACCCCAAGATCGGGCTTGCGTCCGAAATCACTCTCCCACCCCCGGTGGCGGAACTCGCAAGTCAAGAAGCCGAAGTCGATCAGGTCTTCACGGAATAACAGGGGGGGCGCCGGCCCTAGGCCGCCTTTTGGAGACCGTCATGTACGCATGACCACTCATTCCGAGCCTGCGCCGCGTCCGTAATCCGATCGCGAAAGGGCACGACGACCATGACGGTCATCGACGACGCCCCGGCACCGACGGGCGCATCCCGCGGGAACACCTCAACGGCTTCCTTCCAGTTCATCCTGCCGCAAGCATCCCCGCCGATGGCTGGCCGAGTCAGCGACCCTTCGACGGGGCGCGCGCGCGCTCTGTCAGATGCGAGATCGCGAGGCTCGCGAGAATGCAGCCGGTGAAGAGGTAGAGGCCCCAAGCGGTCTCGATCCGGCCGACGCCGACGCCCTTGGCGATGACGATGTAGAGCGCGATGAGGAAGATGTCGGCCATTGCGAGGCGGCCGAGCAGGTGAAGGCCGGCGAGGATGCGCGGCGAGGCGAGGCGGAACTGCACCAGCGCGAGGCCGATCGTCTTGAGATAGGGCGCGAAGATCGCGAGGAAGGTGACGAGGAGCGCGAGGACCGCGTCCTTTTCCCAAAGCGCCTGGAGGCCGGTCACCACCGAGATCGCGTCGAGATCGAAGAAGGGAAGAAGGCCCGCGCGGAGGAGCGGCGCGAACCAGGAGACCGGAAACAGGATCAGGAGCGAAAGGTTCGCGACACGCAGCATGACGCTCGTGATACAGGATCGCGCGGGTGGCACCAAGGGGGCGTGTCCACCGCGCTTGTACGCGCTGGCTCAGCGGACGGCCGCGATCGGACCCTCGGCGCGGCCGTGGATGAATTGCTGGACGTAAGGGTCTGATGTTTCGTCCATTTCCGCGATCGGACCGGTCCACTGGATGACCCCGTCATGGAGCATCGCCACCCGGTCGGCGATGGCGCGGACCGAGCTCATGTCATGGGTGATCGCCATTGCGGTTGCGCCCATCTCGGTCACGATCTCGCGGATCAGTTCGTTGATAACGCCGGCCATGATCGGGTCGAGCCCGGTCGTGGGCTCGTCGAAGAAGATGATCTCGGGCTCCGCCGCGATGGCGCGGGCGAGGCCGACGCGCTTCTGCATGCCGCCCGACAGTTCGGCGGGGAAGAGGTCGGCCACCTCCGGTTTCAGCCCGACGCGGCGGAGCTTTTCGATGGCGATCTCGCGCGCCTCACCCTTCGGGCGCTTCAGCGAGCCGCGCAGGAGCCGGAAGGCGACGTTCTGCCAGACCGGCAGCGAGTCGAAGAGAGCGCCGCCCTGGAAGAGCATCCCGAAGCGCGCGAGGAAGGCGTCGCGCGCGGCGGTGCCAACATCCTCGCCATCGAGCGCGATCGTACCGCTGTCGGGTTGGACAAGCCCGAGGATGCATTTGAGAAGAACCGATTTTCCGGTGCCGGACCCGCCGATGATCACCATGCTCTCGCCGGTCGGCACGGTCAGGTCCACGCCCCTGAGGACGCGGTTCTTGCCGAACGCCTTGTGAACTTGCGACAGCGTGATCATGCCGAGAAGAAGAGCTCCGTCATCAGGTAGTTCGTGGCGAGGATCAGTACCGAGGCGGCGACCACCGCCGATTTCGTCGCGCGTCCGACGCCTTGGGCGCCGCGCGCCGAGTTCATGCCAAAATAGCAGCCCATCAGCGCCACGATGAAGCCGAAGGCCGCGCCCTTCCAGAGGCCCGAGACGATGTCCCAGAGTTCAAGGAATTCCCGTGTATTCTTGAGATAGGTCGCGGGGTTGAAGCCGAGCCGGTTCACGCCGACGAGGTAGCCGCCGAAGATGCCGATGCTGTCGCCGACCGCGACGAGGACCGGCACCGCGAGCGTCGCGGCGAGGACCCGCGGCACGGTGAGGTATTTCATCGGATGGGTGGACAGAGTCGTCAGCGCGTCGATCTGCTCGGTCACCTTCATCGTGCCGATCTCGGCCGCGATCGACGAGGCGACACGGGCCGCGACCATGAGCCCGCCAAGGACCGGGCCAAGTTCGCGCACCATGCCGATGGCGACGATCGAGGGCACCACCGCCTCGGCCGAGAACCGGGCGCCGCCGGCATAGATCTGCAGAGCCAGCGCGCCGCCGGTGAAAAGCGCGGTCATGCCCACGACGGGCAGGCTGAACCAGCCGATCTGCATCAGCGCCGCGAGGAATTCCTTCGGGTAGAAGGGCGGGCGGAAGAGGTGGCTCAACGTCTCGGCCCCGAAGATCGCCATCCGGCCGAGCGTCGCGAGCCCGGCGAGGACCAGCCGGCCGAGCGCGCCGAGCGGAGCCAGGAGGTTCATCCCGCGCCGCCTTCGTAGGCCCGCGCATAGCGATGGCCGAGCGAGGTCAGGATCTCGTAGCCGATCGTGCCGGCGGCGGTGGCGAGCGCGTCGACACCCTGTGACGGGCAAAGGATGTCCAAGGTCTCGGGTGCGTGGTCGAGGTCGGTGACATCGACGCCGATCATGTCCATCGACACGCGGCCGGCGAGCGGGCAGGGCGTGGTTCCGGCATAGAGCGTGGCGCGGCCGGTCATCGCGCGGATGAGGCCATCGGCATAGCCCGCGCCGAGGGTGGCGATGCGGCTCGGCCGCTTCGCCGCCCAGCCGTCGCCATAACCCACCGTCTCGCCCGCGGCGATGTCGCGGATCTGGATCACCGGCAGCGAGAGCCGCACCACCGGCCGGGCTTTCGCGAAGGGCAGGCCGCCATAGAGGCCGACGCCGGGGCGGGTGAGGTCGAAGTGATAGTCGGGGCCGAGGAGAATGCCGCCGGTCGCGGCCAGCGAGCGCTTTACACCGGTACCGTCGGTCATGCGGCGGAAGGTGGCGAGCTGGGCCGCGTTCATCGCGTGCTCCGGCTCGTCGGCGCAGGCAAGGTGCGACATGAGAAGCACAGGACCCTCGGCCAGCACCGAGGGCGCGAGCGTGCGCCAGTCGGCCTCTTCGAGGCCGAGCCGGTTCATGCCGCTGTCAAGCTGGATGCCGAAGGAGCGGCCGGGCAAGACGTTGCGCTGGCGGATTACCTGTTCGGTCGAATTCAGAAGCGGGATCAGGTCGTTGCCGGAAATGGCCTCGGCGTCCCCCGCCATATGGCCGGAAAAGACGAAGATCTCGGGCGCGGGGCCGGCGGCCGCGCGCAGGGCAACGCCTTCGCTGCATTCGGCGACGAAGAAGCGGCGCACGCCGGCCGCGGCGAGAGCCCGTCCGACCCGTGCAGCGCCGAGCCCGTAGGCATCGGCCTTCACCACCGCGGCGGTTTCGACCGCGGATGCCGAAAGGGAAGCGAGCGCCCGCCAGTTCGCGGCGATCGCGTCGAGGTCGATGGAGAGAATTGCCTGTGCCATGCGCCGGGTTTTGCCGGCTTGCCCTGCAAGGTCAAGCGCAAACGTCGTCAGAACCCCTCGCCACCCTGCTGCCAGGCCTTCACGAGGTTGCCGAAGCGGGTGAAGCGACCCTCGAAGGAGAGCTCGACCGTGCCGATCGGCCCGTGGCGCTGCTTGCCGATGATGACCTCGGCCTTGCCGTGGACCTGCTCCATGATCTCCTGCCAGGCGGCCATCTTCTCGAGCTCGTGGTCGGCCGGCTTCTCCCGTTCCTTGTAGTACTCGTCGCGGTAGACGAACATCACGACGTCGGCGTCCTGTTCGATCGAGCCGGATTCCCTGAGGTCCGAGAGTTGCGGACGCTTGTCCTCGCGGCTTTCCACCTGGCGCGAGAGCTGCGAGAGCGCAACGACAGGAATGCTCAGCTCCTTGGCGAGCGCTTTCAGACCCATTGAGATCTCGCCGATTTCCAGCACGCGGTTGTCGCCCTTGCCGGTGCCGCGCAGAAGCTGGAGGTAGTCGACGAAAACGACGTCGAGCCCGTGCGTGCGCTTGAGGCGCCGGCAGCGGGCCGTAACCTGGCTGATCGGCAGGGCGGGGGTGTCGTCGATATAGAGCGGGCAGGTCTCCAGTGCCTTTGCGGCCTCGACGAAGCGGCGGAATTCCTGCTCGGACATGTCGCCGCGGCGGATCTGCTCGGAGGGAACCTCGGAGGCTTCCGAGAGGATCCGCGCGGCAAGCTGCTCGGCCGACATTTCGAGCGAGAAGAAGCCCACCACGCCGCCTTCGACGGCGCCTTCCGTCCCGTCGTGCCGGCGGCCGCGCTTGTAGGCCTTGGCGATGTTGAAGGCGATGTTGGTGGCGAGCGAGGTCTTGCCCATCGAGGGGCGGCCGGCGAGGATCAGGAGGTCGGAGGGATGCAGCCCCCCGAGCTTCTTGTCGAGATCGACAAGCCCGGTCGAGACGCCGGAAAGCCCGCCGTCCCGCTGGTAGGCGGCGAGGGCCGACTGCACCGCCTCGGTCGTGGCCTTGAGGAACGAGACGAAGCCCTTCTCGGCCGTGCCCTGCTCTGCGAGCGTGTAAAGCCGCTGTTCGGCTTCGGTGATCTGGTCCTTGGGGTCGTTGTCGACCTCGATCGTCTTGGCGCGGGTCGAGATGTCCTGGCCGAGCCGGATCAGTTCGCGCCGGACCGCGAGTTCGTAGATCATCTGCGCATAGTCGCGCGCCGCGAAGGCGGAAATGGCGGCGCCGGCGAGCCGCGCCAGATAGGCGGGCCCGCCGAGCGCCTTCAGCCCCTCGTCTTCCTCGAGATAGCCCTTCAGCGTCACCGGCGAGGCGAGCGCGTTCTTCTGGATGCGCGCGACGGCGATCTCGAAGATGCGCTGGTGGACGGGCTCGAAGAAGTGCTCGGCTTTCACGAGCGCCGCGATCCTGTCGTATATGTCGTTGTTGGTCAGGATCGCGCCGAGGAGCTGCTGCTCGGCCTCGATATTGTGCGGAAGCGTATCCGTCTCGGGCACATCCTTGATCGCCCGAATGGTCGCCAGGTCGTTCATCTTTGTCCCTCATTGCTGGCGACGGGATATGCGCCACCGCCGCGGGGCGGTGCAAATTGTATATCGCTGTGGATGAATTGTGGAAAAGCGCCGCCGCGCATATGATGTGAGATGGCGGCGCTCGCTGTCAATATCTTGATCGCCTCAACCGGCGATTGCGACTTTCGGCGATACTTGACGTAGCGTCAGATTTTGGCGCGGGCGTCTTGCCAGGCCCGTGGCTGGGTAAGGAAGGCCTCGACTTCCGACAGTGTCGCGGAATCGAAGGCGCCCGATTCGCGCGCCTCGGCGAGGACGTCCCACCAGGTGCAGAGGTGATGGAGGCTGACGCCGTGCCGGCCGAGGGTCTCGATCGTCTCGGGGAAGATTCCGTAATAGAAAATCACCGCGGTGTGGGCGCAGGTGGCGCCCGTTTCGCGGATCGCGTCGACGAAGGAGAGCTTCGAGCCGCCATCGGTCGTCAGATCCTCGACGAGAAGTACACGCTCGCCTTCCGCCATCGCGCCCTCGATCCGCGCGTTCCGGCCGTAGCCCTTCGGCTTCTTGCGGACATAGGTCATCGGCAGCGCAAGGCGCTCGGCGACCATCGCGGCGAAGGGGATGCCCGCGGTCTCGCCGCCGGCGATGTTGTCGAAGGCCTCGAAGCCCGCCTCGCGCATCACCGTGACGGCGAGGAAATCCATCAGCGTCGCGCGGATGCGGGGATAGGAGATGAGCTTGCGGCAGTCGATATAGGTGGGAGAGGGCAGTCCCGAGGCGAGCGTGAAAGGCTCGACCGCGTTGAAATGCACCGCCTTGATCTCCAGAAGCATCCGCGCGGTAAGGCGCGCGATCTCTTCTTTCGGGGGGAAGGACGTGGGGATCATGGGCTTACCTCTTCAGCTTCGTCTTGCCCCAAATATCCCCGCCGGAGGCATCAGGTGGCGGGGCCGGGAGCCTCCGGTGGGGATATTTGGGGCAAGATGAATGGTCAATCCTCGACTTTCCAGTTCAGCGGAAAGCCCGGGTCGAACACCGTGACGGGGCCCGCGCCGGTCTCGATCTTGGCCGGGTAGTCGATCGCCGGCCCCTTGGTGAGACGGATCCGCGCGTCGTTCGGCGCGAGCCGGTAGAAGGCGGCGCCGTTCAGCGACGTGAAGGCCTCGAGCCGGTCCAGCGCGTTTTCTTCCTCGAAGACATGGGCGAGGATCGAGAGCGTGTTGGTCGCGGTGAAGCAGCCGGCGCAGCCGCAGGCATGTTCCTTGAGGTGATCGGCATGGGGGGCGCTGTCAGTGCCGAGGAAGAAGCGCGGCTCTCCGCTCGTCGCGGCCTCGCGGAGCGCCAGCCGGTGTTTTTCGCGCTTGGCGACCGGCAGGCAGTAGTAGTGCGGCTTGATCCCGCCCGCGAGGATGTGATTGCGGTTGATCACGAGGTGGTGGGTGGTGATCGTCGCGCCGAGGTCGTCGCCGCCGGTACGGGCGTAGGCGACGCCTTCCTCGGTGGTGATGTGTTCCATCACCACACGCAGGCCCGGCGTTCCGCGGCGGACCGGGTCGAGAACGCGCTCGATGAACACCGCCTCGCGGTCGAAGATGTCGACCTCGGAAGCCGTGACCTCGCCGTGGACGCAGAGCGGCAGGCCGATCTCGGCCATCGTCTCGAGCACGCCGCGGACCTTGTCGAAGTCCCGCACGCCCGACTGCGAATTCGTGGTGGCGCCGGCCGGGTAGAGCTTCACCGCCTTTATGAGCCCCGAAGCATGGGCGGCGGCGACGTCCCCGGGGTCGGTCGCCTCGGTCAGGTAGAGCGTCATCAGCGGCTCGAACGTCATGCCATCGGGAAGGGCCGCCATGATGCGGTCGCGGTAGGCCGCCGCGTCGCGCGCGGTCACGACCGGCGGCACGAGGTTCGGCATGATAATCGCGCGGGCGAAGTGGCGCGCGGTTTCGGGCAGGACGGCCTCCAGCATCGCGCCGTCGCGCAGGTGCAGATGCATGTCGTCGGGGCGGCGGAGCGAGAGCGTGTCGGTCATGGCTCTGCCCTACACCCTCCGGGAGCGGGTTTCCACTGTCCGCAGGTGCCGCGCGCGATTTTCCTGCGGCGGTCTGGGGGAGCGCGCGGTGCGTCACGCATTTGCGAATGGGTGCGAGCGGATATCGTGGTAGAATGTTGGATCGGCGCTGCCAGGTTTGCCCGGCGGGCGACGATTGCGCCGGGCCCAATGCCGGCCGCGCCGCCAGTTTGGCAGAGCGGAGTGGAATCCATGGTCAAGACGATCGGCAATCCGCTGTCCTGGGGTGCACACATTCTGGGCGAGGCGGGCCACGATGTGGGCGAGGTTACCCGCGAACTCGGGGGGGCGGCCGCGGCGCCGCCGACGGTGAGAAGGATTGGCGTGAGCGACCTCCGCGCGGCGCTGAGGCTCGGTGCGGCCGACTTCATGGCGCTCAGGTCCGACGTCATCATGGCGTGCCTGCTCTATCCGATCATCGGCGTCTGCCTGGTGTGGGTCGCCTTCAATCGCAACCTCCTGCCGCTGGTGTTTCCGCTGGTCTCGGGCTTCGCGCTGCTCGGGCCCGCGGCGGCCGTGGGGCTGTACGAGATGAGCCGGCGCCGCGAACAGGGCAAGCCCGCAGGTTGGTCGACCGGCTTCTCGGTCCTCGCCTCGCCGCGGTTCGGCGCGATCCTTGTGCTTGCCGCCGCGCATTTCTTCGTCTTCTTCCTGTGGATCCTCGTCGCCTATGGCATCTTCCTGGTCACGATGGGACCGGAGATCCCGGCCTCGGCGACGGTCTTCTTCCGGGACGTGATGTCCACCGGCGCGGGCTGGGCGATGATCCTGCTCGGCATTCCGACGGGTTTCCTGTTCGCGGTCTTCGTGCTCGCCACGAGCGCGGTGTCGTTTCCGCTGCTGATCGACCGCAATGTCGGCCTGCCCGTCGCCGTCGTGACCTCGGTCCGGGTGGCAAGGACCAATCCCGCGACGATGGCGCTCTGGGGGCTGATCGTGGCGGGGGCGCTGGTGCTCGGATCCTTGCCGCTGCTGCTCGGGCTCGCGGTGGCGATGCCGATCCTCGGCCACGCGACCTGGCATCTCTACCGCCGCGCGGTGACCCCGGTCTGAACGGGCGAGCGGCCGGAGTGGCATGCGAAGAAACCCGCCGATCCTGATTGGCGGCAGTTGGCGGCGCTTGCGCTGGCTTTCGCAAACGCGCAGACTCCGCCGCGAGAGCGCATCAATGCGCCCATGAGAGATCGAGCAGTCTGATGAAATACTTTTTTATCGCCGCGGCGACCGCGGTGCTTCTTGCCGGTTGCGCGCAGGATCCCGGCTTTTTCGGGGTGGCGGGCGTACGTGACGCGTCTGCGGCGGAGGTCGCGCAATGCGCCTACGTCACCAATATCCGGATGGCGCCGGCCGCCTACGGGCCGCTGGCGGGGCAGGGCGTGAAATACGCGCGCAACCGCATGATGGCCGATGCCCGCGACGCCGGCGCGAACGCGATCGTCTTCGATCCGGTAACACCGGGAGCGGATGTCTACGAGCTCAACGCCGCCGCCTATCGCTGCTGAACGATCCGCGGGCGGCCGAGCTTGTCGCTGACACCATTTCCTGCGATGCCCTCCTCCCATGATGAGCGGCAGCAACATGTCCGGCATGGAGCAGGCGCGACGCGTGTCCGTCGCGGCGCTCGCCGCCGTGACACTCGCCGCGGGGGGTGCCCTGGCGGCGGACTGCCCGGTTGCGGCCGACCTGTCGACCGGCATAGCCGCCGAGTACGCCGATGGCGGTCGCGTCGATTATCGCGACGCCGGGGAGGGCCGCATCGCGATCTTCGAGCCGGACTCGGATGGGTCTTCGAGCGGCCTCGTCTTCCTCAGCCGGGCGGGGCTTTACGATCTGGTGGTCGCGCGTCGGCAGAACGGCGTGAACGACCCCGAGCGCAGCCTCACGCTTGTCTATTCCGAGCCGGAGGAGGACCTGCCGAACCCGGAACCCGGCGGGGCGTGGCTCGGCACGGTTGACACCGTCTTTCCCGGCGGCGCCATCGATACCGACACCGCAGTCTATGTCTTCGGCTCGGCCAGCGACCGCGAGATCGGCGGATGCCGCTATGCCACGCTTGCGGTCAAGGCGAGCTTCATCGGCCCCGTCGACTGGGTGGCGCAGGACTTCATCTACTTCACAGATATCGGGATCGCCGTGCCGACCGCGCGCCGTGTCGCGGGTGCGGAGCGGCCTTCGGGGCGGGCGCTCGCCAGGCTGATACGGCTGCCACGCTGAAGCTGCTCAGCGTCGGCGACTCGGTAGCTTCCGGCCCTGAGCTTCGAGATCCTGGCGGAGCCGAGCGAGGCGCATGGCGAAAGCCGGAACATTGAGACGCTCGGCAACCGAGCGGCACAGGAGAGCGGCAAGGTAGGGACGCCCATCCCTGTCGAGCCGGGCGAGAAGGTTCTGCAAATAGGGAATGTAGTTGCGGCGCGCGCGATAGATGGTTCGGAACCGCGTCGCGTCGAACTCTCCGGCTCCGATCGCGGACAAGATGGCGCGGATGATCCGCATCTCCTCGAGTGCGCGACCGATGTCGCGGCCGAGATTGCGGCACGGCAGCAGGGTGACATGGGCGCGTGCGAACAGCGCCGCGTGCATCGCGTCGAGGTTCTGTTCGGGGTCGAAGATCACATAGACGTCGCCGGCGCCTTCGGTCATTTCGGGCGCGTAGCCATACCGGTCGGTGAAGCACAGGCGCCGGAACTCGGTGAAGCGCGGATCCCAGCCGGTGATGCGCGGGTCGAGCGTCGCCTGCGGCGCGGCGAGGATCACGGTCGCGCCCGGCGCGGTGGCGGAATAGGCCGCCGCCGCATAGCCTGCCATGCCGGCGCCGTAGAATACGACCTGGTCGAATTCTTCGAAGAAAGCCGCGTCAACGAGCTGGTCGAAATACGCGTAGACGGTCTTGTCGCGGAACCAGGTGTCGCTGCGGGCGAGAAGGCACAGATGCGACCATTTGCGTTCCTTCGCCAGATCGAAGCCCACCGGCAGGCTATCGGGATGGCGGTTCGCGATTTCGTCGGATGACTCGAAGGTGACGATCAGGGTCGGGCCGCGGTCGAGGAACAGGGCAGCGTGCGAATGGCCCAGACGGTGACACTCTCCCTCCGCCTTGCCCAAATCGCTGATCCCGGCAAACCATTCCACATCGGACAGGGATCGCAAGTCCGATGGGCCTGCGCCGATGTCCTGCATTCACATTACATCCATACTCGTCCCGCTCACAGTTTGCGCCCGGAAGGGTCCGTTGTGCAAGATATCAGAAAGGGTAAGCTGTTTTTGTTGGCTTTTCCCGACCAATCTGTTTCGTCCGAATTCGTTAAGGGCTGTTCGTGGACGATCTGTTTCCGATCGGCGCGGCCTGCCTGGGTGAGTTGCGCTCATGAGAACCGTGCCGCGCACGCTGTCGGGCGCAGCCGCGGCAGGCGTCCGAGTAAAGGCCTCAGGCGTCTCCGGACGCCGGATCGGTCCGCCACCGTGGCCAGAGCCAGGCGGTGGCCGCGACCAAGAGGGTCGCGAGCAGACCGAGCAGCACAGCCGCTGTCGCCATCGCCAAGCGAGCGCCGAGCCAACCCGAAAGGGGGTAGGTGACAAGCCAGCATCCATGCGAGAGCGCGAACTGCGCGGCAAACAGGGCGGGACGTTCCGAGGCTCCGGCCGAGCGGCGCAACAGCCGTCCTGTGGGCGTCAGGATCGTCGAACTGGCGAAGCCGGTCGTGGTCATCCATCCCAAACAGATCGGCCAGAACTCCGCCTCGGATTCGGGCGTGAGCGCGAGGATCGCCGTGCCGACCGGCAATGCAAGCCCGAGCGCCGAGCCGCTGGTGAGCATCACCTTCCGTTCGGGCGTTCGGTAGAGGAGACGAGGCGGCTCCAGGTCGGCGAGCGCCGGGCTCGCGATGTTCTCGAGATTCATCGTGAGCCGCGACAGCTTCAGCGCGTGGGCATACCGACGCTCGTCGGGAAGGATGTCGGGGATTGTCGCGTGGAAGGTCGGTGTGAAGGCGACCGAGGCCGGTTGCAGCACGAAGACCAGGGCGTGGACCAGGTCGTGCGTTCTTAGAAGCCCGCGCCGGGGCAATCCGCCGAGAAGCACATTGGCCACCGGGGCGGGCGTGACATAGGCCACCATCTTGAGGACAAGCGCGAAGCCGAGGCCGAGTTCGCCTTCGGCAACGGCGCGGTCGAAGGCTTGAAGCGCCAGCGCGATCGTCAGGTTGCCAGGCCGATCGCGGCGGCTGCGTGGTTCCTGCGGAGTCGGGCCGGGGATCGACGGACAACGGCGCCACTCCTCTGGGGCGGGGCAAGAACGTCACGCGGGCGCGCCGCCGTCAATCGGGGCGGCGCGTCGGCCCGCAGCGCCCGACGAGCGGCGCCACGAGGATGACGAAGAAGATCCGGGTCAGGTGATGGGCGACGACGAAGCCGACATCGGCCCCGGCGACGATCGCGATCACCGCCATCTCGGCCTGGCCGCCGGGCAGGAACGACAGGAGGATATCGGGAAGCGGCGCCGTCGAGACGCTGGCGGCGATGGCGACGAAGCCCGTGGAGACCAGCGCGAGCAGCACCGCGAAACCGATTCCGGCCCCGACCGTAACGCGCAGCTCGCGCGCCGTGATGCCGGTGTATTTCGCCCCGACCGAAATGCCGATGAAGAACTGCGCCGCCCAGATCATCTCGGCGGGCGGGCGGTGCTCGATGAAGCCCGCAAGGCTGAGGCCCGCGGTGAGGATCAGCGGCCCGAGGATCGAGGCACCGAAGAGGCGGGCGCGTTCGGCGAGCTTCCAGCCGGCCGGGCCGGCGATCAGCATCAGGAGCATTTCGGTCGCCGGGATATCGCCAAGGTGAAGCCCCGGAGGGCGGCTGAGGTCCAAACCCCACGCCGCCATCAGGAGGAACGGCGCGACGGTGACGATGACAAGGACGCGGGTGGCATGGACAAGGCTCATGGTGCGGACGTCTCCGCCCGCCTCCTCGCCGAAGACGAGCATGTCCTGCAGTCCGCCCGGCATTGCCGCGTAAAAGGCGGTTGGCCGGTCGAACCCCGCGACGCGGCGGAAGTATGGATAGCCAAGAGCGCCGATGGTGATGACGTAGAGCGGAACGAGCGCGAGCGAGAGGCCCTGCGCCGGAAGGGCGGCGATCAGTCCGGGCGTGACGGTGGATCCGATCGCCACGCCGAGATAGCTGCGCATGAAGGTCCCGGTTGCGCCCATTCCGGCGAGAGGGACGCGGGCGAGTGCCGCAGCGAGGCAACCGAGCATCGGGCCGAGGAGAAGCGGCAGCGGCCAGCCCGCCAGCAGGAACCCGCCCGCCCCGAGCAGGGCGGCTGCGAGCGTTCGCAGTCTGGCGCCGCGGACCGGCATCATGTGACCCCTCTATCCCGCCGTCCGGCTTGCACTCCGGAGCCTGACAGGAGCCTGACACCGCCGGATCGGCGGAGCGCCGCACGATGACGCAAGCGTGATGCCGAGGGGGAACCTGAGCGGCCGAGATTCGTTTAATAGAGTGGCGACAGCGGCCAGAACGCTGCAGATTCGAGGTACCCATGCGAAGCAGACTGAACACCACCACCGCCTTGATTGCGAGCCTCTCGCTGATTGCACCGGCGCCCGCGATGTCGCAGGACACCGGTGCCGAGACCGCGATGATCTGCCCCGACGGCTCGGCGCTGCCCTGCCCGGAGGGCGTCGAACCGATCCCGGCCCCCGCCGCTGAGCCCGCGGCTGAAGTGCCTGCCGCCGAGGTCGTGGTCGAGGAGCCCGTGGCTGAGGAGCCTGCCGCCGAGGTCGTCGTCGAGGAGCCCGTGGCTGAAGAGCCTGCCGCCGAGGTCGTGGTCGAGGAGCCCGTGGCTGAGGAGCCTGCCGCCGAGATCGTGGTCGAGGAGCCCGTGGCTGAGGAGCCTGCCGCCGAGGTCGTGGTCGAGGAGCCCGTGGCTGAGGAGCCTGCCGCCGAGGTCGTGGTCGAGGAGCCCGTGGCTGAGGAGCCTGCCGCCGAGGTCGTGGTCGAGGAGCCCGTGGCTGAAGAGCCTGCCGCCGAGGTCGTGGTCGAGGAGCCCGTGGCTGAGGAGCCTGCCGCCGAGGTCGTG
>NZ_JAOVQO010000039.1:0-9777 GCF_025673475.1 Albidovulum salinarum | reverse complement strand
GCCGGAATGACCGCCATTGGCAGGGGGGAGGAGCCCCCTGTGCAACCGAAGAAGCAAAGGGAGACCAACATGACGGACGACCACAAGTACAAGACCTTCGCCCGCGCCATCTCGCGCCGGGACTTCATGGGCCGCGCGGCGGCGCTCGGTGTCGGCGCGGTCTCGGCGAGCGCGCTTCTCGCCGCGGCGGCGCGGGCCGAGACCCCGGTCAAGGGCGGCACGCTCAAGATGGGGCTCGGCGGCGGCGAGAGCACGAACTCGCTCGATCCGGCTGCGGCGCTGAGCCAGGTGCCGTTCCACACAACCCGCGCCTTCGGCGAGCCGCTGCTCGACACCAACCCGGACGGCAGCTTCGACTGGCGGCTTGCGGAATCGGTCGAATCCAGCGCCGACGGAACGACCTGGGCCTTCAAGATTCGCCAGGGCGTGGAGTTCCATGACGGCAAGACGCTAACGGCCGAGGACGTGCTCGCGACGATGAAGCGCCACTCGGACGAGAACTCGCAGTCGGGCGCCCTCGGCGTGATGCGCGGCATCGCCGAAATGAAGGCGGACGGCGACATGTTCATCGTGACCACCGCGACGCCGACCGCCGACCTGCCCTACCTGATGTCGACCTACCAGCTCGCGATCCAGCCGAACGGCGGCTTCGACAATCCGGCTGCCGGCATCGGCACGGGCGCCTACAAGGTCGTCTCGGAAGAGGCGGGCGCGCGCTACGTCTTCGAGAAGTTCGCGAACTACTGGGACTCGAGCCGCGGCCATGTCGATCAGGTCGAGATGCTGGTCATCAACGACGCCACCGCGCGGACGGCCGCGCTGCAGTCCGGCCAGGTCCACATCATCAACAAGGTCGAGCCGAAGATCGCCCAGCTTCTGTCCCGCGCGCCGGGCGTGCAGGTCAAGAACGTCGCGGGCCGCGGGCACTACGTCTTCCTGATGCATTGCGACGCCGCGCCCTTCGACAACAACGACCTCCGGATGGCACTGAAGCTCGCGATCAACCGCGAGGAGATGGTCGAGAAGATCCTTCTCGGCTACGGCACGGTCGGCAACGACATTCCGGTCAACGCGGGCTACCCCCTGTTCGACGACACGATCCCGCAGCGGAGCTATGACCCGGAGAAGGCCGCCGAATACTACAAGAAGTCGGGCCATGACGGCTCGCCCATCGTGCTTCAGGTCTCGGACGTCGCCTTCCCCGGCGCGCTCGACGCGGCCCAGCTCTTCCAGCAAAGCGCCGCCGCCGCCGGTATCCCGCTCGAGATCAAGCGCGAGCCGGGCGACGGTTACTGGTCGGAGGTTTGGAACAAGCAGCCGTTCTGCGCCTCCTACTGGGGTGGCCGGCCGGTGCAGGACCAGATGTACTCGACGGCCTATCTCTCGACCGCCGACTGGAACGACACGCGCTTCAGGAACGAGGAGTTCGACGGCCTCCTCAACCAGGCCAAGGGCGAGCTCGACGAGGCCAAGCGCAAGGCGCTCTACAGCGAGATGGCCCATATCCTGCGCGACGAGGGCGGGCTGATCTGCCCGATGTTCAACGACTTCATCGAAGGCGTCCGGGACGAGGTCCAGGGTTGGGAAGCCAACAACGTCTGGGAAGTCATGAACGGACTTGCGCCGCACAAGTGCTGGCTCGCCTGAAGCGGACCGGTGCGATGACCCATCCGATCGTCAAACTCCTGACCCAGCGCATCGCGCTGGGTCTCCTCCTCCTCCTCGCCGCCTCGGCGCTGATCTTCGCCGGCACCCAGATCCTGCCGGGGGACGTCGCACAGTCGATCCTCGGCCAGTCGGCGACGCCCGAGGCGCTCGCCAACTTGCGCGCCGAGCTCGGGCTGAACGAGCCCGCGCTCACGCGCTATCTCCACTGGCTCGGCGCAGCACTCCAGGGCGATCTCGGCACCGCGCTGACGAATGGCCAGGACATCGCGACGGCGATGGGCCAGCGGCTGTCGAACACGCTCTTCCTCGCCGCCTGTGCGGCCGTGATCGCTGTGCCGACGGCGATTCTGCTCGGGCTGATCGCGGTGCGTTACGAGGGCCGCTGGCCCGACAAGCTGATCTCGGGCGTGACTCTCTCCACCGTGTCCGTCCCCGAATTCCTCCTTGGCTATATCGCGATGTTCCTCCTCGCGGTGAAGGTCACGGCCTTCCCCTCGGTCGCGACGATCTACGCCGGCATGAGCCTTCTCGAAAAGCTCCAGGCGGTCGCCCTGCCGGTTCTGGTTCTCGTGCTGGTCGTCCTTGGCCACATGATGCGGATGACGCGGGCGGCGATCCTGAACGTGATGCAGTCGGCCTATATCGAGACGGCCGAACTCAAAGGGCTGCGCCCCTTCGTGATCATCGCGAAACACGCCCTCCCGAACGCCATCGCCCCGGTCGTCAACGTGGTGATGCTGAACCTCGCCTATCTCGTCGTCGGTGTCGTCGTGGTCGAGGTCGTGTTCATCTATCCCGGCATGGGCCAGTACCTTGTCGACCATGTCGCCAAGCGCGACGTGCCGGTGGTGCAGGCCTGCGGACTCGTCTTCGCGGCGGTCTATATCGGGCTGAACATGCTGGCAGACGTGATCGCGATCCTCGCCAACCCGAGATTGAGGCACCCGAAATGACCCGCATTCCGCTCAGCGCCCTGATCGGGCTCGCCCTCACCGGCATCTATTTCTTCACCGCGATCTTCGCCGACCTGATCGCCCCCTACGGCGTCGCCGAAATCGTCGGCGGCGTATGGGAGCCGGCCTCGTCGCAGTTCCTGCTCGGCACCGACGGGATCGGCCGCGATCTTCTCAGCCGGATGATCTATGGCGGCCAGACCACGATCCTCGTCGCGACCGCGGCCACGCTCCTGAGCTTCGTGACCGGATCGCTCCTCGGCTTCACCGCGGCAGTGATGGGCGGCGGGGTCGACCAGGCGCTGTCGCGCGGGGTCGACCTGATCATGGCGATCCCGACCCTGATCTTCGCGCTGATCGTCCTGTCGGTCATGCCGGTCTCGCTGCCGGTCCTGATCCTCGTGATGGGGCTGCTCGACGCGACCCGCGTCTTCCGGCTGAGCCGCGCCGTCGCGGTCGATATCGCGGTGATGGACTATGTCGAGGCGTCGCGGCTCAGGGGCGAGGGCCGGCGCTGGGTGATCTTCCACGAGATCCTGCCGAACGCGCTCAGCCCGCTCGTCGCCGAGATGGGCCTGCGCTTCATCTTCATGGTGCTCTTCATCTCGACGCTGTCGTTCCTCGGCCTCGGCGTGCAGCCGCCGCTTGCGGACTGGGGCGGCATCGTCAAGGAGAACAAGGACGGCATCATCTACGGCGTGCCGGCGGCCCTCGCCCCGGCGGTCGCGATCGCGACGCTTGCGGTCTCGGTCAACCTCGTCGCCGACTGGATCCTGAACCGCACCACGAGCCTGAAAGGGGGCCGCAATGGCTGACACCCTGCTAGACGTCCGCGACCTGAAGATCGCGGCCACGGTCTACCCGCCCGGCGAGAAGCCGCGCGACATCGAGATCGTGCATGGCGTGTCCTTCACGCTCCAGAAGGGCAAGGTCCTCGGCCTGATCGGCGAATCCGGCGCCGGCAAGTCGACGATCGGGCTGTCGTCGATGGCCTATGGTCGCGGCGGCGTGCGGATCAGCGGCGGCCAGGTGATGCTCAACGGCCGCGACATCCTCGCCGGCAACGAGGCCGGCCTGCGGGCGCTGCGCGGCAAGGAGGTGACCTATGTCGCGCAATCCGCCGCCGCCGCCTTCAACCCGGCCAAGCGGCTGATGGAGCAGGTGATCGAGGCGACGCTGAAGCACGGCCGCGCCTCGCGCGCCGAGGCCGAGGCGCGCGCGGTGAAGCTCTTCCGCAAGCTCGGCCTGCCAGAACCGGAGAAGTTCGGCGAGCGCTATCCGCACCAGGTCTCGGGCGGTCAACTCCAGCGGGCGATGACCGCGATGGCGCTCTGCCCGGAGCCGGACCTCGTGGTCTTCGACGAGCCGACGACCGCGCTTGATGTCACGACGCAGATCGACGTCCTCGCCGCGATCAAGGAAGCGATCCACGATACCGGAGTCGCCGCGCTCTATATCACCCACGACCTCGCTGTCGTCGCGCAGGTCGCCGACCACATCATGGTGCTGCGCAACGGCGCGATGGTCGAATACGGCGACACGCGGCAGATCATCGAGGCCCCGCACGAGGACTATACCCGCGCGCTGGTCTCGGTCCGCTCGATCGATCACGAGGAAAAACGCCCCACGCCCGCGCCGCTTCTGAAGGTCGAGAACCTCAACGCCCGCTATCGCGGCACCGCGTTCGACGTGCTGAAGAACGTCTCGGTCGAGCTTCATCCCGGCCAGACGCTGGCGGTGGTGGGCGAAAGCGGCTCCGGAAAGTCGACGCTGGCGCGCGCGATCACCGGGCTCCTGTCGCCGTCGGCGGGACGGATCAGCTTCGCCGGACGGACGCTTTCGGCCGAGATGGAAGACCGTTCGCGCGACGACCTGCGCGAGTTGCAGATGATCTACCAGATGGCCGACGTGGCGATGAACCCGCGCCACACCGTCGGCAAGATCATCGGCCGGCCGCTCGAATTCTACTTCGGCCTGAAAGGAGCGGCGAAACGCAGGCGCGTGATCGAGCTCCTCGACGAGATCGAGATGGGCGAGAAGTTCATCGACCGCTATCCAGCCGAGCTCTCGGGCGGCCAGAAGCAGCGTGTCTGCATCGCCCGGGCGCTCGCCGCGAAGCCGAAGATGATCATCTGCGACGAGGTGACCTCGGCCCTCGATCCGCTTGTCGCGGACGGGATCCTGAAGCTTCTGCTCGACCTGCAAAGGATCGAGGGCGTGGCCTACCTCTTCATCACACATGATCTCGCGACGGTGCGGGCGATCGCGGATTCGATCGCGGTCATGTATCGCGGGCAGGTTGTGCGCTACGGCTCGAAGGCGGAGGTTCTGGCGCCGCCCTTCGACGACTACACGGACCTTCTGCTGTCCTCGGTCCCCGAGATGAAGCTCGGTTGGCTTGAGCATGTGATCGCCCACCGCAAGATGGAGAGCGCGGGGGCCTGAGCAACCGGGCGGCCCGCCCATCTGCGCGGGCGCCCAATATCCGAACGACAGGAACATCCGGTCGTGGCTGGCCGCGAGACCGATCCCCTGACCCCGATCGCCCCGCCGCGAAGCCGCGCCAAGGCGCGTCACATCCTCGGCAACTACTATACGGTCCGGCCCGCGACCCCGAGGTGCTGGAGATCTGGGGCTACACCGACCGCTTCAGCTACCGCCCCGGCGAGTTCTGGGCTTACGCGTCAGCACCACGGCAGATATCTGGGATCTCGAGATCGGCCGCGACGGCGCGTTACGAGCAGGTCCTGACCGTGACCGGCCTGCCGGGCCGCCGCCACGACACGCCGGAGGACTGCTCGGTCCGCGTTTGCGGCCGGCCAGTGGCACTGGTCTGCCCCACCGAGTGGTCCAATGAAAAGTTAGGTCATGTTGACAAATGGCGGAGCCAGAGGCGGATCGAGGTGATGTCGATGAAGCCGAGGAAGCTCTCGGCGGTCTTGTCGTAGCGTGTTGCGACGCGGCGGGCATTCTTCAGCCTGTTGAAGCAGCGCTCGACGAGGTTGCGCAGCCGGTAGAGCCTGCGGTCCACAGCCACGCGCAACTTGCGGGTCTTTCGCATCGGGATGACTGGCACGACGTTGCGAGCCTCCATGGTTGTGCGAACGTTTTCAGAGTCATAACCCCGGTCGGCGAGCAGGACGGCAGGTGCGGGCAGGTTGTCGGCCATGACCAGATCGAAGCCCAGGTAACCTGAGGTCTGCCCCGGTGTGATCCCGGTCCTCATGGGCAGGCCTGCACCGTTGACGCGGAGGTGGATCCTGGTCGTGAAGTGGAACGAAGATCAGGAAACGATCCAGTGGATCGTTTTCCCGACTGACGGGCGCGAGCGGCCGAAATCCTGTCGCGGAGTCCCCCTTTTGCGCCCGCTGCCTGATGATGGGCGCGGACCACGGTGCTGTCGATCATTTGCAGGGCGTGCGGAACGGCCGCACTTTGGTTCAGAGCATCCATGATAGCTTCCCACAGTCCCGCCAGCGTCCGGCGCCGGAACCGCCGATAAACGCTCGACCACTTGCCGAGCTCCTCTGGCAGGTCGCGCCAAGGTGAACCTGTCCGTGCAATCCAGAAAATCCCATCCAGAACAAGACGATGGTTTATGGGTTTGCGTCCATTCGGGGCGCGGACGGCAAAGATGAAGGGCTCAAAGAACGCCCACTCCTGGTCCGACATCAGGTCTCGTGCCAAGCTGGTGTCCATCAAAGATACCAGTTTGAATCACGATCAGCCCGCCCTGTGATCCCCTTTGTCAACTCAACCTAGAATGGCTTGAACACCCGTCGCGTCCCGCCCGCGGCGTTTGGTGCCGGCGCGTTAGCCGGCGCCGCCCCAGCTGAAGCCTTCTTGCAGGTGAACGGCAAGAGCTGCGATGCCTGACAAAATCAGGGCGAAGCACGCGAACAGGGCAAGGGCGATGATCACCGGGCCGGATTTCCTGGGAAAGCGGCGCGCAAGGCGGTCGAACAACGCAGACCTTTCGACCGCGCCGACATAGAGCGGCAGGGCACTGACCAGCGTTGCGTAGAGATACGCGCCCGAGATGTTCTCGAAGAGCGCCGATCTGGCGAGCGTCGGAGCGACGACGCTCAATGCCGTGATCCGGCTACCGGCGAACGAGCCGAACCAATCCGCAGAGAGAACGTATATCAGGGCGTGCAGCACCACGAATGCCATGAGCCTGGCGGTGATGTCGACCAGGACGATGAAGGCTGAGTCTCGCTTTCCACGTGATCCCGTGTTCATCCAGGCGAACAGGAAGAACGAGATGTAGTTCACGATGAATACGACCGGCAGGCCGTTGGTGATGATCTGTCGCAGAAACCGTGACAGGGCAGGCCCGCCGCCGAGCAGCATGGCACCGAAGCCGGGCCGGGTCGCGACATAGAGGAGCACCACCGGGATCAGAGCCGCGAGACTCACCAGTACGACGTTGCGCAGAAAACGCGTGAAAGGCAACTCGAGGGAAAAGAGCCGGTTCATCCGCATTGATCCGCCATCCTTCCGCGTCCTGTCGTAGCGCCGGCGCTTGTCCGTGCCAAAGGAAAATCCAGCCCGGGCGTCCTTGATGTGGATTTGGCGAAGCTCGCGGTGGGGGATGGTCTTCGTCGGGCCGAACCGCAGAGCCTCCGGTCCTGTTCGGATTGTGAAGGATCTGTCGCCCGATCGATATACAATCAGCGGCTTGACGTGGATCCTGCGTTCTGTCCCCGTCGCCGTCGATCATGTGCGCCAAGATGGGCAAAATCAACCCCGCGACTCGGTCGGAAAGGTTGAGCGCCCTCCATCCCCGACGGCGCAGTTTAACCGCCTCCATGAAACCTTCACACCCGTCCACTGCGATATGTCAACCAGGCCGGTGTCTCGCCAGACCGCTCGGGTTACGGTGGTGTCAACTCTTTATACTTGGCAATTGTTCGGCAAAGGCCAATGCGTGCCCCCGCAACCATCGTTGCTTGCCGAACGCCAACGCCCTCCAAGAACACTACAGGTAGGGTGGGGAACACGCCGAAATCACGGTCGCTGGACGGTCGCCGACATTTCGGAACCTGTGAGGCTCCTGGGATTTGAACAGGAACGCGTCACCGGCCTTGAGAATGGCGGTACGGTCGCCGACGGTCAGTTCGATCTCGCCCGACACGACGATGCCGCCCTCGCTCGCGACATGTTCGAGCATGTCGTCGCCGGTATCGGCGCCCGGCTCGTAGGTCTCGTGCAGGATCTGCAGATTGTGGGCGCGGGCGTCCCCGACCTGCTTCAGCGTGATCTTGCCGACCGTGCCTTCGCGCCCGGAATAGATGCGCGAGGTCAGGTCCCTCAGCTGCGACGGCGTAAAGAACACGTCTGAACTTTGCGGGCTTTCCGGCTCGAAAAATTCTGACATTCCAATGTTCATTCCGCCCAGAATCTTGCGCAGAGAGGCGACGGAAGGGCTGCTCTTGTTCGTCTCGATCATCGAGATCTGTCCATGCGGCACATCGGCCGCATCTGCCAGCTGGCGTTGCGACATTCCGTAACGCAGGCGCAACTCCTTCAGGCGCGAGCCGACGTCGAAGTCATTCATAGCGGTCCTCCACGTGTTCCCTTCGTCTTACCTGTGACGAGAGATTGGCTCAACATCCAAAAATCCTGTTGCTCAAAATACTGAGCGATGCTAATGCGCTTTTTGAGCCACCAGGGAGTGCGGAAATGAGTCTGACTGAGGAACTGAGAGCGCGGCGCGGGCACGCGGTTGCTGCCGGGGTCGCGACGCGCGGCATCTACGCGGAGCGCGCTCAGAATGCCGAGCTTTGGGATGTCGACGGCAAGCGTTACATCGACTTCGCCGCCGGGATCGCCGTGAACAATACCGGCCATCGCCATCCAAGGCTCATGGCGGCTGTCGCGCGGCAGGCCCAGGCATTCACCCATACCTGTTTCCACGTCGCGCCGTATGAGGGCTACATTCGGCTGGCCGAGCGGCTGAATGCGGCCACGCCCGGCGATTTCGCCAAGAAGACAATGCTGGTCACGACCGGGGCCGAGGCGGTCGAGAACGCCGTCAAGATGGCGCGCGCCCATACCGGGCGGTCCGGCATCATCGCCTTCTCCGGCGCCTTCCACGGGCGCACGCTGATGGGCATGGCGCTGTGTGGCAAGGTCGCGCCCTACAAGAAGGCTTTCGGCGCTATGCCGCCCGAGGTCCATCACGTCGCGTTTCCGAACGCCTATCTTGGCGTCACCCCGGAGATGAGCCTCGCGCAGCTCGACCAGTTGTTCAAATCGAGCATCGACCCGGACCGCGTCGCTGCGATCATCATCGAGCCGGTGCAGGGCGAGGGCGGCTTCAACGTTGCTCCGGCAGAGTTCCTGCGGGACCTGCGCAAGCTCGCCGACCGGCACGGGATCGTCCTGATCGCGGACGAGGTACAGGCAGGCATGGCGCGGACCGGCAAGCTCTTCGCGTTCGAGCATGCCGGCGTCGCCGCCGACCTCGTAACGATGGCCAAGGGGCTCGCCGGCGGCTTCCCGCTTTCCGCTGTCACGGGACGCGCCGAGATCGTCGATGCGGCCCCGGCGGGGGGAATCGGCGGTACCTATGCGGGCAATCCGCTGGCGGTCGCCGCCGCCAACGCGGTTCTCGACGTGATCGAGGAGGAGGACCTCTGCCGGCGCGCGACGGAAATCGGCGACCGGATCCGGGCCCGCCTCACGGCGATCGCCGCGCGCCAGGGCATGGAGCCGATCGGCGACGTGCGCGGCCTCGGGGCGATGATCGCCTTCGAACTCGTCACCGACCGGTCGAGCCGGTCTCCGGATCCGGCGCTGACCCAGGCGATCGTCGCCGAGGCCGAGGCGCGCGGCCTCATCATCCTGCCGTGCGGGACCCGGGCCAATGTCGTCCGGCTCCTGCCGCCGCTGACCACGCCCGATGCGCTCGTCGACGAGGCGCTCGACATCATCGAGGCGGCCCTCGAGGCGGCGATCTCGAAAACCGCAGAAGCTGCCTGAAAGGACCAAGACCATGGCCAAGGACCTGAGCGCGCAAAGCCGCCCCGACCTGTCGCGCTTCGACTGGGAAGACGCCTTCCGCATGGAAGACCAGCTGACCGAGGAAGAGCGGATGCTCCGCGACGGCGCCCGCGCCTACGCGGCCGAAAAACTCCAGCCGCGGGTGATC
>NZ_JAOVQO010000038.1:0-10576 GCF_025673475.1 Albidovulum salinarum | reverse complement strand
CCTTGATCTGGAAGCGCGAATAGCCCTTGGCGCGTTCGGTCTCGAAGGCGGCGAGCGTCTCCTCCCGGCTGCCGATGCGGATGACCGAGAGCACCGGCAGGCTCTCGGCGACGCGCCCGCCCCAGAGGTCGACCAGGGGCAGCCCGTGCACCTTGGCGCAGAGATCCCAGAGCGCCATCTCGAGCGCCGTCTTGGCGTTGCCGTGACCACGCAGGGCCGCCGCGATGTCGGCGAGGATCGCCGCCACCCGGCGCGGATCGCGGCCGAGAACCACCGGCGCGACGTGGCGGATAGCATCACCGCCAGGCGGTTGATCTCGGGGCTCGTCTTGAAGTAACGAAATGGGGAACGTTTGCTCATGGCCGAACGCTATCGGCCACCTGTCCGGGCCTCAAGCCAGGTTCTTCTGACAGAGCCAGTGCGTCTAGACCGCGTCCGGAAATCCTATCATCGGCGCGGCGCCTTCGCTCCCCCGAAACGCTACCGCAATTATCTGGTCGGCCGCCAGATCAACGCCGTTTTCAGGGACCATGCGGCGGGCGTTTTCCTTCAGCGTCTCGCGCATCAGCGTATCCTCAAGTGCCGATCGCATCACCGCTACCAGTTCCTTCGTCGTCCAATGCGCACGATGGAGCCACCTGCCTGTCCCGGTTTCAACAGCACGGCGGGCGTTGTCGTGACCGTCCCAGCAATAGGGCATGATGAGCGACGGCACACCGCAATATAGCGCTTCGCAGAAGCTATTGTTGCCGCCGTGGTGGATGAAGAGATCCGCCTTGGCCACGACACTTGGCTGCGGGAACCACTGATCGAGAATGATATTGTCAGGTACCGCGCGATAGGCGTCCCGGAATGCGCCGACATTGACGAGGAAACGGGCAGGAAACTCGGCGAACACGGCGATCAGTCGCTTAATTAGGTCGGTATCCAATGCACCGAGGCTACCGAAAGAGACATAGACCAGCGGCCCCTCGCCCGCCGCGAACTCCGGAACATTATAAGGCGCCTCCTGCCGGACGCATCCTTCGAGGAAAGTGAAGCGCGCAGTGTCCAGCGGGACCTGCCGTTCATGACGCAGGATCGAAGGGGCCAGCAGAAGATTGTGCCAGGGCGAGGGCTCGAGGAACCGGCACTCGTCGAGCGGCGGTACGCCATGACGGGTGCGGAAACTGTTGAACCGGGCATGGACCGGCCCGACCGCGGCATTGTAGCGTTCGGCGAAGGCCCGCCATTGCGCTTGGTCATCCCCCGGAAGACCAGACAAATATGGCGGAACATTCGGATCCGGCAGCTCGGTTTCAGCGCAGGAGATCACCCGCACCCAGGGACAGCCCGCACGAAGTATCGCGGGAAACATCACAACGTTGTCGAGAACGACCGTATCGGGTCTGAGCCTTTGCAATAGCGCGAACAGCGGTGCCTCGGCTTGTTCGGCGGTCTCCACGATCGCGTCCCATGTGGGGGCAACATAGGTTTCGATCTGGTCGTCGGGGTCGAGATCGAAATGAGGCTGGTGGCGGCTGATGAAATCCTGCCAGTAGGTTTCCGGCGCAGATGCGTCGGCCAGCGGCAGATGGTATTCCTGAAAGCCGTATTCCGCGAAGACGCCGGAAAACCCCGCGTGGCAGATGAAGACCGGCCTCGCGCCTCGCGCCTTCAAAGCCCGCGCGATGCCGACGCAGTTCAGAGCGGCGCCGAAGCTTGCCTCGGGGAAAAGCGCAATGGTGGGGCCGACGTTCATTCCGTCATCGATCGTGCGAAGTGGTGCGGATGGCAAGCGGCGGCACGCCGCGGTTCGCGGCCCTTGGCCGTTGGCTGCGCGACAGGCGCAGGTGGACGCGCAGCAGGTCGGCCGCGACCATGACTTGACCGCTTTCCAGATGATCGAGGATTTGGAGATGCTCGTGCATAGCCTGCCTGAGCCGCACGACATTGCTGCTCACCGCTGCGCCAGGCAAGCCGCGTAGGCGGTGATGGGCAACGAGCACCCCGCTGACGTAGCGGTTCGATGCTCCGCGCGCAATCAGCATGTGAAACTCGAGGTCCAGCCGACGAAAACGGTTGCCATCGAGGCGGTCGTCGGGTTCCGCCAGAAGCGTCACCATTGCGCGGCGCAGCGCGGCGGCCCGATCCTGATCGAGCGCGAATCCCGGTGTTGTCAAGGCAGCAGGTTCGAGAATCAGCCGGAAATCGAGGCTGTCGGACTGCGACTCAGGACTGTCGGGAAGTTTGGCGAAGACCCAGGACTGGCCTGGCGCGCGCGAAACGAGACCATCCTCAGCCAGGGTGCCGAGCGCCTTGAGGACTGTCCGGCGATCGGAAGCATAGCGGCGCATCACCTCGCCCACCGTCACGGTCTCGTCAAGGCGGCGGGCGGCGCGGTCGCGAATGATGCGGGCTGCAAGCTCGGCCTCCTCGGGGTCGGGCAGCGGCTCGGCAAAGGCGCCGGCGAGGGACACTCCGCTGGCCAGACGGTAGCCCTTATCTGTCTCGTGTTCGACAAGACCCTGTTTCGTCAGGAGTTTCAGCGCCGCGCGGACGGGCGTGCGCGAGACGTTGCACTGCGTGGCGAGGAACTGTTCTGGAAGGTGCGCGCCGGGCCCCATCCCCCGTTCACGCGCGACATCGAGAATACGGCGTGCGAGATCCAGATGGTTCTGGCGCGGTCGTGACGAAGCGGTTCTGCTGCCGGTTCTCTGCATCATCCTTCCATCTCGCAGGGGGGTATCCCCGCCGCCTAGGATATTGACGTATTTTTTCACTGAATAATACTATCTGGTCAAGGCGATCAGCCTAAGGTCGTCCAGTATCGGTTCTAAATGCAAAAATAATACAGTCGACTTCGGTCAGCACCCAACAGAAGAGGACCTGAAATGACACAGCAGAACTCTCATTTTCGGCAATTGCTGGCCGGCGTGGCCGCCGCTGGTCTTGCCGCCGCCGGCCCGGCTTCGGCCGAACTGGTGATCTCGAACTGGGACGGCTACATGGCGCCGGACGCGGTCACGGCCTTCACAAGTGAAACCGGTGAGGCCGCCGAGATGGTCGTCCATGCCACCAACGAGGAAATCATGGGTAAGCTGATCGCGTCGGGCGGCGCGGGTTACGACGTCGTGTTCGTCTCTTCGCCCTTCGCAGAGGTTCTGCACAACCTTGACCTCTTGGAGCCGATCGATGCGGGCAAGGTGCCGAATATCGTCAATCTCTATCCCGAGGCGGCCGCCTTGCCGCACGATCCGGGCAACACGTTCTCGGTGCCCTATGCCTGGGGCACGACGGGCCTTTGCTACCGCTCCGACCTCGTATCGCCCGAGCCGACGTCGTGGAACGACCTCCTCCATCCGGCCGAAGCTCAGGTGGGCAAGGTCACGCTTCTCGGCACAGACCGCTGGCTTCTGGCCGCCGGGTTCCTTTCACACGGCTTTTCCGTCAATGAAACTGACCAGGCCAAGCTCGACGAGGTCGAGGCCGACCTGATCGAGGCCAAGAAGACGATGCTCGCCTTTGACGACACGACGTTCTATTCGAAGCTGGTTTCCGGCGAGGCGACGCTGGTCCACGCGTGGGACGGCTGGTGCAACTACGGCATCGCCGAGAACCCGGACATCAAGTTCATGATCCCGTCAGAAGGATCGGACCTCTGGGTCGACACGATGGTGGTGATGAAGGCTTCCGAGAACAAGGACGGCGCGTTCAAGTTCATCAACTACATCCTCGACGCCAAGAACCATGCCTGGGCGGCCGAGAACATCCTTTACAAGGTGCCGAACAAGCCGGCGATGGAGAGCCTTTCAGCGGACATGGCCGCGACCTATCCCAATATGGGCATGGCACCCGCTGACCTCGTCGCACTCGAGCAGCTCCGCGACGTGGGCGATGCCAGCCGCGCCTATGCCAAGGCCGTCAGCGCGATCAAGGCCGCGCAGTGACCTGAGATGCGGGGCCATTTAGCCCCGCACCGTTTCCCGGAAAAGACCCCTCGCGTGCAGAGCCCGAATACCCGCTCGACCCTCCTGATGGCGCCGGCCCTTCTGTGGCTGACGGCATTGATGGTCGTTCCCTGCGGGCTGATCCTCGCGCTCGGCTTCTTCCGGCGCGGACTTTACGGCGGGATCGAGTATACCTTCACGCTGGAAAACTTCGCGCTGATCGTCGATCCGCTCTATGCCGGGATCTTCCTGACCTCGGCGCGGATCGCGGGCCTTGCGACCCTGATCGCCGTCGTCATCGGCTATGCCGCCGCCTACGCCATCGCCGCCGCGCCGCGTCAGCGCCAGCCGTTCCTTCTGTTCCTTGCCGTCCTGCCCTTCTGGTCAAACTACCTGATCCGCACCTATGCCTGGATCGTTCTGCTGAACCGCGAGGGGCTGATCACGCAAGGCCTGCGCATGCTGGGATACGAGGGCGAGCCGCCGTCGATGCTCTATACCGAAGGCGCGGTGATTACCGGGCTCGTCTACAACTACCTGCCCTTCGTGATCCTCGCCTGCTACGCGCCGCTTGCCCGGCTGAACCCGGAGCTTGCCGAGGCGTCGCGCGACCTCGGCGCCTCGGCCTTCACCACGTTCCGCCGGGTGATCCTGCCGATGACGGTGCCGGGGATCGCCGCCGGCGCGGTCTTCGTCTTCGTCCTCTCCATCGGCAATTTCATCACCCCCGCCCTGCTCGGCGGCGGCCGCTTCCAGATGATGGGCAACCTGATCTACGCGCAGTTCCTGACTGCGAACGACTGGCCCTTCGGCGCGGCGATCTCCATGGTGCTGATCGCGATCATGATGGGGCTTCTGACGCTTCAGGCCATTGCCGCCGAGAAGGGCGCGGGCGAGAAGCGGGAGGGCGCCGATGGCTGACCGTTCGCCCGCCACCCGCCGCAGCCTTGCCGCCGTTCTCGTTGCGGTCTTCGCTTTCCTCTACATCCCCATCGCGACACTTGTCGCGCTCAGTTTCAACGAGGGTGGCCTGCCCACCGCCTGGACCGGCTTTTCGGTCAAATGGTACGGCGCGCTGATGGCGAACCGCGACATCCTTTCGGCCGCTCTCAACACGCTGATCGTCGCTGTGATCTCGACCGCCATCGCCGCGGTTCTGGGAACCCTCCTCGCGCTCGGGATCGAAACGCGCAGACGGAAAGGGCGGGCGCTGGAGGCCCTGGTGTTTGCCCCGATGATCATTCCCGACATCGTACTGGCCATTGCACTCCTGAGCTTCTTCTCGCTCCTGAAGGTGCCGATGGGGCTGCACACGATCATCCTGTCCCATGTCGTCTTCAACCTTGCCTTCGTCTCCGCCGTCGTCCGGGCGCGGCTGAAAAGTTTCGACTGGTCGGTGACCGAGGCTTCGGCCGATCTTGGCGCTTCTGCCCTCACCACCTTCCGCCGGGTGACGCTGCCCCTGATCCTGCCTGCCGTCATCGCGGGCGCGCTTCTAGCCTTCACCCTGTCGGTCGACGAGTTCATCATCGCCTTCTTCACCGCCGGGGCCGGTCGTGCCTCCACGACGCTTCCGATGCAGATCTTCGCGATGATCCGCTTCGGCGTGACGCCCGAGATCAATGCGCTGGCGACATTGGTGATGATCGTCTCGGTCACCGCGCTGACCCTGTCGCAACGGCTCAACAAGGGGGTGATCGCGCCGTGACAGCACTTCTGTCGATCGCCGACGTGAGCAAACGCTTCGGCGCCGTGACGGCGGTCGACCGGCTGTCGCTCGACATCATGGAGAACGAATTCTTCGCGCTTCTTGGTGCGTCGGGGTCGGGCAAGACCACGCTTCTCAGGATGCTCGCGGGGTTTGAGACGCCGGATGCGGGCGCGATCCACCTCGACGGCGCCGATATCTCGCGCGTTCCGCCGAACCGGCGGCCGGTGAACCTGATGTTCCAGAGCTATGCGCTCTTCCCGCATATGACTGTCGAGGGGAACATCGCCTACGGGCTGGAGATGGAGCGCCTGCCCCGGTCGGAAATCGCTTCGCGCGTGGCTGAGATCATGGAGACCACCGAGCTTGCGCCGATGGCAAAGCGAAAACCCGACCAGCTGTCGGGCGGCCAAAGGCAACGCGTGGCGCTCGCGCGGGCACTGGTCAAACGGCCGCGTTTGCTGCTCCTCGACGAGCCCCTGGGCGCGCTCGACAAGAAGCTCCGCGCGGCGATGCAACTCGAACTCAAGCGGCTCCAGCACGACGTCGGCATCACCTTCATCGTCGTGACCCACGACCAGGAGGAGGCGCTGGTCATGGCGGACCGCGTGGCGATCCTGAAGGACGGGCGGCTTCTGCAATGCGGCACACCGCACGAGGTCTACGAGCACCCAGCGAACCGCTTCGCCGCCGATTTCATCGGCGTGATGAACTTCATAGAGGAAGGTGGCCGAACGCTCGCCGTCCGGCCTGAGCGCTTACATCTCTTCCCCGACCGGGCTGATCGCACGGTCGAGGGCCGGGTAACGGCACGCGCCTATCACGGGCTCGACTTGCAGCTTCACGTCGCAACCCCGTTGTCGCCAAAGCCGCTTCTCGTCCGCCTGACCGCCAACGCTGCTGACAGGCGTCCGGTGTCCGAGGGCGATACCGTCACGCTCGGCTGGAACGACGCCGATACACGCCAATTCAACGATTAGAACAGGGAGACACTCATGGCCCAGAAAACCTTCGCCTTCTTCCCCGAAGCCGCCTTTGGCCCGGCACTGAACTCCGTCGGCATCGCGCAAGCGGTCGAGGCGCTTGGCCACAAGGCGGTGTTCCTGTCCGACCCCGGTTTCGTCGAGGTCTATCAGGGCTACGGGTTCGAGGCGCATCCCGTCGCCTTGTCGGAACCGATGCCGCCCGAGCAGATGGCGAAGTTCTGGGAAGATTTCATCAATGGCCACATCCCGAATTTCCGCAAGGCACCGATCGACCAGATCGACAACTATGTGAAGGATTGCTGGGAGGCCATCGTCGACAGCGCGAAATGGGCGCAGAAGGACCTGCCGGGCGTGCTGGCCAAGGTGAAGCCCGACGTGATCGCCGTCGATAATGTCATCCTCTTCCCCGCGATCAAGCAATACGGCGTGCCTTGGGTCCGTGTCATCTCCTGCTCGGAAAACGAGATCGAGGACGAAGGGATCCCGCCGCACCTCTCGGGTTGCGGCGAGAACGACGCGGCCTGCCACAAGGCGTTCCGTGACCGGTTCAACACCGTGATCAAGCCGATCCATGACGACTTCAACGCGTTCCTCGCCGAATGCGGCGAGGATGCCTATCCGATCGGCCAGTTCTTCGAAGCCTCGCCCTACATGAACCTCCTCCTCTACCCCGAGCCGGTGAAGTTCCATCGCGACGTGCCGCTAGACCCCGGGCAGTTCCAGTATCTCGAAGGCTGTGTGCGGAAGGAGGAACCCTATGAGGTGCCGAGCTTCGCGAAGAACAACGATGGCCCGCTTCTCTACGTCTCGTTCGGCTCACTCGGCGCGGGCGACACCGACCTTCTGAAGCGGATCATCGCGGCCCTGGCGAATTCGCCCTACCGTGCGCTCGTGAATATCGGCGACTATGCGGCCGAATATTCCGACCTGCCGGGCAACGTGCAGGTGGCAGGCTGGTTCCCGCAGCCCTCGGTCATTCCGCAAGTCGACGCGGTGATCCATCACGGGGGCAACAATTCTTTCACCGAATGCCTCTACTTCGGCAAGCCCGCGATCATCATGCCCTATGTCTGGGACGGCCATGACAACGCCACGCGGGTCCAGGAAACCGGCCACGGCTTCAAGATGCCGCGCTACGACTGGACCGATGCGGAGCTTCTGGCGAAGATCGAGACCTGCCTGGCCGACAAGGCGATGGCGGAGAAACTTGCACAGACCTCCAAGCACATGCAGGCGCAGAGCGGCCCGGCCAAGGCGGCAAAGCTGCTCGACGGTCTTGCGAAGTGAGCACCGCCCCGCATCTGCACGAGGCGTCGACCCGCACCGACCTCGTCGACTGGGGCGCCCAGCCCGACGCAATCGCGGGCGCCTCGTTGTCCTCGGGCAAGCTCGTCCACAAGGGGCCGGGAAACCGCCCCGAGATCGGCATCTGGGTCTGCACGCCGGGACATTGGCGGCTGTCGATCCCGCGCGACGAGTTCTGCCACTTCGTCGCCGGACGCGCCACCTACCGGTCCGACACTGGCGAGGTGATCGAGGTTACGCCCGGAACCGCCGTGATGTTTCCCGCCGGATGGACGGGAACCTGCGAGGTGCACGAGACGATGCGCAACACCTACTACATTTCCGACAGGGAGCCCCGGACATGACCAACACCCCATTGATGCGCAAGCCGCTGGAGCAGACCGACCTCGTAGATTGGGGCGTGATCCCGACAATGATCGAGGGGGAATCCCGCGTCTCGGGCCGGGTGATCCACAAGGGACCGGACGGGATGAGCGAATGCGGCCTTTGGATCTGTACGCCCGGCAAGTGGTTCTGTCATGTGACGAAGGACGAGTTTTGCCACTTCCTCGAAGGCCGCAGCACCTATGTGCATGAAAACGGCGAAGTCATCGAGATCACGCCCGATACCGCCGCCTTCTTCCCGCAGGACTGGAAGGGCACCTGTACCGTCCACGAGACCATCAAGAAGGTCTACATGATCCGCTGAGGCCAGAATGGACTTCGATCCCGCCCACCCCGCCTGCTTCGTCACCCCCGGTTTTCGGCCGATGGCAGGCGCACCACGCGATGTCATCGACCCCGCAACGCTGGACGTCGTGGGCCATATAACCGAGGCCGACGAGAGCGAGACAGCGGCGGCGCTCGACGCGGTTTCCGCGGCACAGTCCAAGTGGAAGCGGATGGATGCAAAGTCGCGCGCAAAGGTCCTGCACGATCTGGCCAATGTGATCGAAACAACAGACCACAAGCGCGCTGCGATCCTGATGAGCCGCGAGATGGGCAAGCCCTTTCCCGAAGCGATCGGCGAGATCGCGAACTGCGCGCCGATCTTCCGCTATTATGCCGAGATGGCGCGGGACGAGGCGGGAAAGGTCGCGGGCACGACGCAGGCGGGCTCGTTCCAGTATGCGCGATATGAACCCCTCGGCGTGTCGGTCCATATCATGCCCTTCAACTTCCCGGTCCTTCTCATGTGCTGGACCGTCGCCGCCTCCCTCGCCGCCGGGAACGGATGCATCGTCAAGCCGGCCCCCGCCACCACGCTCTCGACCCTCGAATTCATGAAATGCTTCCGGGGATTGCCCGAGGGCCTTGTCGCCTGCCTGCCGGGCGGCGCGGCGCTGGCCGAAAAGCTCATCGCCTCGCCCCGTACCCATGCGGTCGCCTTCACCGGCTCCGTCGCGGCGGGCAAGGCCGTGGGGATGGCCGCGGCCGCGGCGATGAAGCCTGCGGTGATCGAGGCGGGCGGCAGCGATCCGATGATCGTCTGCGAAAGCGCACCGCTCGACGTCGCAGCGGCGGGCGCGGTGACGGCAGCCTTCCACCTCTCGGGGCAGGTCTGCACCTCGGCGGAGCGGTTCTACGTGGTCGATGCCGTCCATGACGCCTTCGTCGGGACTTTCGCGAAAAAGACCCGCGCGCTGAGGGTCGGGAATGGCCTTTCGAAATCCGAGATCGGCCCGCTTGTCTCCGAGGCCGCGCGCGACCGGGTCGCGGGGTTGGTTGCGGATGCGGTCGCGAAGGGCGCGGAGGTCGTCACCGGCGGACGCGTTCCGCCCGAACTGAGCCGGGGCTGGTTCTACGAGCCGACGATCCTGACGGGCTGCAACGAGGGCATGGCACTTCTGCAGTCGGAATGCTTTGGTCCGGTTGCCGCCGTCGTCCGCGTGCGTGACTTTGACGAGGCCGTCTCGCGCGCGAACGCCTCCCCCTTCGGGCTTGGCGCATCAGTCTTTACCACCAGCCTTGAAGAGGCGATGGAAGCAACCGAACGGCTGGAGGCCGGTATGGTCTGGGTCAACAATCCACTCATCGACAACGACGCACTGCCCTTCGGCGGCTGGAAGGCTTCGGGACTCGGGCGCGAACTCGGGAGGCAGGGGATTGACGCATTTCGGCGTACGAAGATGGTCATCATCGACCACAAGCCGGCACTCCAGGACTGGTGGTATCCTTACTCCGACGACTGGTTTCTGGAGGGAGGCGGCCGCTCGTTAGGTTGACGCCCTGCCGGCGACTACTTGTGCGGGCGCTGTCAGAAGGAATCTGGTTGAGACGGGCAGGACGGCCTCGTAGCCTCCGGCCATGACGAAACGCGACCCGTTCAAGTATTTCCACAGCAGTCCGGAGATCATCCTCCTTGCAGTGATGCTCTATGTCCGGTTCCCGCTGTCGCTTCGGAACGTCGAGGACCTGCTTCACGAGCGCGGGATCGAGATCAGCCACGAGTCGGTGCGGTTCTGGTGGCAACGCTTCGATCCGAAGTTCGCCGCCGAGATACGCAAGAAACGGGCTGAGCGGCTGCGTTCCGGGCCGCAGTGGCTCTGTTGCACAAATCCTGTAGGGGATTCATCTCGTGAAACCAGCGTGATAGCTGGGGTGCATGAGCAGACCGACCCCACCGACCTACAAGATCAGGAACTGGCCAGCCGACAATGAAGCGCTCA
>NZ_JAOVQO010000037.1:0-11536 GCF_025673475.1 Albidovulum salinarum | reverse complement strand
GTGCAATGCCTTGCCCGACAAGCACCTCAACCTGCCGCAACTTCATGACAATCTCTTCAGGTTTGTGCCGCTTCGTAGCCATGTCGATCCTCCGTTCTCCTAAACATAACGGCGGACCACTTCACTGGGGGAGGATCACGGAAAAGCAGTCGATCGTCTCGATCAACGTCGCGCGCGGAAGCGAGGGACCGAGGGCCTTGCTGGCTTACTACTACGCGTTCCTTCATACTAAGACCAAGTTTACGGATAGTGTGCAGTTTCCGGTCGTAGTCGATTCGCCGAACCAGCAGGGTCAGGACAAAGTCCATCTACCTCAGATGGTGAAGTTCATCTTCGATCACGTTCCCGACGATGCTCAGACCATCGTCGCTACTGAGGACGCGTCAGTGCTCGATGTGAAAGACGTCACGATCGCAACGTACGGTGAGGCGAAGCGGCAGGTCCTGCGGGAGAGGGAATTCGACCGCGTGAAGGCAATCTTCGACCCGTTCTTTCAAAAGATACTCGAGATGGACTGATCAAGGCGGTTTCCCTCGGGGGCGAGGCCGTTGCATGAGCAGTTGACGCTCTTCGGCGGCGTCGATCTCATGCTGTACGCGCAGTAGGAAGTCGAGATCCTCGAACACCCCTCGGCGGAGGGGTCTTTCATGGGATACTTCTTAAGGAAATGCTCCGCGCGATGGCGGACCGGTTGGTGATAGGTGGCTCGAGAAGATGACCGAGTGAGGTGAGACGCCATAGGCTCTCCGAGATTGCGGCAACGGGCGATAGAACGACCGGCCGCTTCTCACGCGAGGCAAACATTCAATCAGGATGCCGCGAATGGCCGGCTTCTGAAGGTTTCCGATGCGGGCCGATGCTTGAGGGCGGGCGTAGGGGTCGATTCGGCCCGCATTGACAAACCTCGGACGGGGGAAGCCGCGGGGACTGATCACAAGTATAGCCACGACCGAACACGACCGCCGCCACATTTCCCCTCGCCTGCGTTGCGCGTTCAGATAGACTCGATGTGCCGTTCTGAGGGGAGCCGAAGCGATGCTTGCAGCGATCTATGCGCGATATTCCACGGACATGCAGAGCGCCGCGTCGATCGAGGATCAGGTGCATGTGTGCCGGAAGCTGATCGACGGCCGTGGCTGGACTGCGGGTCCGGTGTATCCGGATATGGCGATCAGCGGGTCGACGCATCTGCGCCCGGGCTATCTGCAGATGCAGGAGGACGCACAGGCGGGTCGCTTCGAGGTGCTGGTAGCCGAGAGCCTCGATCGGCTCAGCCGCGATCAGGAGCATATCGCGGGCCTCTACAAGCAGCTTGCCTATCTCGACATCCTGATCGTCACGGTCGCCGAGGGTGAGATCAGCGAGATGCATATCGGGCTCAAGGGCACGATGTCGGCTCTCTTCCTCAAGGATCTCGCGCAGAAGACGCGGCGGGGACAGGAGGGACGCGCGCGGGACGGCAAATCGGCAGGCGGCAAGTGCTACGGTTACCGCGTCGTTCGCCGTTTCAACGCCGACGGCAGCCCGGTAACTGGTGAGCGCGAGATCGAACCGGCAGAGGCCGTGATCGTGGAACGGATCTTCCGCGCCTATGTCACGGGCCAAAGCTCGCGCGCCATCGCCGCGGCACTCAATGCCGAAGGCGTGCCCGGGCCGAGCGGCAAGGCGTGGGGCGCCTCGACGATCCACGGCAATCCAAAGCGCGGCACCGGCATCCTCAACAACGAGCTCTATGTCGGCCGCCTCGTGTGGAACCGCCAGCGTTACGTCAAGGATCCTGCCACCGGCAAACGCCAGGCGCGCCTGAACCCGGCCGATGCCCTGGTCGTCCAGCCGGTCCCCGACCTGCGGATCATCGAGGACGCGCTCTGGGAGGCGGCCAAGGCACGGCAGGAAGACCGGCGCCACGACATGCAGGCGCCGGACGGCGCAACGCGCCCCGAACGCGCCCGCCGGCCGCTCTACCTGTTTTCCGGGCTCCTCAAATTCGGTTGCTGCGGTGCCAGCTACACTCTCGTCGGCAAGACCCGCTATGGCTGCGCGGCGGCCCGCAACAAGGGCACCTGCGACAACCGCCGCACGATCGAACGGGACGAGGTCGAGGCGCGGGTGCTCGACGGGCTGAAGGAGCACCTGCTGCATCCCGACCTGATCGCCGAGTTCGTCGCGGAGTACCAGCGTGAGTACAACAGGCTGATGCAGTCCGACCGCGCCAAACGCTCCCGGCTGGAAACCGAACTCGGCCAGGTCACTCGCAAGATCGACCAGATCGTCGACGCCATCGCCGACGGCATGCGCCATCCGAGCATGAACGACAAGCTCACGGAACTCGAGGATCGAAAGGCGGTTCTTGCGGCCGGGATCGAGGCGCTGGGCGAAGAGGAACCGATCCGCCTGCATCCCGGTCTCGCCGGTATCTACCGAGCGAAGGTCGCGGACCTCGCGGAGGCGCTCGACGCGCCGGAGACGCGCCAGGAGGCCGCCCAGCTGATCCGCGGGCTCCTGAGCGAGATCCGCATGATCCCCGGGGAAAAGGGCCATGCCATCGAGCTCGTGGGCGCGCTGGCGTCGATCCTGGCCTTGGGGGAAGCGGAAACGACAAAGCCCCGGGCGGTACGCCTCGGGGCTGGGTCGGTAACGGTGGTTGCGGGGGTAGGATTTGAACCTACGACCTTCAGGTTATGAGCCTCATTGTCGTATGTTTGTTGGAGTTTGCGGTTCGAATTTCTTTATAGTTTTATCAATATGTTAGCAACACAGCAATTTTACCCATCTTTGTTCAGGATTGCCCAAAATTGCTCTCAAGTGTAGCACCAGCGTAGCACCAGAGCGGAAGGGACAGCGCGTGACAAGCCATCACCTGAACTTCACCAAGGCGGCGCTCCTGAAGGCGCCTGCCGCGCCGAAGGGCGGCAAAGACTACTATAACGACGAAAAGGAGAAGGGGCTTGTCCTGGCGGTGACACCGGCCGGGACCAAGAGCTTCTATCTCTACAAGCGGGTGGAGGGACGCCCGGAACGCATCCTCCTGGGGCGCTTCCCCGACATCAGCATCGAGAATGCCCGAAAGCTCGCCGCGAGCGCCAAGGGCAAGATCGCGGGCGGCAAGAACCCGCAGAAGGAGCGCCGCGCCATCCGGGGCGAGATGACCTTCGGCGCGCTCTTCACCGAGTACCTGGAGAAATACTCCAAGGTCCACAAGCGCTCCTGGGCCTATGACGAACGCGAGGTACCCAAGTTCCTGTCGCATTGGTTCAAGCGGCGGATATCGACCATCGAGAAGGCCGAAGTCGAGCGGCTGCACGCGAAGATCGGCAAGGAGAACGGGCTTTACCAGGCGAACCGGCTCCTGGAGCGCATCCGCTCGATCTTCAACAGGGCCATAGACTGGGGCTGGGACGGCACCAACCCGGCCATCGGCATCAAGAAATACCGCGAGAAGAGTCGCGACCGGTTCTTGCAGCCCGACGAGTTGCCTCGCTTCTTCGCCGCCCTGAGCGCCGAGCCGAATGAAGCGGCGCGCGACTTCTTCATGGTCTCGCTCCTGACCGGGGCGCGAAAGTCGAACCTCCTGGCGATGCGCTGGAAGGATATCAACTTCGCCACCGCGACCTGGCGCATTCCCGAGACGAAGAACGGCGAGGCGCAGACCGTGCACCTGTCCGGCCCGGCGATGGAGATCCTGACCGAGCGCAAGCTCGCCTCGGAAAGCCCCTGGGTGTTTCCCGGCGACGGCCGCACCGGTCACCTCGCCGACCCCAAGAAGGCCTGGGGCCGCATCCTGGCGGGGGCCGGGATCGAGGATCTGCGCATTCACGACCTGCGCCGCACGCTCGGCAGCTACCAGGCCGCGACCGGGGCGAACGGCTACATCATCGGCAAGTCGCTCGGCCACAAGAGCCATCAATCCACCGCGGTCTATGCCCGGCTCAACCTGGACCCCGTGCGGGACTCGGTGAACAAGGCCACGGAGGCGATGCTGGGCTATGCGTCGCAAGTTAGCGGGGATGCCGCCGATTGAAAATGCTTCAATGACCCGTTGCCGTAAGCTTCTTATTCAATCCGGCGGCCGGTGTAGCGCCGCGAGGCGCGTCTACCAGACTGTACCCGCGAGGCGATATTCTGACCGGGTGGGCCGTCGCGCCGGTCCAGCATGACCGATGCTCATTCGTTCGTTTACGATTCAAGGCCAGAAAAGCACCGCTCGCATCTGGCGACGTTGGCGCTCGCGTTCCGCAAATCCCCTTTTGCGTGTATAATCTCCTTCCTACAATCACTTGGAGGGAGGCGAACAATGGATAAGAAGAAGTCGCTTGAGCAAGATCTAGAACGGCATCCCGTCATTGCGGCACTTGAAGATGCAGGCAAGGAGGCCACCCTATTCATCGGATATCTTGGTACCGCATCCGAAGACGGTTTGGTCAGACTGTACCCACACCTTGATGTCGCGACGTATGTGGAGTTTGCCAAAGAGGATGTAATCCACGTCGGAGTGGACCCGGATGGCGAGCCGGCGTTGAAACTCATCTACGTGATCCGTAGCGCGAAGGTCGTAGAAACAAGGCGGAACGCGACGGACGCTCAACACAGCCGATTTTCCTATGATATCAAGAGTTCAGTCCCGAAGATCGAAGTCGGCCCGTTCAGTTTTCGGGACTTCACCAAGGTAAATGCGCTGTTCCCTTGGTCGACGTGTGAAGCTGGGTGCGAGTCGTCGTATCGAGAAGCGATCCAAAGTGGCGTTCCACAGCCCTTGGCTGAAACAGGGCTTCACGCCTGCTTGTCGGAATGCCCGAAGAATCCCTTCTATAAATCGTCGGAAATCGCGAGCAGAATTGTTTACAATACGCCCCCGAAATATCCTGGCGGGGGCGGTTGAGCGCATCAAGATAGTAACGATTGGGTCATCTCACGCGGTTCTTCCTTCGCCGTCCGCCTGAGAAGCAAGACCGCCTAGCGGCAGAGGTGCATCGTCGCTGAAGCGGAGCCATGCCTTGCTTATATAAGATTTGACGCAAGATCGTTAGCGGCCGGACGAAGGGGGTACATCATCGCCGGATCGCTCGGCCATAAGAGTCGCCAGTCCACAGCGGTTTATGCCCGGCCCAATCTGGACCCTGTTCGGGAATCGGTGAACAAGACCACCGAGGCGATGCTGGGTTATGAGGCGTGAGCGAGGCAGGAACGATGGACATAGAGACGATTACGCCGGGCTGGGTAGACGCCGTCGACGTTGAGGCTGACGATCTGGTCACTCCCGACTTACACGAGTCCTTCGCGTCTATCGCCGGGCTACCAAAAGACGACGCCACAAAGGTCGCCCTTGTCGGCGCCTTGGACGCCTTCAGATCGGGATACTTCGACCTCGACGCCCTCAGATCAGAGAGCGACGACAACAAGGCACTGGAAGCGGCGGCGGATAGCGCAGGCGCGCTCTATGACGCTCTGCTGGCGCTCTTGGAGTATCCCGGCGTTGAAGGCAGGCTGGAGCAGACAATCCAGGACTTTCCGCGCTTTTACGAGTTTGAGGACGGAAGAACCCTCAAAGATCTGATCGGCACGCGCCAGAACATCTTCATGGTCTATCGCGAGCTTCTGGTCGATCTCCAAGCGTGTCTGGAAATGACCAGCAACCGCAAGCCCAAGCGGAAGGTGTTGGAAGGCCTTGACGGGGAAGAGCCGATCAAACTTGAAACCGATGAAGGATTTTCAGAGCGCATGCGGGAATGGCGTGCACGAAGCAAGGCCAGAGCCCTTCCTAAGGATCATGCGTTGCATGAATTCCTGAGAACACTGCGTCCGTATTGGGAAGCCAACAGCCCGCATCCCTTTACCGAGGGCATGTATTTCAAGGTCGCGAACCAAACGATCTCGAACCTGGTCGACGCGGTGGAGCGGGTGATGGCCGTTGTCTCCCCAGACATAAAGCGCAGCCAGATCGTGACTGCCATTCGTGAGGTTCGCGCGACCCAATCGCAAAAGTGACGGCCGATTTCGCGCGTCACTTCTACGATCGCGTTTGATGGATGCATTCGGGCGTTTCTGACAGGTTACCTCCATGGTTCAAACCAAGGAGGAAGACCATGAACTCGTTGAAATTGAAGCAACTTCTTACCCCGCAGGACGTGGCGGACCGGCTGGGAGTATCCACGACGACGCTGAGCACCTGGCGCTGCACCAAGCGCTATCCGCTGGCTTACGTGAAGGTCGGGCGCCTGGTGCGCTATCGCCTCGACGACGTGGAAGCCTTCGAGATTGCCCGTCTCCAGGAGATCGCCGCCAATGACAACTGATCATCGCCAGCCCCGCCATGTCTTCATTGCCGCGATCAACGCGGCCTGTCTGCGCAACTGGCCCGCCCTGGTACGCACTTGGTTGCCGCAGGGCCGCCAGGTCGGCCAGGAATGGGTGTCGCTCAATCCCACCCGCGCCGACCGGCGCCCGGGCTCGTTTAAGGTAAATCTCCAGGTCGGCCGCTGGGCCGACTTCGCGACTGGCGACAAGGGCGGCGACCCGGTGAGCCTCTATGCCTATCTGAACGGCGTGCCGCAGATGCAGGCGGCCCGCGAGCTGGTCGGTTCCTGGGGGATGAGCGCATGAGCACGATTGCCACACTCAGCCACCCGAAGGCGGGCAAACCGTCGCACCAGCATGTCTACCGGGACGAAGACGGCAAGCCGGTCCTGGTCGCCAACCGCTATGACCGGGACGGGCGCAAGTTCTTCCTGCCCTATGACCTGGTGAAGGGCACCTGGACCGCACCGGAGCACCGGCCGCTCTACCGACTGGACGAATTGATCGCGGCCAACGAGAACCGCCCGGTGATCATCACCGAGGGCGAGAAATGCGCCGATGCCCTGGCGAGCCTGGGCTACGTCGCGACCACGACCTTCGGCGGGGCGAACGCGGCCGAGAAGTCGGATATCTCGGCGATGAAGGACCGCACCGTGATCCTCTGGCCCGACAAGGATGAGCCCGGGCGCAAATACGCCGAGGGGCTGGCCGTTACCTTATATAAGGCTTTCGGAATACCGCCGAGGATCATTCCGACCACCGACGTGGTGCTAGGTAAGGTAAGGCATCCGGACGGGGCGCCACCTGGCCTAGCCTACGGTAAGGGATGGGATGCCGCCGACGCGGTAGCGGAAGGCTGGACGGTCCGCGAGATCAACCGGCTCATCGACGTGGCCGCCCCCCTAGCCTACCCTAAGGCTAAGGCGGCAGATGCCGACGCATCGGAACCAGCTAGCTTATTCGAGGAGATCGAGTTCTGGCACACGCCCGACAAGCGCCCCTTCGCCTCGATCCGGCTAGACGGCCACTGGGAAACCTTCGCGCTCGACAGCGGCGCCTTCAAGAAGCTCCTCTCCTACGCGGAGTACCGCGCCACGGGCAAGACGATGGCGAGCGCCAGGCTCGAAGACACTGCCCGGCAGATGCAGGCCCAGGCGCTCTTTGACGGCGCCGAACGTCCCGCTTCCTTGCGTGTCGGAAAGGCCGCCCAGGGCTACGCCCTGGATCTCGGCGCATCCGACTGGTCTTCGGTGGAGATCACGCCCGAGGGCTGGCGCGTGCACCAGAGCAAGGAACCACGCTTCCGGCGCAGCCCCGGAACGGCCGCCCTGCCAGTGCCGGTTCCCGGCAGCGGCGACGTCGGCCTGCTCCGGGACTTCGTGAACGTAGGCGGTGAGGCCGACTTCTTGCTTGTGTTGGGCTGGCTCCTCGGCGCGCTGCGCCCGGACGGCCCCTATCCGATCCTGGTGCTCTCGGGCGAGCAGGGCAGCGCCAAGAGCACGACGACGCGGGTGCTGCGGTCGCTGGTCGATCCGTCGACGCTCCCGGCCCGCGCCTTCCCAGGCGATGAGCGCGACCTGGCGATTGCCGCCCAGGGCGCGCATGTGCTGGCGTTCGATAACCTGTCGCGGATCAAACCCGCGATGGCGGACGGCCTCTGCCGTCTGGCGACGGGGGGCGGCTTTGCCACCCGCAAGCTGCACAGCGATGCCGAGGAGGTGTTGTTCCAGGCGACCCGGCCGGTGATCCTCAACGGCATTCCCGATCTGGCCGAGCGCGCCGACCTGGCGGATCGGGCAATCACCCTCACCCTGCCGACGATCCCGGAGACGGAACGTGCCTTCGAAAGCGACTTCTGGGAGCGCTTCGAGGCGGCCCGCCCGCGCATCCTGGCGGGGCTCCTGGACGCCACCTCGCAGGCAATGGCAGACAACGACTCTGTGCGCCTCTCAGAGCGCCCCAGGCTGGCCGACTTCGCCCGCTGGGTCACCGCTGCCGAACCGACCCTCGGCTGGCCCCAGAGTGCGTTCCTGGCCGCCTACCAGGCGAACCGCAGGGAGAGCGAGGAAACCGCCATCGACAACAACACCGTGGCAGCGGTGGTCCTGGCCTTCGTGCAATCTGTCGGGGAGTGGCGGGGCACGGCCAGCGAGCTGGCCGTGACGTTGCGAAAGCGCTACCCGGCCGAGACCGAGAGCGCCGAGAGCTTCCCGCGCAAGCCGAGCATCTTCGGCAGCGAGTTGCGCCGTGTGGCACCACTCCTCAGGCGGCAAGGCGTCGTCATCGAGCACATGCGGGAAGGCAAGAACCGGCAGCGGCTCATCCGCCTAAGCCTTAGCGTAGGCTAGGCTAGGCTAGGCTAGGCGAAAAGGTCGCTTTGCCTAAAGCCTAAGGCAAGCCTTGGCCGTCCGCTGCTGTCCGCCCTGTCCGCCAATCAGCCGTTGTTAGGGTTGGGGCGGACGGAGGCGGACAGGGCGGACAGCAACAGAAACCGTTCGATTCATAATAGAATTTCAACTCTTTTGGCTTGCTGCAACGCTGCTTCCCCGATCCGGCCGTTCGAGCTTGTCGCAGCGAAGGAGTTACGCCAATGTGCGCAACGCGAAACGGTGCGATTGTGCGACACTCCTTATCTCAAGACGGTGCCTAACCTTGCTGATACGTCCGAGACTTACTGACTTCCATGGGATCAACGCAGCCCAAGCCGACCTGGATTTCGCAATCCCATTCTTCGACGAGGATGTGCCGCTTTACCTTGACCCATTCATGTTGTGGCGTTCTCCTTCGCAGCAAGACCAAATGCTCCACACTGGCCTTATCAACGCCTTCAACCATCTTGGAACGTTGGCCAAAAGCGGTAACCAAGCGCAGGCTGTCAGTACGTTAATTCTGGCGTCGGAATGCGACGAAGTCGGTCTGGGAACATCCGCGCGCCGAAAAGGAAAGCGCATCGGCGAAGAAAAAGCGAGCGAGATAATCTCGCTGTTTCGGCGCATCCCTCAATACGAAAGAGCAGGCTTCAGGCACTTCGAAGAAATTCAGCTATTCGTAGATGGGATCTCCAAGGACCGAGTAAGCGATATTGCCTGTAACTTCCTGAAGTCTTTCTTGATCGACTTCACGATTGACCAGTGTAATCGGCTTGGTGTTCCCATCCAACCCGTCGACGTAGAAAATGTCTACGACTATCGAGCAAATACCTTCGTCAAGCACACAGGCGTTACCTTGCCGGTCAATCCGAACGATGGATCACCGATTATCTTCGTTCCGAGACGCTGGTTGCGGTTTGTCCCCTGGCTTAGTTACGAGGACTATTTCCATCATTATTGTCCGCAGGACGAAGTAGCCCACACGCCGGAAGAACTGACCCGTGTGAGCGTTTTGAACTATAACCGCGACCACTACGGCGTGGTAGATGCCTACGTGAAAGCCAAGGAACGCACCGCTGCTGACTGCGTGAATGATCCGCTTTTCTCGCAAATGCCAGCTATGTCGGCTAGACGCGCACTTGCACGTATCAAAAAGCTGCCGACAGGCAAGACAGATGGAGCAGACCGTGAGTATGAAGCCCTAATCGGGAAGTTGCTTCCTTCTATGTTATATCCGCAGCTTGACTTCGCTCAGGAGCAGGCAAGGACGGACGACGGCGTATCCATCCGCGACTTGATTTTCTATAACACCCGCTCGACGCCCTTCCTCCAGGAAATGATGGACGACTACGGGTCGCGGCAGATCACCTTCGAGATCAAGAATGTCCGGCAGATCGGACGCGAGCATGTAGATCAATTGAACCGATATTTGGCAGACGAACTTGGTCGTTTCGGGGTGTTAGTTACCAGAAATCCGCTCCAAAGGGCAGAGATGACCAGAACGATCAACTTGTGGGCAGGCCAGCGCAAGGCGATAGTTGTTCTGACCGATGCGGATATTGAACAGATGGTTGAAGTCTTTCATAGCAAGCAGCGGGCGCCACTTGAGGTTGTATTGAAGAAGTATGTCGAGTTTAGGCGGGAATGCCCATAGGAGGTCAGTATGAAGGCAAGAGAAGATGTTGAGAAACTGGAAAAGCTTACGGGGCAGCTAAATAGCCTGCACGCCGAAGTGGCAGCGCTCGCCAAGAAGTCGCCCAACGATGGCGTCAACGCTTTTAAACTAAAATTGATCAATAAGGTGCTCGAACTGGGAAATCAGATACTCGGTGAAAAGTATCGGCCGTTTCCAGATTTTGAGGCGTTCGAAAGCGATGATCTCCCTTCCACAAGCGATGTGACGATGGTCCTTGGTCAGTATATCGAGGAGGCGGAGCGATTTCGATCGGACAACGTCGTGTACGAAGGCGGTTGGCACTATCAGGTTAATGGTAGTGCGAGCAATGTCCGCGCTGCCCCACCTTCAAAGATTGGGAGGAAATAATGCAGGACGATGACCGCCCGGAGTATGTAACAACAGACGCCATTGTTCGCAGCTATCATGCCACTGAGCCGGTGTTTGCGGGAATTCTAAGGGAGATCAGAGAACTCTCAAAGAAGAAGCCCGAAGCGACAATGAGCGCTAGTAAGGTCAAAATCATCAATCGGGTCTTATCAGACCTACTTGTCTTCCTTCAGAGCCAGCCAGAGGGAAAATATTTGGAGCAGCTTGACGATCAGACTCTGCCACAAGTTAGCGACGCCCTCATGGTTATGGTTCAGTTTGAGACAGCGTTGGCGTCGTTTGCCAAGCGGCACCGTGCTCGTGATCGGTTCAGCAGTATACTGTTTCATTGGGTGACCGAGGAAAGACTGCTGGAAGATGAGGAAGCAGAGAATGAAGCCGATGAATATTTCGGTGAGGCAGAGGGGTAAGGACGCTGCCACCCGCTGTAGCAAGTAATTCCGCGCGAAGGTCGAGAGGCAGCTTTCCAGAAAATAGTGCGGATGCAGTGACGAACTAGCGGAGATCTGTTCTCCACCCGCGAGGCACCCAAGCATCGTCGGAGTGTGCCAATGACCCCGATGTCTCGCCAGACTTCCGTTCTGCGCCCCAACCGTAGCACCAGCGTAGCACCGGGCATTGCGCGAACGCGAAGAGCGCCCCTTGGGGCGCCTGCAAGTATCTGATATTGTGTTTATTTTTTTTGGTTGCGGGGGTAGGATTTGAACCTACGACCTTCAGGTTATGAGCCTGACGAGCTACCGGGCTGCTCCACCCCGCGCCAATTGGCCCGCTCGGTATTGGATTGAGTTTGGGCCGCATCGTCGAG
>NZ_JAOVQO010000036.1:0-14908 GCF_025673475.1 Albidovulum salinarum | reverse complement strand
GAGCGCTTCATTGTCGGCTGGCCAGTTCCTGATCTTGTAGGTCGGTGGGGTCGGTCTGCTCATGCACCCCAGCTATCACGCTGGTTTCACGAGATGAATCCCCTACAGGATTTGTGCAACAGAACCCCGCACCGCCTTAAGTTAACCAATGCGCCCTGACGCAGGAACCGAGCACGGGCAGTTAGTTCCATGCGCCACTTTGCCAGAAACCCAAATGGTACCAAAATGATTAATACGTTTCTAAGGCCGACTGCCTGCCTATCTTTCTGGAAATCCTAGCGTCGCCAAGGCGTCGGACAGCACTTCCCGCTTTGCCTCATGTCTGAATGGGAACGCGGTGAAGAATGCCTCGATCGAAACATCCTTGCGGCGCGCCTTCGCCTCCTGCGTCCAGTATCGCGCCTGATCGTGGCGACCGGCGGCTTCGTTTATCACAGCAGCAAATGCGTTGATCAGATAATGCGCGCCCGGCGTCCGCGCGCCCTGATCTGCCCAGCGCGCGGCCTCGTCCATCTCGTCCAATTGAAAATGCGCCATGCCCTTTGCCGCAAGCATCGCATAGCGGAACGGGTCGAGCGGGCTGAGGCTGATTGATTTTTCAAGATTCTCAAGGGCGACTTGCCCATCGCCCGCCATCAAATCGGCCCAGCCATGCGCGTAGTAACCCTGCGCGAAACTGGGGCTCAGACTACACGACCGTTCCAGCCAGGACTGCCCCGCCGCCGGGTCGCCCCTGAGCCAGTGGGCGCGGCCGAAGTTGAAATTCGCGAACGGGTCCATGGGATCAAGTTCCACGGCCCGCTCCGCATGGCGCCTGGCATCGTCGATGGCGCCCGCATGATCCGTCGAATAGCGCAGAAACGCCGCTTGGAAGCTGACGAAGGACCGGGCCGCATGGGCGCGGGCAAAGAGCGGATCGAGCTCGGTCGCGCGCTGGAAATAGTCGGCGGCACGGGCATTGTCCCCCCGGTTGAAGCGGAACGCATGCTGAAGGCCGATGTGATAAAGTGACCAGGCATCAAGCCCTGACGGCGCCCGCAAACGCGCAAGCTGCGCCTCGTGTTGCGGGATATGCAGTTCCATTGCCGAAATGATCAGCGCTACGATCTGTTCGCGCATGTCGTGAATGTCGTCGATCTTGCCCGAAAGCCGGTCACCCCATACGACCTGCGAGCTCCGCGCGTCGACAAGCTCGATCGCGATACCGAGCGCGGGACCGAGGATCTCAACCTCTCCCGACAAGACATAGGCCACGCCAAGCGCCGAGCGGATCGCCTCGAAATCCTGCAACGGCGGGCGAAACCGAAAGCTCGACCCCCGTGCCACGACCTTGAGCCAGCGCAGCCTTGAAAGGATGGAGATCAGTTCACCCGGGATCGCGTCGGCAATCGCGGAATAGACCTCGGAACTGCCGATAAGCGTGAATGGCAGCACCGCGATCGAAGGCTTCTGCTCCGCCGGAACCGTCTCGACCGATTGTGCAACTTCTTGCGGTTGAGGCTCGGTCACGACTGCAGGCGCTACGATCCGGACATCCGCGACGAAGCGAAACCCGCGCCCGTGAACCGTGCGGATGTAACGCTGCTGTTTACCATCGTCCCCAAGGGCGCGGCGCAGCGACTTGATCACGGTCGAAACCGCCGCGTCGGAGATGAAGCGCCCGTCCCAGACCTTCTCGACCAGTTCGTCCTTTGCAACCAGACGTTCGGCATTCCGAACCAGATGGCTCAGCACCGCATAGGCCATCGGTTCGACCGGCAGCACGGCATCGCCGCGGCGCAGATCGCCACGGTTCAGGTCAAGCGCAAAGCCGTCGAACGCGTAGTGCAAAAAGCCTTCCCCACCGAAACTCAGACTTTCCCCACAAATTACCCATCCCCCGCTCAAGACCACAAGCAAAAGCTGGCTGTATTGCTTTCCCATCAGCCCGGAAGGGCCCGGAACGAAGAAGGAAAGCGAAATGGATAACATGATGAAGAAGGACCGCAGGCCCGGCTATGACAGCGGCTTTGACGGGCTTTCGGGACTGGTCCCGAATGACACTTCCCGCCGCTGGTACGCGGAACGCAGCCCGCTATTTGCCAAGCCCAGACAGGGCGGACGACATCACTGAATGCGCCGGGTCGGAAGGCCCGCCATCCCCGGCCGGAACATCCGGCCACCTCCTCAAACCCGAACGATCAGACACACGAAACTCTTGAAAGGAATGAAAATGCAAATCTCCACGATGACCAAACCCGTTTCGAACGGCGTCAATACCGAAGCCCTGATTGGCGCGCGCGGCGCGTTCGCCGAGATGCCCGAGGCCGCCGCCTTCACCTTCCGCAGCACCTGCGACTGGAAGGATGGCACCCACAGCACCAACGCGATCAATGGTTACTTCGGCCTCGGCCAGAACCACGAGCGCAAGGAAACCTTCCGCATCGACAGCGACCATCCGGAAGTCTTTGCCGCTGCCGACCGTGCCCCGACTCCGCCGGAGATCGTTCTGGCCGCGCTGGCAAGCTGCCTTTCGGGTGGCGTGGCGGCTGTTGCCCAGCATCGCGGCATCCAGTTGAACCACATGCGGGCGATGGTCGAGGGCGATATCGATGTGCGCGGCATCCTCGGCATGGACCCGGAGCTCCGCAACGGCTTCTCGGCCATCCGCGTCAATTTCGAAATCGACGCCGACGCGACTGCCGATGAAATCCGTGCGCTCGTTGCCCAGTCGCAGAAGCGCTCGGCCGTCTTCGACATCCTCACCAACCCGACATCCGTCAACGTGACGGTCGCCTGACACCGCCGGTCCGACAGGAGCAAAACCCATGAAACATATCGGAACCCTCATCATCGGCGCCGGTCAGGCCGGCCTCGCGATGAGCCGCTGCCTGTCGGGCCGCAACATCCCCCATGTCGTGCTGGAGCGGGGGGAGATCGCGAATTCCTGGCGGCATGAGCGCTGGGACAGTCTGCGCCTTCTCACCCCGAACTGGCAAAGCCGGCTGCCCGGCTTCGCCTATCAGGGCGACAATCCTGACGGCTTCATGTCGATGCCCGAGGTTACCCGCTTCCTGAACGACTACGCCGCCGCCAGTCGGGCACCGGTGGACGAGCGTACGCGCGTGCTTTCGGTTACACGGCACGGCAACGGCTACCGCGTTGCGACCGACCGGGGCGACTGGAACTGTGACACGCTCATATTGGCCACCGGGGCCTGCAACGTGGCTTCGGTGCCGGGACTGGCAGCAGAAATCCCGTCGCGGGTCGACCAGATCACTGCACTCGACTACCGCAACCCCGACCAACTCGCACCGGGCGGCGTTCTGGTGGTCGGCGCTTCGGCAACCGGTGTCCAGCTTGCCGCCGAAATCCGCGCCGCCGGACATGAGGTCATTCTTTCTGCCGGTGAGCATATCCGCATGCCGCGCCACTATCGCGGCCGGGACATCCAGTGGTGGATGGATCGCGCGGGCATTCAAACCACGCGGACAGACGAGGTTGACGATATCGACCGCGCGCGCCGGGTGCCATCGCTGCAACTCGTCGGCTCGCACGCGCAGCGCTTCTGCGACCTGAGCAGCCTTGCCACGCGGGGGGTCGAGATCGTCGGCCGTCTCAGCGCCGTCCGCGACGGCACCGCGCTCTTTTCCGGCGCGCTGCACAATCACTGCGCGCTGTCGGACCTGAAAATGAACCGGCTGCTCGACACGCTGGATAGCTGGGCCGAGGAAACCGGCCTGAGCGGCATCGGCCCTGTCGAACGCTTTGCCGCGACACCCTGTCCTGCCTCGTCGCGCTTTTCGCTCTATCTCGGCGGCGGTCACATCCGCACCATCCTCTGGGCGACCGGGTTCCGGCCCGATTACAGCTGGCTGCACCTGCCGGTCTTCGACCGCAAAGGCGGGCTGATGCACCGGGAAGGGTTGGTTGCGCCGGGACTGTACACCCTCGGCCTGCCGTTCATGAGACAGCGCAACTCTGCCCTCATCGATGGCGTCGGTGCCGATGCCGCCGCCCTTGCCGATCACATTCTTTGCACACGCGGCCGCTCGGCGGCCTGAAAGGAGATACCTATGACCATGATGACGTCCGAAACCGATGCGAAACCGACCCCCGTGCGGGACGAGGTGATCCGGCAGGCGCAGACCGCCGTGATCGAACGGATGCGGCAAGATCTTGTAGCCGCGTGCAACACGCTGGTGACAACCGGCCGGATTGATGAGGGGCTGACCTGCCACGCCTCACAGGGCAAGTTCCACGCGACCATGGATCTGGGGCCGGGCATGGGTGGCGACGCTGCCGGGCCAAGCCCGGGCTTCTTCGCCCGCGCCGCCATCGTCGGCTGCGTCGGCATCGGCGTGAAGATGATGGCCGCGCGCGAGGGTCTTGTCTTCCGCTCGGTCGATGTGACGATCGAATGCGATTTCGACGATGCCGCGCTGATGGGGCTGAGCCCGCGCACGGCGGCCCCTTTGGAATCGCGGATACGGATCGAAGTCGACACCGACGAAGACCGCGCCGCCGTCCGTAGCCTCGTCGACCGCGCCCTCTCAGTAGACCCTTGGTACCTCGCGCTCCGCGATGCCCAGGTCGTTCAACACGAAATTCACATGGCGGCGGATGCGGGTGCGGCCCCGGCTGCATGACCGATCACGCCATATCAAAAGGATAAGAGAGATGCAGATGAAACCCGTTCCCCAAACCGCGCCGGCGCTTTTCGGCTCCATCCTCGACACGATCGGGAACACGCCGATCGTCCGGATCAACCGGCTCGCACCCGAAGGGGTCGAGCTTTACGTCAAGGTCGAGGCTTTCAACCCCGGTGGCTCCGTCAAGGACCGCTTCGCGCTGGCGGCCATCGAGGCGGCTGAGGCGTCAGGCGCCCTGAAACCCGGCCAGACCGTGGTCGAGGCGACCTCCGGCAATACCGGGATCGGCCTGGCACTGGTCTGCGCCGCCAGGGGATACCCGCTGGTCGTCACCATGGCCGAAAGCTTCAGCGTCGAACGGCGCAAGTTGATGCGCTTCCTTGGCGCGAAGGTGGTGCTGACGCCCGCCGCACAAAAGGGCACTGGCATGCTGGCCAAAGCCGAGGAACTGGCCCGCGAACATGGCTGGTTCCTTGCCCGGCAGTTCGAGAACGAGGCCAATGCCGACATGCATTCCCGCACCACCGCGCGGGAAATCGTCGATGCCTTTGGCGGACAGGGCCCGGACTACTGGGTCACGGGTTTCGGGACCGGCGGTACGCTGAAGGGCGTTTCCCGCGTCCTGCGCGCCGAATGCCCCAAGACGCGGATCGTCGTGGCAGAGCCGGACAACGTGCCGCTGATGCAAAGCGGAATCGCGCAGGAGCGGGATGCAGACGGCCGCCCGGCCAGCCACCCGATGTTCCGCCCCCACCTGATGCAAGGCTGGTCGCCGGACTTCATCGCGAAGCTCGCCGAGGACGCCGTCAGCGCGGGCGCAATCGACGCGTTCCAACCCGTCGCCGGCAATGCCGCCCTTCAAGCGGCGCGCGCTCTTGCGGCGCAGGAGGGCATCTTCTGCGGCATCAGCGCCGGCGCAACCTTCGCCGCCGCGTTAGAGGTGGCGAAGACCGCCCCCAAAGGGTCGCGCATCGTTGCCATGCTGCCCGATACCGGCGAACGCTACATGTCCACGGTCCTGTTCGATGGCATCGAGGAGGAAATGAGCGACGATGAGATCGCGCTGTCACGGTCCACACCTGGCGCGCGGTTCGACAGCGCAGCCTCCGCGCCCGTGGCCTCTGCGGCCACACCGACCTGCAAGCCCGAGACCGCAGAGATGGTTGACGAGATCGTCGCGCAGCATCCCGTTGTAATGTTCGTCTTAGAATGGTGCGAATTCAGCTGGTCTGTACGCAAACTCTTTGCCGCAGCGGGCGTGCCGTATCACGCGGTGGAGCTCGATGCGGCAGCGATGCAGAAGGACAGTTTGGTCGGCGATCTCAGGGCCGCGCTGGGTATCAAGGTCGGCTTACCAACCATTCCTCAGATCTTTGTGGGCGGTACGCATGTTGGCGGTGCGACGGAAACCTTCGACGCGTTCAAGGATGGCTCTATGGCTGAGCGGCTGAACGCTCTCGGCCTCAGCTTCGACGCGAGCAAGACGGCCAATCCCTACAGGTTCCTGCCCGGATGGATGCATCCCCGGTAGATTGGAGTTCGACATGGTACACGCCCTTGCACATCTTGCCCCTTCCGATGTTCTGACCCGCGCGGCGGCTTACGCGCGGGACTATCGGAGCGGCAACCACCCGATCAGCCCATCCGCCTCATCCGCCGCGCTCAGGGAGCGGTTCTGCCTTCCCGTGACGGATGATGGACTGCCCGGCGCGCGCGTGATTGATGAGTTGATCGCGGCCGCCGAGCCGGGGCTTGTGGGCAATACCAGTCCGAATTTCTACGCCTGGGTCATGGGGGCGTCCGATCCGGTGGGAGTGGCCGCCGACTGGCTCACCTCCGCCTGGGGCCAGAACGCGGCGATCTACCAGTCCTCGCCCGCCGCTGCGACGGCGGAAGAGGCCGTGGAAGCCTGGCTTCTTGAACTTCTCGACCTGCCGCGAGACAGCTCCGTCGGGTTTGTCGGCGGTGCGACCATGGCCGCCTTCGTGGGGCTCGCCGCCGCACGTGGGGAAGTGCTGCGGCGCGGTGGCTACGACATCGACGCAGAGGGGCTTCAGGGGGCGCCGAAAGTCCATATCTTCATCAGTGACGATGCCCATGTCACCAACTACGCCGCCCTGCGCCAGTTGGGTTTCGGCGAGACCAATTTTCACAAATTGCCGTCGGACGGCGCCGGATTACTGTGTCCGGACGACCTGGCCGTCGCCATGGCTCGGGTTCAGGGGCCAAAGATCATCGTGGCCCAGGCCGGGCACATCAATTCGGGAGGGTTCGAACCGCTGGCCGAGATTGCGGCGCTGGCGCGGTTGCATGATGCGTGGATGCACGTGGACGGCGCATTCGGACTATGGGTCCGGGCCTCGACCACCCGAAAGCATCTGGCCATGGGGGCGGAACTTGCCGACAGTTGGTCGGTCGATGGCCACAAATGGCTGCAACTGCCCTACGAATCCGGCTTTGCTATCGTCCGAAACAAGATTGCTCATCAACGCGCCATGCAGAAGTCCGCAGGCTACCTGAACGCGGCCGAGGAAGACGGGCGCAACCCATCGGCATTTACTCCGGGCCTGTCGCGCCGCGCTCAGGGCTTTGCCGCTTGGGCGGTGCTGCGCCGCCTCGGCCGCAACGGCGTCGCAACATTGGTCGACCGGCATTGCGACGCCGCATCCCGACTGGCCCGGCGCATCAGTCGGGTCGGAGGGCTGGAAGTGTTGAACCGCATGGACCTCAACCAGATCGTTGTCGGCTGCCACAGCCTGAGCAATGAAAGCTGGAAGATCACCGCGCTTGCCGAACGGCTAAATGCGGGGCGATGCGTCTTCGTTCGTACAGCCCTTTGGAAGGGGCGCACCGTTCTCAGGCTGTCTGTGATCTCCCAGGACTCGGAGGCGCGGCATGTCGAAACGCTCGCCGAATTGATTGAGGGGATTTGGCCTGAGATCGAGACCGAGGTTGAGAACATGGGCGCGCTCACTCTCCCAGTTTCATCAGGTATGTTTCAGGACGGTAGTACTCTCTCTGATACCGCTCGATTTCAGGCAAGCACGACTAAGTAGACTACGGCCGGATGGGGTTTGAGAACACCGGGAACCGAATGTCTGCTCGTGTTGTGGTGCCCCTACGATCTTGCACCCGCAGCGGAAGTCCGCTTCCCGCCCTCGTCGACGAATAACCTACCGAAGGTGGCACACCCCCGTTGTTCCACCGCCACCCTGCGCCACCCCGCCACCCCTTCCGGCATGCATGCTTGATAAAGGCGCGAATCCACGCCTCATGGGATCACGATGGAAGGGTGAGTTGCATGGTCAACAGGGTGCGATTGAATGAGAAATCCGTCCGCGGAGCTGCACCGGCCGAAGGGCGAGACTACCAGATCTTCGATAGCGAGGTGCGGGAGTTCGCGGTCTGCATCTACCGCTCCGGCAACCGTTCCTTCACCATCGATTACCGCCATGCCGGTCGGCAGCGGCGGATGACGATCGATCGCTTGCCGGAATGGTCGGTGACCGCGGCGCGGGAACGGGCCAAAGAGCTCCGGCGCGAGATCGACGCAGGCGGCGATCCGCTGGGACAAAAGGAAACCGGGCGCGAGGCGCCGAGGTTCAACGACCTGATCGAGCGCAACGCGGAGGTACACCTGCCGCACCTCTCCGCGCTGAACGCCTCGGACCAGAAGTCGATGCTGGCGAAGATGGTGGCGCCAGGCTGGGGCAACAGGCTGGTAACGGAAATCACCCCATACGATGTCGAAAAGCTCCTGAACAAGGTCGCGGCCGGCCGCGCCCGGCCATCGAAGGCCAAGCCGAACAACCGGGCGCGGAAGCTGCAGGGTGCGAAACCCACCCCGGTGCGCGCCAACCGCACCGGCGAGGTGCTACGCAAGATGTTCTCCTATGCGGTCAGCTGGGGCTGACGCGACGACAACCCGGCCTCGGGCTTCCGCCGCCGGATCGAAAACCCGCGCGAGCGCTTTCTCAGCCAGGACGAGATCTGCAAGCTCGCCGAGGCACTGGAAGCGGCCGAGGATCGGCGCGCGGCAGACATCATCCGGCTTTGCATGCTGACCGGCGCGCGGGTGGCCGAACTTTTCGGCCGCCGAGATCGCCTGCCGCGGCACCGGCGCTGTCAAGATCAACACCGAAGCGATGGACAAGCTGCAGGCCCTGCGCGACCACCTCGGCAAGACGCTGATCGTGCGGTCCGCCTACCGCAGCCCCTAACACAATCACGCGGTCGGTGGAGCCGCGGCCTCGAAGCACATGCAGGGCACGGCCTTCGACATCGCGATGTCGAACCACGATCCCGTGGCCTTCGAGGCGGCGGCGCCGGCGGTCGAGTTCCTCGGCGTCGGTTACTATCCCCGCTCCGGCTTCATGCACATCGACCTCGGTCCCGTCCGGGCCTGGGGCGATCCCTTCCCGGCGCGGCCCGTGCCCTTCGCGCCGGAACTGCCGCCTGCGCGCGAGACCCTGTCGGAAAGCCGCACGCTCCGCGGAAGCGGGGCGGCGGGCGCGGCCACTTTGGGCGCAGCCGGGTTGGAGGTGCTGCAGGACGTTCTTGCCGAGACCCAGTCCACGATCCAGCCGCTGGTGCCCTACCTCGACACCTTGCGCTGGGTGCTCATCGCCATCGCGCTGATCGGCATCGCTGTCACCATCCACGCGCGGCTCGACGACTGGAAACGAGGCCAGCGGTGATCAGCTGGCTGCTCACCCATGGCCTGGCGCGAAAGGCGCTGGGCCTGTTCCTCACCGCCACAGCGATCCTGCTGTTCCTCCTGAACCTTCGACGCGCCGGTGAACGCGCCGGGCGCGCCGCCGAACGGCTTGACCTCCGAGAGAGAAACGATGCCATCCACCGTCAGATGCTCGATGCTGCCGCGCGCCGCCCTCCTGATCGCGATGCTCTGGCTGACCGGCTGCGCGATGGCCGGTTCTAACGGTGGCACGCCCTGCCCGCCTGTGGTCGATTACACCAGCGCCGAGCAGTCGCGCGCGGCCGACGAGGTCGAGGCGCTGCCGGAAGGCACCGTCATCGTCCGGATGCTGAGCGATTACGCCGTCCTGCGCGACCAGGTGCGGGCCTGCAGGTAAACAGCGGGTCGGGTAAGTGACGCCGGAGAAGCGGAAGTTCGCTGCGAAAGGCGCGGGTGCCCAGGATGCGGGGCGGAGCCGCCGTTCGGAGTGAAATGACTGCCACGCTGCGAAATGTCTATTGGCGACGCTCTAGACCTGTAACGGAAGCTTTCGCGGCATTTGGACCAAAATTGCTGTCTTCAACCTTGTACAAGTTTCGTACTGTTATCGGCGAGAATTCTTGTCTTCGCCGCCCACAGCGAAAATGAGCCGGCGAGTGGATTACTATGGAATTAACTTTTCATATGCACGGCCAGTCTGTCCGCAGAGCCAGATGAGGCGCTCGCAATAATTGGTCGCGGCCAGCAGATGAACGCGGTTTGTCGGATCGACTGCGCTGTCGCCGGCCAGATAGGCATTGCGAACCGATTTTGTTCCGTTCCCCTCGTCAGACGTCACCTGCTTCAGGATGGTCAAGTCCTCCGCGCCGCGCTCGTTGGCGACATCGGACAGAAGGTGGAAGATCGTGTCGAGGCCCTCGACCACGGACGCGGGGAAGTCGAGTTCGGGCGCGACGCGGCGAAGGTGGCTCAACTCACCCCCAAGCCCATCGATGGCCTGACGGGCAGTCACAAGGTTCTGCTGGATGCGCATGATCGTGTCGAGCGTCTCGTAGGTTTCCCCCGAAATGCTCGGCATTGCCGTGATCTGCCCGGTCGCTTCACTTATGGCCGACGCCAGGCTGTCGAAGGCCTCGAGCGTTTCGTCGAACGCCTTTCCGGGGGCAGTGTCGCGCAACCTGTCCAGCGCTGACATAAGCAGGCGGATCAGCCTGGTCTGTTCCAGCTCGACCAGGCTCAGAGCAATGCCGGGCTCATTCGGAAGTTTCTCGTCAATGTATTTTGGCTTCGCGCGCTGCTCGACTTCGGTCTCAGGCGACAGCCGAGCCAGCAGCCGTGCGGTAGGTCCAAGAACAAGCAGCAAAAATGGTGCGGGCAGCATGTTAAAGACCAGATACACCAGAGCGGCCTGTGTGCCCTCATCCGCGCTGAGCGCCTGCACCAGCGCCAGGACCAGCGGAACCTCGGCCCAGAGTTCGAAATAAAGAAGCGGCACGAGCAGGAATGCGGCCACAAAGTTGAAACCGACCAGATAGAGCGCCACCTGCCGCGCCACCCCGGTCAGCCCCGAGGCCAGCACGTAGGTCAGGACCGACGAGCCGACATTGGCGCCATAGACGAACATGACTGCCTCGATCTGACCAAATAAGCCGGCTTTCTGAAAGGCGATCATCACGACCGTCACCGCAACAGATGACTGTACCAGGATCGTCAGAACGGCCCCTGTCAGGAACGCCAGCAACGGCTGGCCCCGGGTTGCGGCAACAGCCGACTGGAACCATTCCTGATCCTCGAGGCTTGCCGCGCCCTGGCGCATGATCTGCAACCCCAAGAACAGCAGACCGACGCCGATGACCACGCTGGCGATCCGCATGGCCGGCGTCCGCCCATAGGCATAGAAAACGCCCGAGATGCCGATCAGAAGCATGACCGCAAGCTGGATATCGACCGTAAGGAACAGAACGGTCAGACCTGCGCCGACGGCGACCCCGATAATGACGGGCTGCGCCTGGCGGAGCGTCAACATCCCGGCCCGGACCAGTCCCACCAGAAGGAAAGTGGCGGCCGCAGCGCTCTGGGTCACGGTGATCATGATCGCACCGACGAGAAGGCCGGACAGCGACGTCGAGGTCAGGGTCGCAATCCTTTGCCGCAGCTTTTGCCCGGCCAGCATTTTCAGATTCCGGCTCAGGAAATGTAACGCGAAGAAGAAAAGACCTAGCCCGCCGAATACATGCACGAGGCCCTGGAGCGTTCCGGACAAGTCAGCCCAACCCTTCGCGTGCTTCGGCCTCGTTTGGCCGGACGTCTATGATCGACACGAAACCCGAGATTTCGAAGGTATCCCGCACCAGCCCGTTCAGCCCGAACACCCTGAGCGGCCGGTTCTCGCGGGTCAGGCGTTTGACGGCGCCCAGCAATACCCGCAGACCGGCGCTGGCCATGAACTGAAGCTGCCCCAGATCGACGATGACCCCACCGGACCCGTTCTCGACGGCATCACCGACTGCGGCCTCGAATTCTGTAGACGTCGATGAGTCGAGTTTGCCCTGCAGACGAAGGACCGTGGCGGCGCCCAACTCTTCGACTTCGATCTGCACTTCTGCCCTCTGTCCCCGATTTCGTATTGCCCGGTCAGCTTAACGTGATGACGTAACGGTTCCTATCCCCCTCGCGGGAATAGTCGAAGCTGTCGCTGAGATTCCGGACGAGATGCAGACCGAGCCCTCCCTCGCACCGCACTTCCGCCGGCAGAGCCGTGTCGGGCGCACCGACGGTCGCGGGATCGAAGGCGGGGCCGTTGTCCCGGATCGTCAGGTGCATCTGCCTTGCGTAATGCCGTGCTTCGATAGAGATGCGCAGGGCAATGTCTCCGGCTGCTTCGGCATGGCGGACCACATTCGAGCCGATTTCGTCCAAAACCAATTGTGTCTTGGAAATCAGGTCCGAAGGAGCCGAAGGCAGGGCTTCGGCAAGTTCCTCGCCCGCCGCCGAGAGAGTGTTGGCGTCGGCTGGAATATCAGTACGCCATTCAGCCGTCTTTCCTTCGAACCTGATGGCCAGGGCGGTCAGGTCATCGCTTCGGTCCGCGCCTGCCTCGTGGACGGCGACGGCCCTGAAGACGGCTTCGATCACGTCGCGGGGGGATTTCGACGCGTGTTCCGCGAAGAGCGCGTGTAGGGCGGCATCGCCAAAGAATGTGCCCGACTTGCCGGACGCTTCGGTGACTCCGTCCGTGAAGAGAAGCAGCATCTCGCCCGAAGAAAGCTGGGTGACCGCTTCCGTGTAGTCGATGCCGGGCAGGGCACCGACGACAGGGCCATCGAGCTGGGGTATTTCCCGGACCACACCTTCGCGCGTCGCGCACAGCGGCTTGTTGTGCCCGGCATTTGTCGACTTCAGTTGGCCGCTCCGCAGTTCGAGAAAGCCGACGAACAGCGTTACGAACATGTCGCGGTGGCTGCCGGCACAAAGCTCCTCGTTCACCGCGCGAACGATCGAACCCGGCCTATTCGCACCGGCGGCGAACCCTTTGACCAGTGTCTTGGTGACGGCCATCAAAAGCGCGGCGGGTACGCCCTTGTCCGAGACGTCACCGATACAGACGCAAAGCGTATCTTCATCAATCAGGAAGGCATCATAGAAATCGCCGCCCACTTCCCGCGCCGGCTCCAGGGACGCCCAGAGCGTGACACCTCTTCCCTCGGTCAGCGCATCGAATTCATGCGGCACCAGCGACAGCTGCATGTCGCGACCGATCGCGAGTTCCCCTTCCATTCGCGCCTGAGCTTCAAGCTCCCGCTCGAAAACTTCCTGCTGCGCCAGCATCGTGTTGAAGGCGTCGATGACCTGCCCGAGTTCATCCGAAGACCCGGCTTCGACCTTTTGCCGCTTGCGGCCGCGACCGGCCGCGCTGATCGCGCCCAGAAGACGTTCAAGCGGAACGCCGACAATGCGGCGTAATGCGAAGAGTGCAGCGCTGACTTCCATTGCAACGGCTGCCAGGGCGATTCCGGCGGCCAGCAAGAGGCGGGCGCGGGTCTGCTCCCAGATTTCCCGCGATGTCACCACGAACTCGATCTCTCCGATTTTACGCGCGCCTGTGCCCGCATCGAAATCGATGTCGCGGCGAAAGACGATCTCGTCGCCGCTCAGGTCCGAGACGTCGCCCGCTTCGACCATGAGCTCGGCGTCTTCGCCGTAGACCCTCGCCACAACTACCTCGCGGTTGGATGCGATCGCTTCCAGGCTGAGAGCGATCTGCTCATTGTCGATGTTCCAAAGCGGGTTGGCGAGCGCCGCACCCTGCGTTCGCAACAAAGCCTGCGAGGTCTGGCTAAGACGCGACATGGCATTGCGATGGGCCATGATCTCGATTGCAGTGAAGACCCCCAGGACAGAAAGAAAGATCAACGGCACCGTGATGCGCAGAAAGCGGCCCCTGACGGATTGGCGAAGCGACGGAATGCCCGGGTCTCCCTTCCTTGGTTTTTGCGCGAAGTCCTATGCATGTTAAGGTCGCCGCAACATCATTGGAAGCTTTGGGGAAAAGGCATGGTCCGCGTAACGACGATTGCAGCAATACTGTTGTCCTGCCTCGGAGCGCCTGCGAGCGCGCAGGATCTGCGGTTTGTCACGCTCGACTTCGCCCCGTTCATCTATGGGGAAGACCAGAAAGTCGCGGGACCGGGGCGCGACGTGATCGCGGCAGCCTGCGAGGCGGCCGACCTCGACTGCAGCTACGACATTTTCCCCTGGCGGCGGGCGCAGGAGCTGATGCGCGAGGGGAAAGCAGACGGGATGATGGTGATTGGCCGCAACTCGGAACGCGAAGAATGGCTGGATTTTTCACCGCCGCTCTTCAGGACCGAGTATGGATTTTTCGTCAGCGAAGGCAGGTCCGGGGACCCTCAGGACCTTGCGGGCATCGCAGGCTTCAAAGTTGGTGTTTTCGCGCCCTCTAACACCGCCGTGCAACTTGAAGGTCTGCGTGACCGGATGATCGCCGAAGGGCTGGAGCCACTTGAGATCGACGCGCGCCCTGACGATGTCTCGGGCTTCCGGAAACTGGCTGCCGACCGTATCGACGCTGTTTATTCGAACCGCGATCGCGGTCGCAAAGTGCTGGTTGACAACGGTCTTGCCGAAGACGTCCGGTATGCGATGTCGGACAAGGAAATTCTCTACTTCGCGGCGATCCGCAAGTCGTTCGAGAAGCCGGAGGTCTCAAGGCGCTTTTTCGAAGGGCTGTCTGAAATATTCGCTGACGGCCGAGCGTCGGAAATCATAATGGCCTATGAACTGGAGCCAGGCTCGTGATTCCCCGTAAAAGCTGGGCTGCCGAGACATTGAAACCTTGAATTGAGGGCGCATTGGCAGCTCGCGCAAGCAAAGGCGCTGTCGCGTTTTTCACCTCGTGATTAGTGCGGTTGGCTGATCAGCCCTGATCAGCCGCACCTGAGTGGTCCGATTTGATTGTTAGTGCATGACTGGCCTCTGGTCCATCGGGATGACGGTTTCAGGGGCCGGCGGGCGGTAGCCCAAAGCACTGTGGGGGCGTTTCGTGTTGTAGTGTTTCCTC
>NZ_JAOVQO010000035.1:0-16071 GCF_025673475.1 Albidovulum salinarum | reverse complement strand
TGCCCGACAAGCACCTCAACCTGCCGCAACTTCATGACAATCTCTTCAGGTTTGTGCCGCTTCGTAGCCATGTCGATCCTCCGTTCTCCTAAACATAACGGCGGACCACTTCACTGGGGGAGGATCAGACGAGATGTTCGTGAAGATCAACGGTGAGCGACACTACTTGTGGCGGGCCATCGACCAGGAAGGCGTGGTCCTCGAAAGCTTCGAGACGAAAACGCAGGACAAGAAAGCTGCATTGAAATTCCTCAAGAAAGCAATGAAGCGCTACGGTCGGCCGCACATCTTGGTCACGGACAAGCTCCGGTCCTACGGTGCCGCGCTACGGGAGGTCGGCGCAGCGGACCGGCAGGAAACGGGCCGCTGACTCAACAACCGGGCGGAGAATTCGCACCCGCCATTCCGACGACGAGAAAGGGCGATGCAGCGCTTCCGGCGCATGCGATGTCTGCAGATGTTCGCTGCCGTCCACGCCTCAGTCTTCAACCATTTCAACTCGGAGCGTAGCTTCTACTCGAGGGTAAATTTCAAGAAGAACCGACGCAACGCGATCGGCGTAAACGGCCGGAACATTGATGCTGCTTGTGAAGGCAAGCGCAGTGACCGGACCGGCGCCGGGGATCGCCATCAGACGATGGCAGACGGCATCGTCACGCGCGTGATCCAGAATGTACGCGTGTGATCGGGCGATTCCTCGCGCAGCGTCGCCCGCGCGGCGAGCAAAGGGCTCATGATGACCGCGATCCCCGACGAGACCGCGGATCCACCGTTCGAACCGGGCCTCGCCGATCACACCAGCCTTGAGCCCGAAGGTGCGCAAAAGGCTGCGGATGTCATTCTCGATGACGATCGCCTTTCCCTGAAGCAGCTTCCGGGCTGTCAGCAGGGCCCGCCGTTGCTGGCTTCTCCAGTTCTTCATGTATTTTTTGAGGAACAGGTTCACTCGCATTATCTGGACATTGCCCCGGGCATCGTTGCGATCGGTCTTGTTGATCTGATCCTGCGGAAAGGCCTTCGTGTGACGGGTTTCGACGCAGATCACCGGAAGGCCCATCGCAGCCAATCCGCCGTAGAGCCACTGCGACAAGGGATCGGCTTCCAACCCGATCCGTACGAAGTTAACCCTTTCTGCTCGCTGGGCATCGGTGAGATCCTACGGCTGCCTCGGAACCTTGGTCTCGCGGCAATCCTCACCCAATTCATCGACGATACACACCGACGTTTCCTTCACCGAAACGTCCAGATCAGCATTGTGCTTCATAGCTCGTGCTTTCTTGCTGATGTTCCGGGCTGCAGTTCGCAGACCACGTCTACCATCAGATCAAAGCGCCGTTCCCGACCACTTCACCCCCAATCGCAATATCTTTTCCCGAGCCATGCTCGAGAAGAACCGCGCCGCCGCTCTCGCCGAGTGGCGCGGCCTCTGGGTCACAAAACGGGCCGTATTACAGCCAAGTGGAGCCTGGTTCGATCTGGGCTGCCAGCATCCGTAACTGACTTCGGACATTCGCCGGATGCCGTTACTCCGGATCACCGACCAATGTCTCGATGAACCGCGAGAACAGTTCCCCTTGGGAACGGATGCGCAATTTTGCGTATATATTGCGCCTGTGGATACGTACCGTGCCGGAAGATATCCCGAGGATGCGACCGACCGCGTCGGCCGAATGGCCCTTGAGTGTGTACTCAACCACCTCGCGTTCGCGCGGAGTGAGTGTGCCTTCGCCAAGATTGGCGAATGCCTGCTCGACACTTGTGTGCATCGGGTGGTCCGGCGTTGCTCCCGCCGTGCTGTCGATACGCGAGGGAAGATTGCTCCAGTGGCGACGGCTGGCCGCGCTCACGACGGGCCAATACTGGCGGAAGTCGCGGATCTCTTTCGCGGAAAACGCCTTCCTGGCGCGCATGAGCGAGACGACGACCATCGCTCCGCCCGCAACGTCGATGAAATAGCCAACCTCTTCAGCGAGGCCGGTCTGAACGTAGTAACTGCGGAAATACTCGCCTTGGTAGAAACGATCCGGGGCAAGATCACGCATGCGGTAGAGTCCGGTCTCCACCGGTTGCGTGCAGGCCAGATAGAAAGGGTCGAGCAGATACGGACCTTCCTGATAGTCCTCAACGAAGATCCTTCGCTTGCCCTGCGGGAAGTCGTCGAAAAGGTCCATTGGCCGCGCCGCGCCGAGATAGCCGAAGACCACCGTATAGTCGAAAGGCGCGATTCCGCGGAGAGCTTCGGAAAGGAGGCGCGGGAACTCTGCCTGCCCGATTGCGGCGATCAGTTTCCCGGTCGGTTCAAGCCATTCCTTCAAGTCTGGTGTCCATTCTACTCAAATTGAGATACCTAATTCGTGATATATACAGTAATTCGGTACTTTCCTACTATTTTCGCAGTTAATGGGGTATGTACCCAACGAGGAAAAGTAGTCAATTCATGGACGATGGGGGATACAAGCCGGGAGCCAGCAAATCCCAGGCAAAGATCGTCGCGGAGCTTAGGGGCGTGTCGAAACGCTTCGGCGAGGTTCTAGCGGCAGACGACCTGAACCTGGCGATCGGTGAAGGCGAGTTCCTTTCGTTCCTAGGCCCGTCAGGGTGTGGCAAGACCACTGCCCTGCGGATGCTCGCTGGCTTCGAAACACCAACTTCGGGCGAGGTTCTTCTGGACGGGAAAGTGGTGAACGACCTCGAACCGCACCGGCGCCCCGTCAACATGGTCTTTCAGCATTATGCCCTTTTCCCGCACCTGACGGTCGAACGGAACATCGGCTACGGGCTGAAGCAGCAGCGTCCCAAGCTGCCAGCCGCAGAAATCGAACGGAAAGTCCGCGAGGCTCTCGAGATCGTCCGCCTCGAGGGCTTTGAAAACCGCAGGGTCTGGGAGATGTCGGGCGGCCAGCAGCAGCGTGTCGCGCTGGCGCGGGCGATCGTCAACGAGCCGAAGCTGCTCCTTCTCGATGAGCCGATGGCGGCGCTCGACCGCAAGCTCCGCAAGGAGATGCAGATCGAACTGCAGAACATCCAAAGGCGCCTCGGCATCACCTTCGTCCTTGTCACCCACGACCAGGAAGAGGCACTGTCAATGAGCGACCGGATCTGCATCATGCGTGATGGGCGCATCGTTCAGACGGGAACCCCGCGGGAGCTCTACGACCGGCCCCGCAACCGCTATGTCGCGGGTTTCGTCGGTACGTCGAATTTCTTCGACGGCAAGGCCACGAACGTGAACGGAACCCGGGCCGAGGTGACTTTGCCCAATGGTATGCGCCTTGCGGGACAGGCCGTATCGGAGATCGTGCCGGGACGGGATGCCTCACTCAGCGTCCGGCCCGAACAGATCCGGCTGGAGAGGGCTGCATCAGCGAAGGACGGCAACCTTGAAGTGACAGTCTTGAACCGCATCTTTCTGGGGGAACACACGGAGTATCTTGTTGAAAACCAAAGCCTTGGCGAGTTCATGGTGCTGACGCCAAGGCAAGCGGAATTGAGCGACGGACCGTTCAATGCCGGCGACGTGCTCTACGCATCCTGGGATGCCGACAGCGCGCTCGTCCTCGACAGAGACTAGGCACCGATCAGCCAACCGACGGGGAAAGCTATGACCAAGAACAACGACACCATTTCGAAGCGCAAGTTCATGGAAGAGCTCTATCGCTACAAGCGGGGCTCGGTGACGCGTCGGCACTTCCTGGGGGTGACCGGGCTCGGTACGGCGACCGCGGTATTGGCCGGTGCGATGCCTGCGCTGCGCCCACGCCGGGCGTTCGCCCAAGGCGATATCGGCGATCGCGTCGTGCTCGCGACCTGGCCCAATTACCATGACCCGGCGAATTTCGACGCCTTCACCGAGGCGACCGGCGCACATGTCCAGGTCAACGTCTTCGGCTCGAACGAGGAGATGTTGGCCAAGCTGCAGGCCGGGGGATCTGGATGGGACGTCTTCGTGCCGACGAACTACACGATCACGACCTATGTCGGCGAGGACCTGATCGAGGCGCTTGATTCGTCGCTGATGCCGAACTACGACCCCGCCGCCTACGATCCGCGCTTCTCTGATGCCGGTTCTGTCGACGGTACGCTCTATGCGGTTCCAAAGAACTGGGGCACGACCGGTTACGCGGTGAATACGAACCATCTCGACGGCCGCGAGATGACGACCTGGAAGGATTTCTGGGACATCACGATGGATGCGTACTCCGGTCGCACCATGGTGCATGATTATCAGCTCACCACCATCGGCAACGCGCTGAAATACTTTGGCTACTCGTTCAACTCCGTCGACCCGAACGAACTGGCCGAGGCGGAGAAACTGCTTCTCGACGCCAAGCCGCATCTCTTCGCGATCTCGTCCGATTACCAGCCGCCGATGCTCAACGGCGATGCCTGGTTGACGATGTGCTGGACCGGCGACGGCAAGCAGCTCAACACCGACATGCCCGAGATCGCGTATGTGCTCGGCAAGGAGGGTGGCGAGATCTGGTCGGACTACTACGCCGTGCCGAAGGGCGCGCCTCACCGCGATGCGGCCTATGCCTTGATCAACTTCCTGCTCGCTCCTGAGGTCAACGCGAAGGAGGTTCTCGCGCATGGCTATCCATCGGCGGATGCGAACACCAATGCTTTGCTGCCCGAGGAACTGCTCAACGACCCGATCCTCTATCCGGCGCAGGAACTGCTCGACGCGCTGGAATTCGGCGCGGCGGCGACGCTGACCGATCCGAACCGGGCCGAACTTCTCGCGCGCTTCAAGTCCGCCTGACGAACGGGAGCGGGAGCGGCATGACGCAGCGTGGCCGAAATCTGGTTCTGCTTGCCCCGGCCGGGGCTTGGTTCCTGGTCATGCTCGTCGTGCCCCTCACCGTCGTTCTGATCTTCAGCTTCGGAGAACGGGGCGCGGCAGGCGGTTATGTCCCCGCCTTCACGCTGGACCAATACGCGAACCTCCCGGCGCGCTGGACGGCATTCAAGAATACCCTGATCCTGGCGCCGGTGGGCACGCTCGCCGCGCTTCTGATCGCCTATCCACTGGCCTATTTTCTCGCGGTGCGAGCTGATCCGAAGTGGAAGACGCTGCTTCTGGTCCTCGTCATCGTGCCGTTCTGGACCTCGATCCTGATCCGCAGCTACGCTTGGATCTTTATCCTTGGCGGGCGTGGCATTCCGGCCCTTCTCGACTGGATCGGGATCGGGGGCGTGCGACTCATAAACACACCATTCTCAGTGCTTGTGGGTATCGTCTACGGCTATCTGCCACTGATGGTCTTTCCGATCTTCGTGAATCTCGACCGGCTGGACAAACGGCTTCTGGAGGCGTCGTCCGACCTCGGCGCCCCTCCATGGCGGACCTTCCTGCAGGTGACGTTGCCGATGTCGCTGCCCGGCGTTGCCACAGGTTGCCTTCTGGTCTTCATCCTCCTGATGGGCGAGTTCCTGATCCCGGCGCTCCTTGGCGGCGGCAAGGTCTTCTTCGTCGGAAACGCGCTCGTCGACCTCTTTCTGCAATCCCGCAACTGGGCCTTCGGCTCGGCGGTTGCCGCGACGCTAGTCGCCATCATGCTAGTCACGGTGACCGCCTATATGCGGCTCATCCGGCGTCTTGGCGCGCAGCGCGAAGACGTATCGCTGATGTGAGGCTCCATGCGCATCTACGCAATCTTCGTCTATCTCTTTCTCTACATCCCGATCGGGATCATCGCGCTGTTCAGCTTCAACGCCGGTCGTCATGCGAGCCAACTGCAGGGCCTCTCCACCCAGTGGTACGGAAAGGCGCTGTCAAATCCGTTCGTAATGGACGCGCTGGAGACGAGCCTGATCGTTGCCTTCGTCTCTGCCATCTGCGCCAGTGTCTTTGGTACCATGGCGGCAGTCGCCCTACAGGGCATCAGGGGACCTATCCGAGTGGTCTTCGACCTCCTGATCTATGTCGCGGTGATGATCCCGGGCATCGTTATCGGCATCGCCACGCTGATCGGGCTGGTCACGCTTTTCGACCAGCTCAATCCGCTTGTCGCGAGCCTGTGGCCAACCGACGCCCCACCGAAGTTCTCGATGGGCTACGGGTCGCTCATTGCGGCTCATACGCTCTTCACCATGTCGCTCGTCATCATAATCATTCGTGCGCGGCTTGCCGGGATGGACCGGGCCCTGACAGAGGCCTCCTCGGACCTATACGCCACGCCATTGGGCACCTTCCGTCAGGTGACGCTGCCGCTAATCCTGCCGGCGATCCTGGCTGGGTTCCTGCTGAGTTTCACCTTCAGCTTCGATGATTTCATCATCGCCTTCTTCGTAGCCGGTTCAGAGACGACGCTGCCGATCTACGTCTTCTCGTCGATTCGTCGCGGCGTCACGCCAGAGATCAACGCGATCGGGACCATGGTCCTTGCGGTATCGCTGGTGTTGCTCATCACGGCGCAATTGCTCTTGCGAAACGGAAAGAGTCGCACATGAACGAGACATCGGTGGCGATGTATTTCAGCCAGGATCTTCTCTCGGGACGGGTCGCGTTTCTAACCGCCGCCGGGTCAGGAATAGGCCGGGAGGGCGCGCTAGCGCTTGCACGTTGCGGCGCGCTTGTCGTGGTGACGGATCGCGACGCCGACTTGGCTGCGGGGACGGCCGACGAGATTGTGGCTCGCGGCGGGGTGGCCACGGCACATGAGCTTGACGTGACCGACGATCACGCGATCCGAGCCGCTATTGGCGCCGCGGTCGCCGAACACGGACGCCTCGACATCCTTCATTCCCACGCCGGACTTCAGGTTCAGGGGTGTTTAGAGGAGGTCGCCGTTGAGGATCTGGATGCGTCATGGGCGCTGAATGTCCGATCGCATTTTGTCGCGGCTCGATGCGTCGTGGGTCAGATGAAAAAACAGGGAGGCGGCACGGTGATCATCACCGCCTCGAATTCCGGTGTTCAGTACGACCGGGAGATGATCGCCTACGCCACGACCAAGCACGCCGCCGTCGCGATGACCCGCCAGATGGCGGCAGACTACGCACGGTATAACATCCGCTTCAACGCTCTGTGCCCGGGATTTGTGGATACGCCTTTCAACGCCGGTTTCGAATTGCAGATGGGCGGACGCAAAGCCCTCGAAAGTTACGTCTCAAACGCAATTCCAATGGGGCGGTGGGGGTACGCGGACGAAATCGCGAACGCAATCGTCTTCCTCGCTTCTGACATGTCGAACTACATGACCGGTCACGCGCTGGTCATGGACGGAGGAGAATGCATCTGACGACCGCGTCGCAACCTTTTGACAGGAGTGCAATATGACCCAGAGCGCCAGTGGACGGCTTGCCGGAAAGACCGCCGTGATCACCGGAGGCGCCGCTGGTATGGGCCGTGCCACGGCTCTGGCCTTTGCGCGAGAAGGCGCCCGCGTGGCGATCATCGACATCCAGGACGAGGCCGGTCGAGAGACCGTAGACATGATCCGGGAGGCGGGCGGGCGGGGGAACTTCTTTCACGCTGACGTGTCGAAAGCCGCCGAAGTTGACGGCGCGTTCGATGCTGTCGCGCGCGAAATGGGCTCATATGACGTGCTGTTCAACCATGCTGGCACGATCATCGTGAAGGCGCTCCATGAGTCGACGGAAGAGGACTACGACCGGCTGATGAACATCAACGTTCGGTCGGCCTTTCTGGTGTGCAGGCGGGCGCTGCCCGAGATGGTGGCCAATGGTGGCGGGTCCGTGGTGATCACGGCATCGATCGCGTCGGAACTCGGCTATGCGCTCGAGTCGCTGTACTGCATGACGAAGGGCGCGGTTCTGCAGCTCGCTCGGGCGATCTCGGTCGAGTACCGAGAGCAGGGCATTCGCTGCAATGCCGTCTGCCCGGGGTTCGTAAAGACCGCGCACGGGCTACGCGAAATCGCCGAACTCGATGCTGCGGGCCAAAAATGGGAAGAGGGCGACCTTGCGGCGACCCAAGGTAGAATATGCGAACCCGAGGAGGTCGCCGCCGCCGTCGTGTTTTTGGCCTCGGACGAGGCCAGCTTCATCAACGGCGCCGCGATCTATGTCGACAACGGTTGGTACGCGAAAGGCTGATCCGGCGGTCTGTCAGGTCAGAGGAAACCGCACTTGAAGCGGGCAGTTGGCCTGTCTGGCGGATTGACATGTTGAGACCAAGCCCCTTTCGCCACTTCAAGACAAGCCCCTCGATCACATGCCTGGCAGTCGTGATGTACATGCGCCTCCGCTCTCCCTTCGGAAAGTCGGAGGCCTGCGTCACGATCGCGGCATCGAGGTCAGCCACGATGCCGTCCGGTTCTGGTGGATCCTGTTTGGGCCGATGATCGCCGCCGAGATCCGTAAGCGCCGCATCGAGGGCAGCCTCCAACCACGAGCCAATTTCAAAAAGAACCGTGCCGCCGATATCGTTGAGTGGCGTGGTCTCTGCACGGCATAAGGGACAGCGTCACGATCCTTGCAAGTACGGGTTCAAATCCGCCTGACAACATCAGGCACGACGCACAAGCAGTCGCCGGCCGGGCGTCAACCTAACGAGCGGCCGCCGCCATCCAGAAACCAGTCGTCGGAGTATGAGTACCACCAGTTCTGGATTTCGGGCTTGTGGTCGATGATCACCATCTTTGTGCGCCGGAATGCGTCGAGACCCTGCCGCCCGAGTTCGCGCCCGAGGCCCGAAGCCTTCCAGCCGCCGAAGGGCAGTGCGTCGTTGTCGATGAGCGGATTGTTGACCCAGACCATTCCGACCTCCAGCCGTTCGGCTGCTTCCATCGCCTCGTCAAGACTGGTGGTGAAGACTGATGCGCCCAGTCCGAAGGGGGAAGCATTCGCGCGGGACATGGCCTCGTCAAAGTCTCGAACGCGGGCGACGGCGGCGACGGGACCAAAGCATTCCGACTGCTGAAGTGCCATAAGGGAAAGCTATCCTGTCCTTGTGGAGACTGGTTCGCATTCGTCTGCCAGCACCCAATGATGCACTAACAATCAAACTGGACCACTCGAAGGGGCAGTCCAGGCCAACCTGCAGCAGAGGCAGCACATGGCCGATGGGCTTCGCGCCTACTCCGCCAGCGTCTCGCCGGTGCCGCCGGCATGGGCCGGGAAATCCTTCAGCTTCGGAAGCCCGTCGCGCACCGGCAGCACGGCCTCCGCATAGTTGAGATGCCAGACCGGCCAGAAATGAAGCTCCGGCAGGACCGAGGCATGGATGTCGGTGAAGCCCATGCCCGGATGCTCGGTCATCACATGGCCACCGCAGCACCTGCAGAAGCGCCGGGCGCTCATGCCCGTCCTGTTGACGAGGCCGAGCAGTTCGACGCCCTGCGTCACCGTGACCTGATGCTCGGCGAAGAGCGCGTAGGTCACGAAGGGCGCGCCGGAGTAGGCGCGGCAGGAACCGCAATGGCAATAACCCATTTCGACCGGCGCGCCGGTCGCGCGGATCTCGACCGCACCGCAGAAGCAGGCGCCGGTCAGGACGGCCGCATCATTGGCGGAAAGACCCGCCGTTGTCGCGTCCCTGTGCGTCATGTTCGTCTCCATCGTTGCACTGGCATGAATGCCGCCGCGCCGTCCGGACGTGCCAGGTAAGCGCGGCGGCACCGCGCTCAGTTGGCCAGCGCCGCGGGGGGCAGCGGCTCGGGCACCTTGTTGCGGACGGCCGGGATCTGGCGCAGATAGGCATAGATCGCGCTGAGATCCTCATCCGTCATCTGGCCGTAGACCGGCCAGGGCATCGGCGGCAGGATTGGCCGGCCCTGCCCGAGATGCCGACCGCTCCGCATCGCAGCGATGAACTGCTCCTCGCTGTAGTCGCGCAGCCCCCCCGTTTCGGGGTCGGGCGTGAGGTTCGCGGTGAAGCTGACGCCCCACGGCCCCGACCAGGCGGTGTTGGTCATCGACACGGCCGCCGCCCAGGGGCCGTCAAGCACGGCGCCGCCGGTGATGACCTCGCTCTCTGGATGGCCGGACAGCATCCGATCCATGTCCCATTCCGGGCCATTCTCGCCCATCTTGAACGGCGTATGGCAGTCATGGCAGGCCGAGGTCGTTACCAAATACTCGCCGCGCTTGACCTTGCCCTCCGCCGGCATGTCCTGAGCCAGCGACGCGGCCGGCAGGGCGGCAGCGAGCGCGGCGATCGTCAGTATGGGTTTCGTCATTCCTCTTCTCCGTCTTCGTGCCGGGCCTCGGCGGAGACCATCTCCACCTCGGCGATCCAGCGGTTGATCAGGTCGACCGCCTCGACATCCACCAGCGTGGTGCCGAGCGGCGGCATCTGCAGCACCGGCCAGCGCGAGGCCATGCGCTGAGGAAGCGCGCTCAGGTCGGGCCGGCCGGGCTCCACGCGCGACACCGTGCCGGGCGTAAGGCCGGGCGGCGGCGATTTCAGCGGCTGGCCGAGCGTGGTCACCAGAGGTCTGGCATGGGGATCGGACACCGATTGGCGCAGGTCGAGACCGAGCCTGCCGAGCGGTCCTTTTGAATTGTGGCAATGGCCGCAATTGCCGTGCAGGTAGCCGAGCACGTCGCGTTCGAGTTGCGACCGGCCGGGCGGGTCTGCCGCGATGATGCGCGGGTCGAGGCCGACGACGACCCCGCGCGCGACCAGCGCATCGAGCACTCGGTTCCGCCGCGGCGCGGGATCGCCCCGGAGCACGTGGGGATCGTCGTCGGTCGCGAGCTGCCTTGCGCCGAAGCCCAGAACCGGCACCGGACCGGACATGTGACAGGCGCGGCAGTCGGTGACGCCGGGGATCGTGTGCGACGCGCCGCCAGCCAGCGGGTGGGCGCCCTTCCGCCCCTTGCCTGACACCAGATCGGCGCTCCGTTGGTCCTCGCTCCAGGCATAGGTGGCGAAGAGCCAGCTGCCGTCGGCGAGCCGCTCCATGTAGCGGGTCTCGACCTTCCGGCCCTCGAAGGAAAACTCCTTCCAGAACTGCGTGCCGATCGGGAAGTCCCAGCCGTCCGGGTCGCTCGCGTCGATCGCGCTGCCGGGCGGCAGCGCGATCCAGCGGTGCTTCTCCGCCCCGTCGGTCCAGAGTGGATATTGCGGCGCGAAGGCGATGTGCGCGGGATCGACCGTCAACCTTGCCGGTTCGGAATAGAGGCCGGTCTCGAACAGCGTGGCGGGCGCCTCGCGCGCGGCGCTGGCGGGCAGTTCGCCGGCATTCAACGTCTCCGGCGCGATGGACAGCATGAGCATCCCGAGGCCAGCCGCGATGCCCGCAGGCAGACATGCGGGCCGCGCGGCGGCCCCGAGCGTGGTGTTGTTGCGGATATGGGTCATGGGATGCTCCGGGAAACCTTTCGGGAAGGTGTTTTCGGGCGCCCCGGCGACACATCGCCGGAGCGCGGATCAGCGTCGTCGGGGCAGATATCCGCCCCTTACCCGGCGCGCCGAGCGCGCACCTTTTTCGCCAGCACCGGGGCGCATAATCCGCGTGGACGCAGCTTCGCGCGAAGCCACATGAACCGCTCCCGCGCCCTCGGGGCGGCGCATTCGCGCCAGCCGGGATCGGCGTCGCGCGGAAGGCGGCCGACGGGCCGGGCGCCATGCGTATCGGCCCTACCAGGCAGGCCGTACCTGATTTCCTCGAAACTCATCATCTCAAGTCTCTTGAATGAGCGGTCGTTGCGATGGGCCCGGCCCGGCGCGCGCGGGATCGGGCAAGATCCTCTCAGGCGACCTGCCGACGGTCCGCGCGCATGCCGTTGGCGAGCCAGTAGGCGGCTTCGTAGCCGAGCGCCTCATTCGCCATGCGCTCGTATTCTTCGCTTTCATCGGCCGAGAGGACATCGCGCCAGCGGCCGTTCGTGCCCTTGTAGATGAAGGTCTCGGCTCCGCCGTCCCATAAGATGCCGCCCAGGGGCGCGCTTCGCGCGGCATTGCGCTTCATGTAGTCGAAGCTGCAATGATCGAGGATCGCGGGCCAGCGGCCCGGTTCCACCGCGGCGCCGAGGAACTCCGCGATGCGCGCAATCTCGCCCGGCATGTCGGCCTTGAGATCGGCGTAATGCACCAGAAGTACGTTCGGCAGGTTCCGCACCTCCCACCAACTGCGGATGCTCTCCCAGAACGGCCAGAACGGGTGCCCGTCGCGGTCGAGCCAGTCGTGGAAATACTGGCGGATCGAGGCGGGCGGCGGCGCGATCGCCTCGCCGACGCGGCCCGGCGCCTCGTTGAGCGCGCGGTACCATTCGACATTGGCGCGGGCGTGGTGGTTGTACATGCTCCACACCACGTCGCGGCCGTCGCGGCCGACATAGATGTACTTCGCCTCAGGCGAGAAGACGAGCGCGTCGACCGGCAGGTGGGTTTTGAGGAACCGCCTGTGGGTCTGCGCCTCCACCGCCGGCAGCGTCTCCTCCTTCGGCGGCACCGTGAGGTCGAGCCAGGGCGACAGTTCCGGCACGTTAACGTCCTCGGCGCCGGCGAAGATCAGCTGACCGACGATCTGCTGCATCCAGGTCGTGCCCGACTTGGCATAGGTGCCGATCACGATGTCGTCGGGCCGGAAGCGGAAGTCGTTCGAGATTGTCGAATCGAAGTGGTGATTGTGCAATTCCCGCGTCTTGCGCGGCCAGGGAGGCGCGTTCGATGTCATTTCGGTTCTCCGAAAGAATGAGCGTCTCAGTAGAGTACGGACGGAATCCAGGCGCCTCGCGGCTCGCTGTATTCGCCGCGCGTCATCAGCGTCATCGGCTTGACGATCTGTAGCCCCTGGCCGAGGCACCAGCGGAAGAACTCGGCGTGGCGGATCGGCGCGAGGAACCCTATGGGCTCGGGACTGGCCGCGCCGGCGCCGAGCACGAGCGCCATCAGGTCGGCTTGGCTTTCCGCGACGGCATGGTTCAGCAGCCACATATTCGGCATCGTCATGTAGGCCACGACCCTGCCGTCGTGTACGAGCACGACGGGCGTGCCGCGCCCGAGCGCCGCGCGCAGTTCGGCGCCGCGCGCATAACCGTGGACCCGGCGCGCAAGGTTGTCCGCCGCGATCAGGTCCGCCGGAGCCATCGGCCGCACCTGCGTCCCGGCCGGCAACCTATCGCGCGGTCGGCCAGTCATGACGACGACGGGTTCGCGTACCCGGAAGCCGAGCGAGGCGTAGAGCGCCATCGACTTCGTGTTGAACGCGTCCTGCAGGAGTCGGACCCCGCGCGCCTTCGCGCCGCGTTTCAGCACCGCCTGCATCAGTAGCCGCCCCACTCCGGCATCCTGAATGTCGGGATCGACCGAGATCGGCCCGACTCCGCGGATCGCATCGCCCTCGCTCAGGAAGTTTGAGCCGACGATGCGACCGGCCGACAGCGCGACCACGCCGTAGCTGGCCGGATCCTCGATCTGGCCGGCCGCGATTCCGGTCGTCGTTTCGAGATCGGGAACGTCCGGGGTGAAGCCGCGGCTCTCGTGGAACCGGCGGAACGCCTCATACATGATCCGCGCCACGGCATCGGTATCGGCCGGCACCGCCTCGCGGATCTCGATGGCCGGTGGAACCGGCCCGGTGGCAACAATGGAAGGGGTGAGCAAGGTCATTTCTGTCACTCGGCTTGGATGGATTTCGAAACCGGCGACCGGTCTCGGTGCGCTCAGAGATAGATCGTTGCGGCTGGGGAGGCTCGGTAAGAGTCCCTGCACGAAATGCCAAAACTTTACTAAGCGGTCAGTTTTCCGCCGGCGGCCGGAATGTCCTCGAGGATCAGCGTACTGGGGACGCGGAGCCGAAGACGGCCTCGGCCCGCCTTCTCGAGCCGGATCGGGCAGGCGCGCTCGACAAGCCGCCGCTGCAGGAGGACGAGCCGCGCCTCGAGATTCTCGGCGAATTCCGGCAGCCTGAGCGCGGGATCAAGCCGCAATTCGCGGTTCGTGAACTCGCACCGCCCGGTCAGCGCGTGCTCGCCCGCGAGCTTCCAGAAGATCGCACCGGCCACGCCCTTGATCAGGTAATCATGGTCGATGAAGACGCTGTTGTCGGCCCCGTAGTGGCGCACACGGATGGGCTGCGTGGTCGCGCAGGCCGGCAGCCGCTCGCCATATTCCACCCCGACCGGATCCAGCCCCGAGGCCATCAGCTCTCCGAGCCGCGCGGCGACCAGCGCCAATGCGTCCTCGTCGTCGTAGCGAAACCGCATCGGCTCGGGGCTTTCAGCGAAGAGGACACCCGTCGTGCGCCCTGCGACCACGACCGGAAGCGCGATCTGGCTCTCCGGCGCGGGAAGGCCGGGATAGGGAATCTCGGTCGCGTCGGCGGCCTCGAGCCCGTAGTCGCGTGCCTGGTCGCGCAAGGCCGCGCCATAGCTGTATTCCGAGGTCATGTGGCCGATGCGGATCGGCACGCTTTCGCGCGCGGCGACGCCGATGACGCCGTGGCCAAGCGCGATTTCCGATCCGATCCCCGATCGGGCATAGCCCGTCGAGGCAACTGTGTAGAACCGTTCGGCCGCCTCGTCGCGTATCAGGATCATCGCGTGCTCGATGCTGAAACAGTCCCTCAGACAATCGAGCGTGCGGTCCAGAAGCGCGCCGAGCTCGCGCGCCTCGCCCAGTATGTCCCAACTCCGCCGGACCGCGGACAGCAGGTTCCGCGGTGCGCTCGGCGGCACGGCGAAGGGACCTGACGCGACTTCCACCGACAGGACCCTGAAAATGTCGGCGCCGCGCAGCTGGAACACACCTTCCATGCCGCTATGCGAGGCGATGCCCGCGAGCTTTGCCTTCATGATCTCGAAAAGCGGGCCTTCGGACTGGGTCTCCTCGTAGGTAAGGTCGAGCCGGTAATCGGTCACGCACTCCGGGTCGAGGACCGACACGGTGGCGCCGCCCGTCGCCAGGATGTTGCGCCGCGTCTTGTTGAAGAACTGGTAGCTGAGCGCGACCCGCCCGCGATCAACGTAATGAACCTGCGAGACGAGGGAGACATTCGGCACGCCCTCCGCGTCGCAGGTCGCGAGCACCGCAGGCACGACACCCTCGAAGCAGTTGCGGATGACGTCGAGCGAGGGGGCGGTCATGGCGACAGCGCGCTCCCCGCGCTTGGGCCTGGCGTTTGCACGAAGGCTCTGTCGGGCAGGAATTCCAGTGCGGCGAGTTCGTGGGGTTCGAACCGGGTGTAGCCCGTGGCGAGGGACTCGGCATAGCCGATCGCGACCAGTTCGTCACGGAAGGCGCGCGCCTGGCTGAACGCCGCCGGGCCATCGGGCGGCGCCGGGCGGACGATCTCGGCGCGCGGGGCCTTGAGCTGGATCGAGCGGTGGGAATAGGGCTTGGTGAAGGTCACGGCGATCGGTGCACCCGTCGCGATCGCCCGCTGGAAGGCGGCATTGGCCGGCTCGCGATAGATCACCCGGACACGGCCTTCAGCGTCGATCCGGCAGGCCAGACCGCGACCGACAACCGGCCGGCCGGCGGTACCGCGGCTCGCCAAGATGACGCTGATGCCACTTTGGCAGAAGTCCGCAAGCTCGGCGGTGAGCACGCCATTGGCCAAGGTCGGACCGGTCCAGCCGCGGCGCTCGGCCAGTTCCTGAGAAGGACTCGAAGGTTGCTCAGCCCGCAGCAAGCCAGAATGTTCCCCGTAGATCGAGCGGAGGCTCGGCGCGCGTTGAAAACCGGGAAATAATATCACCGTCGGCTGAGGGCAGGAAGATGGCTTGACGCTGCTTGTCGCGGTTTAAAAATTCTGCAGACACCCCCGGCGACATCGCGGCTTCCGGCGCCGGGGCAGGCGGCGGTATTACCGCGCCACCTGCCGCGGAGAGATGCCGATCGGAAGACAAGCATGACCGATCTTGAACGTCATCGGGCCGTCGTCACGGCCTATGTCGAAGCGATTAACGCCGGTGACTTCGACCGGTTGCTCGCGCTATTTGCGCCCGACACCCGCATCCAGGGCGTCACCGGCGCGGTTGGGCGGTAACCCAGCGCGCTGTGCGGCCTGACGGTGTTGTATTGGCGCGGCTGTGATGATGTGACCGCCCCCGACGGCATCAACGTGCCAAGGTGGGTCTGCAACGATCCACAAAGGAGAGCGGTCATGTCGGAGATTATCACGGTCGGACTCGATCTGGCGAAGAATGTGTTCC
>NZ_JAOVQO010000034.1:0-16472 GCF_025673475.1 Albidovulum salinarum | reverse complement strand
CACACCCAGCACTTCACCCTGCCGCATTCAATCTCCCAGCCGATACGACGTCGGCAACGACGTCAATAACGACGTAGCCTAAGATCTGAAGACCACACTCGGAAGGCGGTCCAAAGCGGCCGGTTACAGATCAACGGCGAGCGGCACTACCTCTGGCGGGCCGTCGATCATGAGGGCGAGGTTCTCGAGAGCTTCGTGACCAAGACGCGGGACAAGAAGGCGGCATTGAAATTCCTCAAGAAATCAATGAAGCGCTACGGTCGTCCGCACATTATCGTCACCGACAAGCTGCGCTCCTATAGCGCCGCATTGAAGGAGGTCGGTGCGGCCGATCGCCAGGCAACTGGTCGCGGGCTCAATAATCGGGCGGAGAATTCGCACCTGCCGTTCCGACGACGAGAACGGGCAATGCAGCGGTTTCGGCGGATGCGAAATCTGCAGATGTTCGCCGCCGTCCACGCCTCCGTCTTCAACCATTTCAACTTGGAGCGCAGCTTCTACTCGAGGGCAAATTTCAAGAAGAACCGCGCCGCCGCTCTCGCCGAGTGGCGCGGCCTCGGCGCGTCATAAGGGACAGCAATCCTGCCCTTGTGGAGACGGGTTCGAATTGGTCTGACACCACCACTTGGAGCCCTTGCGTTTGCGAATTTCCTTGAGGTTTCAAGCAGACTCGTCGCACGGTTGTTGTGGGGCCTACTTGCGTGGCACCTCAAGTCGACTTCGTGAGTAGGCGGGCCGTCATCGATGCGATTCAAGGGCTGGATTGTCACGACCTTAGTCATTGCAATCACGCAAGCCTTGCTGTCGCTTCTCCTGATCCTTCAGCACGATGCCATCTATTCCGAGCTTCTCCGGCAACGGGTCGCCGTGATAGCGCAAACGACAGCAGAGACGTTTCGTCCGATCCTTGACCTGGGCCTGCCAATCTCGATGCTCCGCGATGGCGATGCCATCCTGGCGCGCGGCATCGCCATTGATCCAAGCATTGTCGCTGTTCACGCGATCAATCCTACGGGCATCGTGGCGCACACGACCGGATCGAAACCAGGAACAATTGACGACAATGTGCTCACGGCAATGCGGCTTGCCGATCAAGATGTCTGGGGGCACGAAACCAGCGATTTGATTTATAGCGGTTTCTCGATCCGCCCGGCAGAGGGCGCCCCGCCTTCGGGTGCGGTCGTCGTGGAGTATCCGCATGACAAGTTGGATGCTGCCTCCCGAAACATCGCGCGGACCACGCTGCGCAGCGCCCTTGTCATACTTTTGGCGACATCGGCCTTGGCTTTCGTTCTGATCTACCTCGTTCTCGACCGTCCTAGGCGCAGACTGGCCGACTTGCGAACCATCTTCGAAGCCACCCGCGCCGGGCAATCCTATGATGCCGGGTTAGCGGTGGCGAAGGCGGGCAGTCTCAATCATGAACTGCTCCGACTGGGACAAAACCTGCAGGACGCGGACGCCGCGTTTCGAAAATTGCAGTTGGCCATTGCGCAACCCGATGGTGCTCATTTGCAGTCCGAGGACAGGTCGGCTAACAACGATGGGGATGAGGGGAACCTGAACGCGGGCAGGCTCAAGGCCGTGATCATGGCGCGCCTTCTTCCGATCACGGTGTTGCTTGTCGTCATCTCCGCCATCATGCTAGGCACCGTCGCAACCCGAGCCGTGACACGATCCATCGAGCCGGAGCTGGCTGCGCGCACAGACCTGATCGGCAACGTCGTCAGCGAGAACGTCCAGCGCGCGCTCGACAGCGGCATAGCGCTGAACGAGATCGTAGGCGCTGACCAATTCTTCGGTGACATGCTCAAGAGGTTGCCTGAGGTCGCCTACATCGCCGTCGCCACGGGACGGATTGTGATCGAAGCCGGGAACCGCATCGACCCGTATCTCGCGCCGCCGCGGGAACGACGGGATGTTCGCAGCCATCCAATCGTCCACGATGGAGAAGAGGTCGCGTATGTGGTCATCGACATCGATCCGCGGCTGATCACCAAACGGTTTCACAGCGTGTTCCTTGATGCAGTCGTGATCCTGCTGGTTACCATGCTGCTGGCCAGCGAAGTCATGCTTCTGCTCGCAGGACGTGCCCTCGCCGAGGGCCTCGAACAAGTGCAAAGGCTGAGTGCGATGCAAGCAGCCGGGAATTTCTCGCGCAGAGTGATCGCGAAGGGCCAAGGCACTATCGGGATCATTTTGAGGACATTGTCAGAACGCGCCATCGTCCTTCACGCTTCCTTTAACGAGGCGGTCGAAGTGGCCGGTGGACAACGGCAGGCCGCCCTACGGCGTATTGGCGACCGGTTCGGATTGACCTCTGGTGCGCCGCGCCTGCTCGAATCCTCGTCGTTTGGGGACATTCGGCTGGCACTTGTCCTCTTTGCTGCAGCGGATGAACTTCCATTGGCCTTTCTCCCGATTTACACGCGCGCAGCGGAAAACCTGTGGCCCTGGCTAGACCAGGCCGTGTTGATCGCGCTGCCGCTCGCCGGCTATCTGCTGGCAATCGTTATGATGTCGCCCTATGCGCGGGTGCTCGTGGAACGGTTCGGCGTCAGACGGCTGTTTGTTGCGGCATCCATCCCGACGGCAATAGCCCATCTGGGGCTTTTCGCGGCCGCAACCGCGCAAGAGATCATCTTCTGGCGCACCGTTACCGGTTTCGGCTACGCGATTGTGACTCTCGCGGCGCAGGACTATGTTTTGAGTGTCGCGTCGAAATCGAACCGCGATAGCTTGCTGGGTGTCTTCACGCTGGTTCTCTTCGGCGGCGTGTTCACCGGCGTCGCTCTGGGTGGCGTCCTCGCCGACCGCCTCGGCCCGGCCAACGTATTTCTGGTCAGCGCCGGTCTGATAGCGGCCTCCGCCCTGCTCAGCACATGGCTGATCGCACCGGACGTCGGCAAACGCCATGATCCGCACGCAATTCGAACGGTCCGGACGAAGTGGACAGCGCTCAGGCACCCGCGCCTAATCGTCTTGATACTGGGAATCGTCATTCCTTCTGCTGTCGTTCTGCAAGCTTTCATCTCCTATCTCGTTGCGCTCACGCTCGATGCGCAGGGGGCATCCGCCGCCGAGATAGGTCGGATCCTGATGCTGTTCTTCCTGACTTTGATGGCAGTAGGCCCGCTGGCGGGTCGGCTATCGCAGCACCTGAAGGGCTCTCACGCTCTCCTTTGTGTCGGCGCCGCTGGTGTTTGCGGAGTCGCGCTGCTGCCGGCAGCCCTCCACCCGTCACAGCTTTCGATGGCTCTGGCGATGGTCGCCACGGGTGCCGGTAGCGCCATGATACGGGGTGCGCAGGTTTCCATCGCGTTGCTGGTGGCCGAGACCGACCTCGCCGAGATCGGACCGACCGCAGTTCTGGGCGTTCTGCGCACCGGCGAAAGGCTTGGAAGCATCGTCGGCCTAGTCCTTATCGCCGGGCTTGCCGGCGTGGCAGGATATACCGCTGCGATTCTCGCGGTCGCCCTATGGACGATGACAGGTGGCGTCGTCTTTGGCGCCCTGAATTTCAGGCATTTGTTGACAAGAAGGTAAGCTGGACGGTCAGCTATCTTGATTGTCGATAGGAGCGATTCCATGAAGCTCGTAAGTGCATGTGTTGCCGTTGTTACGCTGATCTTTTCGTCCACGTTCGAGGCGGCTGCCGAAACCAAGACGATCCTTGGTGTCTGGTACGAGGGGTGCGAGCACCTTTGCGAGGGTTTGAAGGATGCTATTGCTGAAAGCGGTTTCGATGCACAGGTTCGAAGTGTTGATATTGCTCAGGACAAGAGCCTTTTGCGGGGCGTGGTGGAAACCGCGCGAAATGATCATGTCGATCTGGTTGTCACGTTCGGGACAAGTGTGACTCTCGGGATTATCGGCACGCTCGACGAGGTCGGGGACCCTCGGTTTCTTGACGATATTCCAGTGGTCTTCACGGTGGTTGCTGATCCATTCGGCACGCGCATCGCCGAAAGCTTTGAGCGCAGCGGCCGGGAAAACGTGGCCGGCACGTTCAATCGCGTCCCGGAAGCCGTGAATATCGAGATCATCCGGCAATACGATCCCAGCTTCAAAAAACTCGGACTTCTTTACCATGCCAATGAGCGCAACTCCGTGATCAAGAAAGAAGAGCTGGAGACCCTGCTGCCCGACCTTGGAATCGAGTTTGTTGCTCTGGAACTTGATCCAGGCAATCCAGGCGTGCCGGACCCAGCGCTGATTCCGGACCGTATGGCCGAGTTTCGGGAACTCGGCGTGCGCTGGATGTATCTCGGATCGAGCTCGTTCCTTCGCTTCAACGGTGATCTTTACACCTCGTCCGCCGTTGAGAATGGCATCGCGATTGTCAGTCCCTATGAGAGCCTCGTTCGGGAAAATCGTGCTCTTCTGTCTATTGCTGCCCGATACTACGATGTCGGGAAACTGGCTGCTGATCAGGCTCTTGCCATCTTGCGTGATGGAGCCGTGCCGGGCGACCTGCCTATCCTGCGGGCGTCCGATTTCGCATATGTGGTCAACATGGATGTAGCGAGAGACCTCAATCGGATCCCGCCATTTGCCTTTCTACAGATTGCAGATATCGTATCGAACTGAATTTCCGAAGGGCGCTCGGGGAGGCGATACACGTGGACTTCGAGTTGCTTTCGGCCTCCACTACTCGCAAGTCGAAGGTCCGCTAAGGGCCGTGTGCGCCTATCTGGTGCACAGCGTCTCGCAGAAAAATCTCGCACCGCAGCAATTGCCTGCTGTCGCCTAGAAGCCACGTAGAAGCCGACCCGTCAGGCTCCGCGTCGCCCGCGATCGCTCAGTGAACGCGCCGCCGCTACCGCACCCTCGCCCTGCGCTCCCTCTCGCTTGCGCGTTCCCGTAACCGGTCCGCGACCTGCTGATACCTGTTGAGCGCGTGCAGTGGCTGCGCCCGGTTGTAGTGCCGGTAAGCCATGTCCAGGGTGGCGTGTCCGAGGACGTCGCGGGTGATGCCGGCATGGGCGGGGTCGCATTCGGCGATACTCGTCGCGGTCAGGGCATGAAGCATGTCCGTGGTGCGCCGAACCACCCCCAGACCCAGGGCAAGATCGAGCGGTGGCACCAGACGCTGAAGAACCGCATCCTGCTCGAGAACGACTACCTGCCGGGCGCGCTCGAACAGGCCATCGACGCCTTCGTCGAGCATTACAACCATCGCCGTTACCACGAGAGCCTCGGCAACCTCACCCCGGCCGACGTCTACTTCGACCGCGCCAACGACGTTCTCAGCGAGAGGAGGAAGATCAAGGAGCTGACCATGAAGCGGCGCCGCTTGCTCAATCAACAGCACGCCGCATAGGATCGAAACCGATGAGCCAGATCCTCCAAAGGCCCATCACGTCAGGACGCCCACTTTATCTGACGGCGGACATGCTGCAGGATGCCCTGAGAAAAGTGGTGAAGCCTGTCTGTCACCGCGAAATCGTCCGTCATTACCCGGAGGTCTTCGCGCTGTCGGAACGTCGGGCGTGCCGGGCCATGGGCTTCGGACGGTCTTCCCACAGATACCGGTCACGGCGCGATCCGGCGGTGGAACTGCGGATGCGGCTTAAGGAGCTGGCCGAAAGCCGGGTCCGCTACGGCTACAGGCGCCTGCATGTCCTGCTGTAACGGGAGGGGTGGAACGTGATCCATAAGCGGACCTGCCGGCTCTATGGCGAGGAAGGCCCGTCGATCCGAACCCGGAGCCTCAGGCGGCGGCGCGCCTGCCGCTATCGGTCGGCGCGCTCCGAGGCCGATGCCATGAACGATGTCTGGGCCATGGACTTCAGTCGGACAAGCTCTTCGACGGTCGGCGGTTCCGGATCCTGACCATCGTCGACTGCCACACGAGAGAGGCTCTCGCGACCTGTGCGAGGACAAACTTCCGTGCCTACCAGGTCATCGAGGAGCTCGACCGAATCGTCAGGACCAGAGGCAAGCCGCGGAGCATACGCGTGGACAACGGCCCCGAGTTCGCCGGGCGGCTGCTCGACCAGCGGGCCTACCTGAACTAGGTCGAGCTCGACTTCTCCCGCCCCGGAAAGCCCACGGACAATGCCTTCATCGAGGCGTTCAACAGCCGCCTGCGTCAGGAATGCCTGAACGCGTCATGGTTCCTGTCGATGGATGATGCCCGCCGGCGGATCAATGACTGGAGGATCGACTACAACGACCAGCGGCCGCATTCGGCACTCGGAAACTTGACGCCGAGCGCCCTTGCGGCCCGGCTGAAACCAGCCCGGAAGGTCGCATGAAGCCCGGATCAAAGACAGGGGCAAGACCAAGGGGAGTCAATTCAACCGATCCGACTGGTCCACCCGCAGGGGCGTACTCCAATCCGGGGCAGGATTGCGTGCCGATTGACAGGCCCCCGTAACCAACCGCTTCAACTCCGAGCTCGGCCTCTCCAGCCGCCCCTCTTCAAGGCCGACCGCGCCGCCGCTCTTGCCGAGCGGCGCGGTCTCTACGCGGTGTAAGGAACGCCGTCACTGTCCAAGCTGAGAGTGGTTCGAATTCGTCTGACACCATCCGTCTGACTTTTCTATCGAACGACCGGCTACCGTAAGGCGTCGCGTCGTAGCATCTCGATGATTTCTGGTCTTTCATCATGTACGAGAAGCAATGCGAGATCGTCGACCTTCACGCGCTGCAAGATTTGACGGGCACCATCCGAAGGGCTGTCAGCCATCAGGATCCGATCTTCCGGAAGGCCGAGGTCGAGGCTTGCCTGGCGAATGATCCCCGAAACCTCCCCCGGCCGTCGGCCCCGCAGATATTTCGGGTTCTCCGCGGCCACGACGTAGTCCGGATCGAAAGCCAGGGCACCCGCCGTCAGGGCGCGGATATCCGCGTCGGACCGGTCGCCCGCGTGAGACAGAAGAACGAATCTCCGCCGCGCTGGCAGCACGGCCATCGCCGACGCCACGGCCGCAATCGAGTGAGGATTGTGCGCGAAGTCGACGAAGATCCGCGCACCACGCACCGCAAATTCGTTGGCCCGGCCGGGGTTGTCTGTGGGATCGCTTCTGAACCGCGACAAGGTCGCGGAAATCGCTCCGTCGGGAATGTCGAGGGCGCGCGCAGCAAGCGCCGCGGCAAGCACGTTCTCGATGTTGTAGCGCGCCGCGCCGCCCAGGGTCAGGGGCACGTCCTCGACGGCAATCAACGCCGTTTCTGTATGACCGTCTGACAGCATGATCAGGCCGTTTTCGAGCCAGGCGCAGGGGGCGCGGCGCGAACGGGCGGTCCGGACCTCGGCATTATCGGTGCTGAGTGAGAACCACGCTTTTGGCGCGACAGCCTTTTGGGCGGCCTCAACAACGTGGGGATCGTCCGCATTCAGGATCAGAACGCCGTGCGGCGCGAGTGCCCGGTGTACGGCCAGTTTGACATGGGCGAGTTCGGACACCGTGTTGATGCCGTACTGCCCGAGGTGATCGGCCGCGATATTCGTCACGACAGCCGCCCGGGCCCGCGTCACCGGCACCCCGCGCCGCAGGATGCCGCCCCGCGCGACCTCGAGCACGCCAAGCTCCAGTCGCGTGTCGCGCAACAGAAGTCTTGCACCCGCGGGGCCGGAATAATCACCCTTGTCCAGGATATCGTCGCCGACCTTCACGAATTCGGTGGAGGACAGGCCGGACACCAACCCGGCCGCCTTGCCCATCGCCGTAATGAGTCGCGTCGTCGTCGTCTTGCCATTCGTTCCGGTGACAAGCGCAATTGGAATGTCATGAAGATGCGACCAGTCGGGGGATCCCGGAAGATCGCCACTTTTCCAAGTCGCTGATCCCGCGCCATGCCCGAGCGTCAGGGCGTCGTCGTCAAGCAGCCGGTCGATCTCGCGTCGTGCGGCTTCCGCGACGAGGGCAACCAGTGCGGGGTTCTCCTCGGCTTTGCTGACGCGGCGCAGATCCGCGATCATGCGGTCGATTGGGATCTGATCGATCTGCAACAGGCCGGTCGCCGTGTAGTACCACGCCGCCTCAACGATAAAGGCGGCGGTAAAGAGCTGGTCCACCGCGGCGGGAAAGAAGAGGCTCGCACCGCCATCAAAGGGCCGCGTGCGGATTTGCGTGGAAGTCCAGCCAAGCCCGTCGAGTAGGCCACGAGCGTGATGGACCCAGGCTTGCAGCATTGCATGCGGATCGAACCCGGAGACCAGACCATCGCCAACAGCGCCCGGTTCCGGCCCGTAAAGGTTCGGTCCAAGCAGCCTGCGGCAGCCATCCAGAACCAGCGCTGGATGATCGGGCACCGGGATCTCCAAGAGGTCCTGCAAAGCATCGGAATGTGTCACATGGCGCCCCGTTCAGTCCGACTCCTCGGTCTCGACCCGCGCGAGGCGCACGCCGCGTTCGTCGCGGATCAGTTGATCCGCCCCGGACATCAGTTCCTCGAATTCGGGGGCGGGGCGCTCGACGCGGATCGGCTTGGCGGTGACGATGGCCTCGCGCTCTGCCTTCTTGAAGTAGATGATCTGCTTCCACGAACGCGCCAGTTCGTCGGCGAAGACGACGAGGAGATCGCCCGGCTGCGCCGCCTGCAAGGCCAAGTCGACGGCTTTTGTTTCGCTTTCGACGAGCGTGATGCGATTGCCTTCGACACCCCCCTTTAAAAGCTCGTCGCGGATCATCTCGGGCACTTCCATCGGCCCGCGTCCCCGGCGGTCATCGTCCGGTTTCAGGAAGTAGTGGTCGAAATGCCCGGCAAGCGCCTGTGCCGCCGCCACGATATCCTCGTCGCGGCGATCACCCGGCATGGCCGAGACGACAAGCCTGCGCCCCTTGACGTCGAGCCGGTCCGCGAGGCCCGCCATGGCGGCGATGGCGGCGGGATTGTGACCATAGTCGAGGATGACCTTGAACGGGTGTTCGTCGAAGACGTTCGTCCGACCCGGCACCTGGAAGAAAGAGGTATCGAAGGTCCTGAGCCCGTGGCGGATATTGTCGAGATCAAGCCCGAACGCATAGGCCATGGCGCAAGCGAACATGGCGTTCTGCACGTTGTAGAGCGCCTTGCCCTCCAGCGTGGCCGGGATGAGATGCGACCAGAGAACCGGCATGTGAAGACCGTTGGCGTAGATCGTGATCATGTCGCCGTTCATGGCTTTTTCAAGCACCACGGCACGGCCCCCGGCCTGGATGTGCTCCTTCACCAGCGGATGGTCGGAGTTCGTCGTCACGTAGCAGATATGCGTGGCCTTGCAGAAATCGGCCATGCGCAGGCAAAGAAGATCGTCGGCGTTCAGGACGACCGTATCGGTCGCGGTTTCAACGACGACGCGCTTCACCACGGCAAGCTGTTCGAGCGTGTCGATCCCGCCCATCCCGAGATGGTCGGCGGCGACGTTCAGACAGGCCGAGACGTCGCAACGCTGATAGCCGAGGCCGGAGCGCACGAGGCCACCGCGAGCGGTTTCCATCACCGCAAAATCGACCGAGGGGTCACGCAAGACCATTTGCGCCGAGGCGGGGCCGGTCATGTCGCCCTTCACGGTGAGCTTGCCGTCGACATAGACGCCATCGGTCGAGGTCATGCCGACGATCTTGCCAGAGGATTTCATGATATGGGCAAGCATGCGCGAGGTGGTCGTCTTGCCGTTCGTACCAGTGATGGCGCCGATCGGAATCCGCGTTCGCCTGCCTTTCGGGAAGAGCATGTCGATGACCTTGCCGGCCACGTCGCGCGCCTTGCCCTCGGACGGCGCGACATGCATCCGGAATCCGGGCGCCGCGTTCACCTCGACAATCGCGCCGCCGATATCCTTGTAACTCTTGGTGATGTCTTGCGTGAGAAAATCGACGCCACCGACGTCGAGCCCCACCGACTTGATCGTCCGCTCTGCCATGTCCTTGTTGTCCGGATGGCAGACATCGGTCATGTCGATGGCCGTGCCCCCTGTGGAAAGGTTCGCGGTCGAGCGCAGGTAAAAGGTCTCGCCTTCCGGCAGGACGGTTTCGGCCGTGTGGCCGGCATCCGCCATCAACCGCTCCGCCTGATTGTCCAACTCCAGATTGGTCAGCACCTTTTCGTGCCCGATGCCCCGGCGCGGATCGGAATTCACGATCTCGATCAGTTCGGCGATCGTGTGTTTGCCGTCGCCAATCACATGGCCGGGCACGCGCTTGGCCACCGCGACCAGTTCGCCGTTCACGACAAGCATCCGGTGATCCATTCCGCTGACGAAACTTTCGACGAGGATACCGCGGCTTTTCGAATGCGCCTTGGCCTCGTGAAAGGCGGTTTCCACCTGTGCCTCCTCGGTCAGGTTGATCGAGACACCGCGCCCGTGATTGCCGTCGAGCGGTTTGACCACGACCGGAAATCCGATGCGGTTTGCCGCCCGGACGGCCTGCGTCGGCGAATAGACCAGACGCTGCTGCGGTACCGGCAGGCCGAGGTCGCTCAGCATGTTGTGGGTGTCTTCCTTGTCGCAGGATATTTCCACCGCGATGTGCTTGGTCTCGCTCGTGATCGTCGCCTGAATGCGCTGCTGGAACTTGCCATGCCCGAACTGCACGAGCGAGTTGTCGTTGAGCCGGATCCACGGAATGTCGCGATCCTCGGCTGCCTTGACCAGCGATCCGGTCGAAGGCCCGAACTCCTTGCGCTGCGCCATCAGGACGAAGCTTTTCAATTCGTCCGGGAAGTTGAATTCGGGGTCGAATTCATACTCGACCTGCGCCTTCAGTTCATCGGGCAGGAGATGCATCAGAAGCCGGATCGCCAACTGTCCGGCTTCCAGCCCGACATCGCGCTGGTGGTATTGGTAGACGAGATTGTACTGCCCCGGCACGCCGGTCGAGCGGGTGCGGCCGAACGTGACCTCGGATCCCGCGACGCCCTGTATCTCCAGCGCGACATGTTCGGCGATATGGCCGAGCCAGGTGCCTTCGCCTTCGCGCAAGCGTCGGATGAAGCCACCCGGTTCGCGGTAGGAGCAGCCATGCTCTTGCAATCCCGGCAACGCCGCGACGAGCGCATTGATCCAGTCCTCGCCGATCCTTGCCGAAGGCCAGTCCTCCAGGATACCAAGGTCGACGACGTAGCGAATGACGGGAAATCCCGCCCACACGTTCGGGCCGACAAACACGTTCGTCGAAACGATTTTCATTGCGGATCTCCTCCCCTTTATCGCGCGGTCAGCTGGTCGTGACCTTCTGGTTTGGCAGCGCGCAGAACGCTGCGTGTTCATCCGGTGGATAGGCGTGCCGTCCCACCAGGTCGTAGCGGCAGCCTTCCCCCATCACATGTACCTTCAGGTCGAGCAGCGTCAGCGCCTGACCGCGCGAGGCGTCCCACATCGATGAATGAGAAAGGCTCGAAGCATCGACAACGGTGACCGTACCTGAGCCGACTACTTCCAGGACGCCATCGGGTCCGATGAAGGCAGCTGTATCCTCGTCGATGCCGAGGCCGATCAGGAACGGATTGTAGGATGAAGCGGCCAGCAGTCGGCCGAGCCGGTTCCGCTCGGTGAAGTGCTGGTCGATGATCACCGCATTCGTCAGCCCGAGCCCCGGCGCGAGGTTCACTGCGCCTTCGGTGGGGGCCGCATTGCTGGCGCCCCCCGCTATCATATGTTCTGACATGATCGAAGCGCCGGCCGACGTGCCTGCGACGACGACGCCTGCCGCGTTACGGCGTCGGATCTTCTGGGCGATGCCGGTGCCGCCAAGGATGGTCGACAGGCGCAGCTGATTGCCGCCAGTCAGAAAGATCCCGGTGGCCCGATCGAGCATATCGAGGTAGCGGGGATTGTCGCAATCAGCGCGTCGGCTGATCGGCAGGAAGTCAACCTCGGCGGCGCCGAGATCACAGAAAATCCGGTTGTAATCCGCTCCCGTCGTCTCGAGTTCCGATGCCGTCGGGATGACAACGATATTGGCATCCTTGCCGCCCGAAAGGTCAACGAAGCGGCGGTGGATGTGCAATTCCTTCACGCGATCCTCGCCGCCTCCGATCGGGATGATGAAGCCGCGGGGAAGGTTTTTACTAACTGGAGCTGGACACATGCCGCGGCTGTTCCCTGGATATGCCCGAAAGGCTGGTTGCGTTCCCCCCAATGCGGCCGACCGCCCCCCCCAAACAAAGTTCAGTCTGGCGAAGCTACATTTTCGCTGCAAGCATTTTACCAGTTCCGAATGGCGGAAACCCGCTGGATTCCTTCTGCGCAGGCAGAAGACCACGGACATTTCCATAGCTTGTGTCGAAACTTTGCAGCGAAACCTTGCAACGAAACCTTGCCCCACGGGATTGTGGCTCACTACGTCGAGATGGTGGAACCGCTACGCGTTCGACCTAGTCTGCAGAGCCCTCGGACCCTAGACCCCATGATCGCGGGGTGAGCTGACCGGATGTGTGGCCTCTCCTGCGGCATTCTCCGATCGAGGGTTGCGCCAGAATGGCTGGCGCCTGGCCTCAGGAATGGGGGAGAGACCGGATGCAGGATACCATGTTCATCGGGCTGGATGTCCACAAGGCGACAGTGTCCGTCGCCATTGCCCGCGGGGGTGCGCGCAGCGGAGAGGTCCGCCATTGGGGCACGCTCCCGCACCGTTCCGACCACATCCGGAAGCTGGCCGAGAAGCTGGCGGGCGATGGATGCCGCCTGCATTTCTGTTACGAGGCTGAACCCTGCGGTTACGGCCTCCACCGCAAACTCACGGAACTGGGGCATGGCTGCATGGTCGTGGCGCCCTCGCTCATTCCGGTAACGGGAACTTAGGCCCTCACCAGATTTGTGCAACTAGGCCTTGTTCCAGGAATACGAATAGCGAAGAGGCTGAGAGATGAAAGCCCTGAAAAAAAACATGCTGCTGCTGACCCCGGTCTGGGTCATAGGCTTCGGCGTGACCTGGTTCATGGATACGGGCGCTGTTGTCGGCAAATCCTCCTATAGGGATGATCCGCACCTGTCGCAGTGGTCGTCCGTCCTCCTCATGCTCGCCTTCCTTGGCCTGGTCGTGTGCACTCTGGGCTACATACGCAATCTCCGCGGCGTGACCGAGTTCATGGTGTATATGGGCTGGATAGCCCTGGCCCTGGGGTCGATCTACGGTTTCTTCGCCGCGCTGCTCTATGCCCTGGCCTACATCACGAACCCGGTCGTGCTGCTCTGCATAGCCGCTTACCTCATAGCCGCCGCGCAGCTATTCTTCCCGAGGCACGTAGACACCTGAGGTGTGAATGTTGATCGGAGCGCAATAAAAGCTCTGGCGAAGATATGGCGCAATTCGACGGATTCTGACGCAGTATTTGGTATTTGCGCAGTCTTTGCCGGGCCGACATACCAGATTCGAGATCGTCGAAACACTCCAGGCCGAAATTGACGCCTGGATCGTCCACTACAACACCGAGCGCCTGCATCTGGGCTGCGGAAACATGGGCGGACGGACCCAAGAAACCGTCATGTCTGTCAACGGCGGCGTAAAATCCTGCCACAGTGGCGGAGCAAAAGTCGGCCAGTTGTGGGCGTGCGCCTTGGAGCGTGCGGCCCCCATCAGGCAGGCACGTTCCAATGCGCATTGGCCGTCAGGCCAATTCTTTGAGGTGTTGAACGGCGTGGAATAAGGACCCCTGTGTTGGGGTGATCGACGCCCAAACGGCCCCCCCTGATGCGAGGGTCCATCATGCTTCCGAGGTCATTCGGGGGCAGAGTCAGCGGCTCAGGCGCGGTTCTTGAGGCGCCAGCCCGTGCTAGTCGCGCAGCCGCTCAAAGATCCGCGTCGCCGTGTGCCGCTGCTTCGCCAACTGGCGTTTATCGTCCTCCAGGATCTGGTCGATGATCGGAATGAAGGGATCGAGCTTCGGCCGGACAGGTGGCCTCGACCGACGATACCCCGGCGGCACCGAGTGCTTCAGGATCATTGCAACCGTCTTGCGGGCGATGCCAATCATCCGCGCGGCTTCGCTCTTGCTCATCCCGCCGACATGGCAGGCCCGGCCCGCCCGACCGTAAAGGTCCGCAGCATACATCTCCCCGCCTACAGCTCGTTGCCTCAGGCGAAAGATGCGGAATCTTACTCCGCGACGGTCAGGACATCAGACCGTTTCCGCTGAGCGTTTTGTCTCCGGGATTCGCAATCATCAGTCTCTCGTTCTACGCAAGGTATCGTTCGATTGCCGGATAACTGGTCAGCCGATCTTGAAAGGCACGACCTTGCGCAAGCGAGAGTCGACGAGGATTTTCCGATCAGTGGGGGGTACGGAGCGCTGCGGACAGTTTTCTCGCTCGCATAGCCGGCAGGACAGGCCGATGAGGTCGTAGGCGTCACTCTGATCGACTGCGAGGTCATCGGCATAGATGATCGAGCGTGCATAGGCGACGGGGCTGCCGAGGGCGATGGCGTAGCGGCGGATCGGTGCCCGATACCCGCGGCTCCTCTTGGTGATCGTACGCGCGACGCTGATGTAGCGTTCACCGTCAGGCGTCTCTGCAAGTTGACGTACGATCTCGCCCGGCGTCTCGAAGGCCTGGTGTACGTTCCAGAGCGGGCATGCGCCGCTGAACCGCGGGAACTGAAGGCGGGTTGCACTATGGCGTTTCGTGATCGTTCCCGCCCGGTCGACACGTACGAAGTAGAAGGGCACGCCGGGCGCGCCGGGGCGCTGAAGTGTGCTCAGCCGATGTGCGACCTGTTCGAGGCTGGCACCGAAGTCGGCGGCGAGGATCTCGATATCGTGGCGTCTATCCCGCGCGGCTGCAAGGAATCGACGATAAGGCATGACGGTGGCACCCGCCGCGAAATTGCCGAGTGCGATGCGCGCAACTTCCCTGGCTTCGCGGCTGTGCAGTTTCGACTCGCCGAGAATTCCGTCGATGATCTCGCGGTCCTCGATCTCGGCGATCCGGTGCCACAAGTGAAAGCTCTGGCTCTCGCCGGGCATTCCCGCATTGATGCGCAGAAGCCGCCGCTTCATGTCGAGGTCGCTGATCTCGTCGAGCGCCATGCCGCGGCGCTCGAACGTTACGGATATGCCGTGCCGGGTGGCAAGCCGTTCCAGCGCGGCTTCCTTGTTGGTCGTGCCGTCGATGGCCGCTTCCTCGGCACGCCGCTCGCCCGCGCGGTCGAGCTCGTCGAAATAGTTGTCGTGGTAGTGGAAGTAATCTCGCACCTCCTCGTAGGGCTGTGGCTCCACTCCGGTCGCGTCGCTCAACAGTTCGGAATCATACTGGGCGATTCGTTCCTTCAAGGACTGATAGCTGCGATGCAACGCAAGAAACGCCTTTGTGAACTCGGGCGAGTTCGTGATCGCAGAGTTGATTTCCTGACGCGACGGCGCCGCCTTCGCGAACAATGGATCGGCAAGCGCCTCGTGAAGATCGGCTGCAAACCGCTCATCGTCATCCGTTGCCAGGGATGCAATCTCGATCCCGAACTTGTTCATCAGGGCGAGGATGACCGCGGCCGATATCGGGCGCTGGTTGTTCTCGAGTTGGTTGAGATAACTCGCTGAAATATCAAGAAGCTGAGCGAATTCGCGCTGGGTGAGCTCCTTCGCCTGTCGGATGTTGCGCAGCTTGGCTCCGGCGAAGATTTTCCTGTCGTGCATCGGTTTAATCACCTGTTTGCAATTGCGAACGTGACGGATGCGAAGATTTGCAGGGTAACCTGACTGCTCCTATCCGCACCCTTCCGCGGTTGTTACGTCTGGTCAACAGCGCGGAGGCAGCAGGCAGAAGAGAGAGTCGAGCGAGCAGGCGCCGGGGGGGCTGCAATGCGGATTTACCAGCGTGAGCGTGGTCGTGCCAGTACAAAGATAAGCCTGGGAGATATATCGGTCGCGGTTCTGGTCGCGGCGACGATTGCGGTGGCGGCGCAGATCGAAGTGCCGTTCTATCCTGTTCCGATGACTTTGCAGACTCTCGCGGTCTTGAGCGCGAGCCTGATCGTCGGTTTCCGGCGCGCCTTGGGGGCGATGGGCATCTACCTTGCGGCCGGTGCCTTGGGCATGCCGGTCTTCGCCGGTGGCACCGGAGGCATTGCAATCCTGTTCGGGCCGACGGGTGGCTACCTCGCCGGATTCGTCCTCGCGGCGGCCTTCTGCGGCCTGGCGCGCGACCTTGGGCTTACACGGGCCAATTCTGGCTGCATCGCCGTCGCACTGATCGGCGCGGCGCTGGTATATCCAACGGGTCTTCTCCGGCTCGGTGCCGTCGTCGGCTGGGACAAGCCGGTACTCGAATGGGGGCTCTATCCCTTTGTGGCGGGCGATCTGGTCAAGGCAGTGATCGCCGTTCTTTTTTCCCGGGGCGCAACGCGGCTTGGGCATCTTTGGGGGGCACCATGAAGGACATTCTCGTCGATCTCGAAGCGCGGCGGAACGAGGCCAATCTCGGCGGCGGCCAGCGCCGGATCGACGCGCAGCACGCGCGCGGCAAGCTCACGGCGCGCGAGCGCATCGAGCTCCTGCTCGACGAGGGCTCGTTCGAGGAATTTGACATGTTCGTGGCGCATCGC
>NZ_JAOVQO010000033.1:0-20414 GCF_025673475.1 Albidovulum salinarum | reverse complement strand
GAACAGGTGCTCGACGTAGCCTCGCTCAAGACCTCCTGCGTCGGCGGGATCGAGGCGACACGCCAGGTGATGGGGCTGGCGAAGGTGACGGGCGTGCCGGTCCGGATCGAGGACTACTACGGCACCGCAATCCTCCTCGCCTGCGTCACCCATATGGGGCATACGCTGCCGCGGAATCTCAACTTCGGCCTTTACGACTTCGTGAGCGTCGATCTGCCGATGGTGAGGAGCCCGCTGCCAGTGACAAACGGCGAGGTGCGTCTGCCCGACGATTGCGGCCCGGGCCTTGGCGTCGAGGTCAACGAGGAGATCCTTGGAGCACCGGTCGCGGAAATGGCCCTGTGATGCGGGACGCTCTCAAGGGCAACGCCAGGCTCACGACGACGATCGCATGCGCTGCGGCAAGAGCGCGTGCAGCCACACGCGCCAATGCCACGCGAGCGGCTTCGTCCTCCCCAGAAAGGAGACGGTGCGGTAGGTGTGGATGATCCCTTGCGGGCTTTTGCAGTTCTTTGGATGCCGCACGGCAGCCTTCGCGTTCCGGACGTTGGAGCAGGATATAGGACGGTCTGTTGTAGAGGCATGTCGTGTGGACCGCTTCGAGAGACATCATTTATGCACCTTGTCGGCACGCCGGAAAACGGTTCAGGTGCCTGAAATACGTCAGCGGCGGCGAGACGAACCAGAGCGTGCGGGAGCGGCGTTCCGCCACGCGTTTGATCCCTTGCAGCGCGGACAGATCCGCTGCCCGAACCCCTCGCTCCAGAAGGCGGTGCCGCAGCGAAGGCAACGACGCTCTTGCGGCACATCATTGCGTGCCCGCGCCTGAATCGTGTCCTGTTTGGTGAATGGGGTCATGGGTTTTCAGCTTCTGCCTCGATCAGGCGCGCGAGATCACCGAGTGCGCGCTGGATGAGTTTCTGGCGTCTTGCGTCCTGAGCCTCGGAAGTCTCGGAATAACGACGTATCAGATATTGCGCTTTCACGGCCGCCTCGTGCCAGTTGGCGGCAGGCTCGGCAAGAAGTTGCGCTTCCAGTTCTTCCTGCCGTTGGCGGAGCGCGTGCTGATCTGCCTCGAAATCTTTGAGTGAATGTCGCCGGATATCGGTTGCCATCCTGCTTTCGGTACTGCGTCTCGCGTCAAGATACACCGGATCGTCGGTCATAGTTTTGTCCCCGCGGCCACCGACATTCCGCCGGGGCGCAGGAACCCGAGCTGGGACGTGCAATCCGCCTTGGATGGCATTCCTTCGTTCTCGGCGGCCTCGATCGATGAGCGGATCGAAGGGCGATCGGTCAGAGCTCCGGGAGCGAGATTTCGGTTCTGCTTGTCGCGGTCGGGGTCCGGTGCGCGCGCACAACCATAGAGGTTGCGAAGCTGACTTTCGGAGACACCGTCGGCTTTCATCACAAGGCGCACCATCGGATCGGCCAGCATCTCTTCGACAAAGAATTGCGTCAGCTCTTTACCGGAAAGCTTGTCCTTGGCGCGGGCCCTCTCCAGATCGGCCAGAGACACGGCCAGGCTCCGCGTCAAACCGGGATGGGACATCCGTGGATTCAGATGCACCAAGACCGAAGCCTTCCAGCCTTCCGGATCGAGATGGTCGGGCGGCGAGTTCAGTTCGGTTTCGATGTCATATTCTCCCGCAGGAAGGACCTCATCAAAACCGGAAAGCCTGAATGGACGGAAAAAAACAGCTATGCTCTTTTCGATGTTTCGTTCCATGATCTGTCTCCTGGTATGACGGTGTCCCAATATTGCGCGTTACCCCGGCAGGGTACTCGTCAACGCAGCAAGGCGTCTTCCTGACGGGCGGCGTTTCGGATGCCGAGGGCGCAGCAGTTCTGGTGACCGTGAGGCTTCTGACAGACATCGTGCGATCCTTTTCGTGCGGATATTGGCGCAAAGGGATTGGCAGGTCATTTGTGCCCGCGAAGGCGGCGAAGATGGTGCGTCGCCCTTACCGAGTGTGGCGCCGAAGAACCGCGACCCTTCAGTGTAAATCGGTCGGGTTCCCCGGACGCCGCCCGGCCCGCTGTGTCACGATGCCTCGAGTTTGAGCGCGGCCATGCAGGCCTGCGCCAGATCTCGATTGGCGATTTCGGTGCCGGGGACCGTCGCCCAGCCGGCGGCGATCACCGCGTCACGCTGCTTGTAGCTCGCGGCGCTGTTGATGGTGGCGAGTTTCGCAATGCGGTCCGGGTCTGCGCGTGACATTTCAATGCAGACTGGAGTCAGTGCGGTGATCACTTCATCCTCTGCCAGTGTGCGTGCCATCTTGTTGGCCGTTCCACTCGTCATCCAGCCGCCCCACGAAAATCCAACGACCATGATGACAACCGCGCCGATCACGCCGCCGTAGATTCCGGGTTTCAGCCATTCGGGAGTATTCATTTCAAGTCCTCCTGCGGAGAAAGCGCCGCCTCGCTGTCGTTGACGTCCCTCGGGATGTTCCGACCGTGGGTGATCGCCAGCTCCATGTCCCGCTCCGAGACCGGACGCAGTTCGGTACGACCTGCGTGCTCACCCTTGCCGTGAATGGTTAGGTATGTTGCGGTCCGTCGGTATGCCTCAAAGCTGAGGCCCTGAAGGCGTTCTTCCTCGATGACGACTTCGTATTCACCGGCGGGTAGTTCGTCCGGGTAGCCCGGCAAGACGAATTCGTCAGGAAACGTCACCGTATATGTGGACGTCCGCATGTTCATCCCAAGCCTCCGCTATCTTAATGAAAGTCGCTCAACTACCAGGCGCCGCAGGTTACTGAAGGCCGACACGCAGCAAGGCCTGATGAGTGTCATGACTATAGTCTACTAAAGGGCGACCCTTACTGATCGGTGTTAGCTAGGGGCAGTTTTCTTGCTTTCCGGATGCAACCTCGGCCTGTCGCCCATGTCCAAACCAGCCGGCCCACCACATCGCTGATCTGCGTAAGGGCGCGGCGGAAGCGCTGCCGATAACATCAAAGAACCAGTTGTCGGCATCTTTCGGGCGACTGGCGCCTCTATGGTCCCAACGGAGGCTCGTCATGGTTGGTCTAAAGAAGTATTGGAGCGTTGTATGTCGAGGCTGGACGTTCTTCACCCGGAGGGAAGCGACTTTGACCGGTTTCTGTACGCCTTCGTTGGCGAAGACCAGAACGGGTCGGCCGTTACGGTGCTCTCCGCACTCGCCAGGCTTGGCTTCGATCCCTGGGAAGAGGCGGCCAGACTTGCAGATTCAGGGCCGGACGCGGCGCGCGGACGGCTAGGGGCGATACTTTCAGGATTCAAGGATGTCCCAGCGCTCAGCCTCGAACACGGTGCGGTCGCCGCGAAACTGGCCGTCCTGTTGCCTACTCCTCTGCCTAACCGCATACCGGGCCTGACAGTTCCCGTGATGCCGAACTGGCCGCCGGGCTCCTTCACACGCGCCCTGCTGGTTGTGTTTTTTCTTCTGGTTCTGGCGCGGGTCTACGTCCTGGCCAATTCGGGATGAATTGTTCGGATGTCGGATATCGAGCGACCGGACCGGACGCATTTCAGGCACCGGAAGGGCGGACGACCATACGGTATGCGGCACCGCGACGGGACCACGCAGAACGGTTCTGGAGCGATGAATTGGACAATATGCAAACGGCTGCCGCCGCCGTGATCCTTCCCCCACCTTCCCCTACGTCAGGCCTTAATACCGAGACCCGTGCCGGTCAGGCTAACCTGCGTCAGTGCGGAGATTGCGCCAAGCCCGCTAGCTGACCTGTGCCCGGCGAGTATTTGGCGGGCACGTTTTTTCCGAGTACTGAAGATTTCCGAGTACGGAAGAAGCGTGAGGGCGTGCAGACGACAATTGGTGGGTATTGCCCTCACGCTTCTTATTCTCGGAACGTCCAGGACAGGACATCCCATGACACCCGAAATCAACAAGGCCGCCGACAAGATGAAATCCGTCAAGACCAACTGGGACAAGGCGCCCGATGGCCCTACGAAGGACGCGGTCCTGAAGCACTGCCAGGCCGCCGAGAAGGCTCATACGGCAAAGAACGATGCCGAGACCAACAAGGAACTCGACGCGGCCACTCACGCCCTCGCGTGACACCCGACGTCTGGGCTTTTGACCGGGTCGCCCTGCTTGATAGGAGGCCGGCCCCTAAGCGTCAACTCGCCAGCAACCTCTTGACGAATCGGACGCAACGAAAATGGAACTTATGCCGCCGCGTACAGCCAATCCTGGCCCAGCAACAGCTTGTGAAGGAAGACCCTAAACTACCTAGGCTAACATGTGTCAGTGCGCCACCAAAGCAGGTTGGCGATAGTGCCCAAAGCTTAACGAATCCCCGTTTGGCTACGGTTTTCCTAGCAGTCGTGAAGTACTAGAGATCAATCGATCTCAATCGTTTCATTTCTCCATAATTTCGGCGACTTGGGAGAACCCAAGAAAGGATACAATTATGTTTTTCGTAAAGATTCTTTCCTCCGGTTTGGAATTCGTGCGGAGTTTTGCCCGGAAGTGTGGCCGTTTGGCCGCGTCATCGGCACTCCTGGTGTTCGGCTTCACGGCCGTAAGTTTTGCGGAAGGTGATGCTACCACAGCAAAAGCCGCCGAGCTCCAATCGGCGCCGTATGTTCGGGCATGTACGCAATTGGAGCTCTCAGCGGAGCTTCACGCGAGCGAATGTGGGCGCCTCAGCGTCTCAGAAGTAACGCTTCGCTTGAATGCCCTTCAAGGCAACGGCGAGCGCAACTGATCGCTTAGCCGCGAAGACTGCGCCTTGTGAAAATTTGAAGGTCTTTAACTAGATCTGCCATGGCCGCCCCTCTATCAACAGGGCGGCCATTGTCACTTGAGAAGCGGGCCAGTTTGATCCAGATAGGCCGGATCGAAATCCGCCAGTGCCACCAGACGTTCATAGTCATCGAAGGTCACGTGACCGTCCCGGAATGTGACCAGCCCGCCTTCCCGAAGCTGCCGCAGGACACGATTGACGTGGACAGCACTCAGACCCAGCGCATCGGCGAGGTGATATTGTGTAAGTGGGCAGTCATATCCCGCCTTGCTGCCCATCCCCACCAGAGCCAGCCGGACACCGAGTTCCAGCAGGAAATGCGCCATGCGGGCATTCGCGTCGCGGCGTCCGATGCATACCAGATGCTCGACCACCATCGCTTCGTCCCTGCTTACCGCCCATAGAACCGCCATCGCCAGTCTCGGCGTGTGCGCGAAGGCCTCCAGAAGGTCGCTCGCCAGCACCTCCGCTGCCTGGATATCAACGACCGGTTCGATGCTGTGATCGGATGTGTGCAGAAGGACGCTGCGCAGGCCCAGAAAATCGCCGGGGATCTGGAAATCGACAATCTGCCGCGATCCATCCGGCTGGATCTTGTAAGAGCAGACCCAGCCTTCCGAGAGGATATAGGCCGCCTGATCGGACTGCCCCTGATGCACCAGATCGCGCCCCACGACAAAAGACCTGCGCCTTTGGTGCAAACGGTCCAACACCGCAAGCTCTGCGTCCGAGAGGGACACAAAGGCGGAAAGCTTCCGAGTGAGAGGACTGTCTTGGATAATGCTCAACGGCGCCTCCCAGGGCGGGCAATGAATTAGTGGGAAATCGGCGCACGGACTGCTTTCGATCAGCCCAACTTACAGCATTTTCTGAAAGATTGGGAACGTAGATCAGACCAGCACGGCGCCATGATCCCTTCGCAGCATCAAGGAGATTCTCGAAATGCCCTTCCAGACGGACTATTCCGGAATCGCGGCCCTCTCGATCTGCGAGGCGCTCCTTCTTGCGATTAGCGATCACAAGCTGCTCCCCGAACGCGAGATTGCCGGAGTTCTCAGAGACGCTGCCGCAACCCACGAAAACGCGGTCGGCACGGCCATAGAAATGGAGACGCACCGAGCTGTCGCTGGCCTCATCCACCGGATCGCTACCGGCAATAGTGTGCTTCGTCAGTCGTGAAATATACAAATCAAAAGAACATGTTTGTACGAAGCCTATTGCCTCGGCATGCCCTCTTCATCCAGAGCGACGAACACAAAGCCTCGCAAAGACGCACTTCATTGCATCAATCGCTGCGCATTCGACCAACGTCTCTTCTGGGTAAGCGGCACTGCGGCGTAGACGCCTGCGATTTACAGCCGGATCGGGCCGACAGGGCCGTCACTGTCCCTTCGGTGTCACGTCCTTCATCCCCTTCTGCAACAGCAGCGCCACTTGGTCGACAGTAAACTTGAACCCCTGTCCATCCGGGATACGTTCGGCCGAGACGGGGTATTTGGGGCGGCGGGGGTCGATGCCCGTGATCCTGAACAAATCGCGCCCTGTGCTGAACTGGCGGCCGAAATCGGTCGGCGACAAACCGAATGCTTCGGCCAGCGCCTCGAAGCGCAGTCTTTCCGGGTCAAGCGGGGTGCCGTCAGGCAACGGAATCGACACACGGAAGGCAGCATCGAAACCCCAGCGCAACTCCATGCCGGTGATTTCCTTCGCCTCGACCACCAGACCGTGGCGGCCGGCGACGTCCTGGCAAGCCTTCAGCATCTCCTGTTGCAGCCGCTGGCAGAGCACCGGTGTCAGGTTTCGAGGGGGTTTGGCATTTGGCATGGCGAAGACAGTTCTTGGGATCGCCACCAGTGCTAGCCCATGAGCCGGTCGCGATCAAATCGGCATCGGCGCGGCGCCCTCATTTCTACCTGCTAAGGCGCCGTGCGCCGGGCGTTCCGGCCCAACCATTTGATCTTTCTGTCCGGAGCGCCCCTCCCTGCCCCAATTCCACCTTCCGCCTGTATTCCGGTCCCTGCGCCGTGGTCCGACTTGATAGTGGCACGGGTCTATGCCTGTGTCCTGGGGCAAGGAGGCGGGATGCATGGTCAAACGACTGAAACTCAACGAGAAAACACTACGCGAGGCGGAACCGAAGCCCGACGTCAGCTATCAGATCTTCGACACGGAGGTGATCGGCTTCGCCGCGCGGGTGCAGGCCTCGGACGCGCGGACCTTCACCATCGACTACCGGCACGCGGGACGGCAGCGGCGGATGACCATCGGGCGCTGGCCAGAGTGGAGCGTGACGGCCGCGCGCGAACGCGCCAAGGAGCTGCGCCGGGCCATCGACGAGGGGCAGGATCCCCTGGCGGCGCGGGATGAGTGGCGCGGGGCGCCGCGTGTCACGTGATCAGCCCCACCTGAGTGGTCCGATTTGATTGTTAGTGCATGACTGGCCTCTGGTCCATCGGGATGACGGATTCAGGGGCCGGCGGGCGGTAGCCCAGAGCACTGTGGGGGCGTTTCGTGTTGTAGTGTTTCCTCCATTGCTCGATGAGGATCTTGGCCTCTCGGAGGCTGTAAAAGACCTCGCCGTTGAGCAGCTCGTCCCGGAACCTGGCGTTGAAGCTCTCGCAGTATCCGTTCTCCCAAGGTGACCCTGGTTCGATGTAGGGCGCGCTGTCATCGCAGCGGATCGAGACCGGCGAGGAAGTGGCCATCCTCGCCGAGGCCGACAAGTTCGTGGAGTTCTTTGAGGACCCCGACGCATCGGATCTGGCACAGGATATCCGGGCGCGGTGTTTCTCGGGGCAGAACGACCTGATGCGGGCACTCCAGGATGTGGTCGCCGAGAAGCGCGACGAACTTGTCCGGGCGGCACCTTACTCCGAGCTCGACGAAGTCAACGAGTTCCTTGGCTTCTGTGCGGGCATCATCTGCGACGGGCTCATCCTGAAGGCCGAGGCAGAGGCGATGCTCGCCCGCTTCCACGCGAGCATGGTCTTGTCCCGTTCGGTGGTCTACCGCGACCTCTGGCGCGCGCTTGAGGCGGCCCTGGCGGACAAGATACTGACCGAGATCGAGTCAGAGGAAATCCGTGAATGGATCGCGCTTCTCGTGGGCGACGGCTTCGCCGATACCGGCCTGCCGAATATTGGCAATGTGGCGCAGTTCGATACGCCGATCATCGACCCGGCCGAGGTCGACCTCGCCGGCAGCTGTTTTGTCCTGACCGGCCCGATGCAGATGGGCGCGCGCAGCTTCATCATCTCGGAGATCGAGCGTTGCGGCGGCACAGTCGCGTCCTCGACCAGCCGGAAGACTCGCTACGTCGTCATCTCGCAGACCGCGTCGAAGAACTGGCGCACGTCGCATTTCGGCACCAAGATCGAACAGGCGAAGGGGCTGATCGCCGAGGGCTACCAGCTCCGCTTCGTTTCCGAAACGGCCTTGGCCAAGGCCATTGCACGACACGAATGCCTTTGATGACAACCCGATCTCCGACACGCGCCGGGGCAAGGCGAACCGAAGATGTGGCGTACCCCTCAGGCGTCCCGATCGGATCGTTCCGGTTCAACGCCCTGGACGTGGAGACCGCCTGCAGCGATGCCGCGAGCATCTGCCAGATCGGCATCGCCTCATCCAGCACAGCGGATTTGACCGGCGCGCCATTCATGGCGCCTATGCTGCGTTTGGCCGCGAGTCGCCGCGCTGGAGATGGGGAGACAGCGTCCGGATCGCCCGTCGCGCGTGGCCCGAGTTCTTGGACAACGGCGGCCATGGCCTTGCGCATCTGAAGCAGCGTCCGAATCTGGACTTCGATCACCACGACGCTGGCGACGACGCCCGCGCCGCCGCATTGGTGGTCTTGCATGCCGAGCGACGCACACAACTGGTATTCGAAACGCTACTGGGCAAGCAGCCACTATGACGGCCTGGCCGGCCCTTTCCTGACCTTCATTGTGATTTGGGGCGCCGCAGTGCAGCCTCTGCAAATCCGGTCATGGTGGGCGCAGCGTCCCTCGGCCGACGGACATCAGCTTTGCCGGGCCATCGCCGGAACGGAGCCATGGCAGCGAGCCGACCAGAATGACCGGGTCTCAGCCAATCGTCGCCATGCTCGTCGTGAACCACCAGATTTCTTGAGCCGCGGCTGGATTGCGAATTGGCATTCGGGCGGGTACCCACGGCACCGGCATCTAGGAGACGCGCCATGAGCAGTTCGGATCAGGACCTCGATCGCCTCGACGAGCTCTTGTCGGCCTTGCCGCAGGAAAATCTTCCGATGAGCTTGAGCGAGCTCGACGGCTATGTGACCGGCATCCTTTCCTGTCCCGACCTCATCCCGCCTTCGGAATGGCTTCCCCATGTCTGGGGGGAAACCGGTCATGCCGGTTTTCCCGACCTGACGACCGCCGATGCAACGATCTCGGCGGTGATGGCGCATTACAATGCTGTCGCCGCGGAGATGACAAGGACCCCCTGGATCGAACCGATCTACGAGGTGGATCCGAACAGCGATGAGACACTGTGGGAGCCTTGGGTCGACGGGTTCACCCGCGCGATGCGGCTGCGCCCCGAGGCTTGGGAAAAAGTGCTTGAGCGGGCCGATGAAGAGACGCGATCGTCGCTGATCTTCCTGCTCGCCCTGCAGGACGTTTACGAGGGAAACAGCGCGTTCACCGAGGAAGAGATCGACGAGATCGACCTCGAAGCCCCGGATTTGATCCGGAATTGCATCGCTGCGATCCTGCTGGCCTCGCGCCCTGCCCTCGTCATGAAGGCCGAAAACCGGTCCCGCGCGTCCATTCCGCACAAGCACCCGGGCCGAAACGAACGCTGCCCATGCGGTTCAGGTCGAAAATACAAGCAGTGCTGCGGGAAAAACTGACAAGCTTGGTCGCATAGGTAACGGACGTTCACTCGCCGAGCGCGGCGGCGACGAATGTGTCGAGGCCCTCGAGATAGCGCCCTTCGCTGACGAGAAAGCCGTCGTTGTGCCCTCCTCGGATTTCTAGAAACTCCTTGGGCGGGCGAGCGGCAGCATGGAGCCTCACGCCCTGCTTGAAGGGGATAATCTCGTCATCGCGGCTGTGAATGACCAGCACGGGGCAGGTCGCGGACTGTAGGAATTCGGCAGCCGGGAAACGGATGCGCGCCAGCCACCGCACCGGAAGCCAAGGGTATATTCCGGCGCCCAGGTCGGGAAGCGAAACGAAACCGCTTTCGAGGATCAACGCGCCGGGCTTTTGCCGACCCGCCACATACGCCGCGACGGCCGCGCCCAGCGACCGGCCGAACAGGACGATCCGGTCCGGGGGAGTTCCCATCTCCTCGGTCAGATGGCGCCAGACCGCGTCGGCGTCGCGGTAGATCCCGGCTTCTGAGATCTCGCCCGCGCTTTGCCCGTAGCCGCGATAGTCGAAGATCAGGGTCGCGAGGCCGAGTTCGTTGAAATGCCGCAAGGACTCGAGCCGGTGCGAGATGTCACCGGCATTGCCATGAAAGAACAGGACCGTGCCGCGGGGATCAGATGCCGGCACATGCCACGCGACGAGGCTGACCCTGTCTTCGGTCAGGATGTCGAGCCGCCGAAAGGCCAGCCCGATACTGTCCGGGTCGGGGCCGACGGCACGGGTAGGCACATTCGGAAAATACACAAGCCGCGATTGAAAGACGAACGCGGCAAGAAGCAGCGCGCCATAGCACGCACCGATCAGCATCGCGGTCCCAACGACCGCGCTCAAGGATCTCCGCCTGTCCACCACAGGATCATGTCACCTCTTGGAAACTACTCAGAAAAGCTGCCAGATTCACGCCACAGGCGAAAGCGCCACGGATGACCGGCTGACGTCGTCGGGGGACCGCCAACGGGCAAGGACGGCTCTTAAGCGACATTCGTCGGTGTATATCGCGCTGCAATGCAGTTTCCCCAAAGCCGTTGGCACTCATTCACAGCATTTCCGCCGGTCGACCGGTCGCAGAGCGGGAAAAGCCGCCGGCGACCTAGTCCGTCATGTGCCACGCATGGCCGCCAATGCGATCGTTGAAACGCCGGCCGAGCGTTTTACTCCTTCAGGAACCGCTCGACGATCAAGTTGAACGTCTCTGGCATCTCGAGGTGAAAGGCGTGACCTGCGTTCGGTGCAATGAAGAGCTGGGCCTTGGGAATCTTTCTCCACATCTCGATGGACAGGTCGGGGTGCGTGGAGCGATCGCCATCACCGCAAACCACGAGAGTTGATGTCGTGACATCCCCCAACCGGTCTCTGGCCTTCCAGGGATCCCAGGATCTGAGGTGCACGAACGCGCCGTCCGTGTTCGATCGCGCGCCGGCCTTGAGCGCGAAACTGAACATCGGGTCATCTTTGTCGCGTTGGAACCATTCTGCGGCGATGCCAGCCGCAAACGCCTCCATACCCTTTTCTTCGAGCTTCCTGACGCTGCTTTCGGTCGATTCAAAGCGGTCCGGCAGGAAACCGTCGGGACAGCCTCCGTAGAGAACCATCTTTTCCAACAAATTTCGATGCCGGAGGCTGATCTCAAGAGCGATCATCGCCCCAAGCGAATGGCCAAGAATTGAAAACTTCTTCAAGCCGATGGATTTTACGGTTTCCAGCACAAGCTCACTTTGCTCTTCGACGGTCGGCGGCACAGCTATGTCATGGCTTTCGCCGAAGCCGGGAAGGTCAATGGTCGTGACCGAAAAGTCGTCCGACAGATGATCGGTCAACGGGCCGAAGATCAGCCCGCTGCTCAGAAATCCATGGACCAGCAGGACATCTGGCCCCTCGCCTCGGCGATTCCAGCTCAACATCATGTCTTCCCGCATCAAGTCTGCGTCAACAGACTGCAGTCAGGGAGATACTGGGGCTCGTCGAGTCGTGCGTCTAGTGCGAATGATGGGCCACGCCTGAATATACGATCGGTCCGTAGAGCGCTTGTTGCAATGCTGACAGGGCGTCCGGCCGATTGCCCAGCGAGAACACGGCATGCTCAATCGAGGCCCTTCGCTCAGCCGACAGAACCGGTGCAGTAAACGTGCGGAACTTCTCGACAATACCGTCTCGTAAAATTGGGTTGGAGTGTTCGCCCGGCGCGCGGACGATGCCGGAGTCGCATGTGCGGCCGTCGAATGTGGTGAGGATCGTGCGACCGAGACGATCGGCTGGGAAGTTGGCGTTGCAGTGCGGACATTCGGCCACCGTGGTCACTGATACAAGCCGTGCGATCTCTGGGTCATGGAAGGTCTTCCCCGAGACCTCATGGGCACCGAGTGCGCCGCAGACCAGAGCGGCGGCAACCGGATAGTCCAGACTGTACTGCGCCACGGCGGTGGTCTCCGGAATCCCGCGCGCGAGGCGCGTGGCTTCGTGGAAGCTCTCAACGTGGATCGACGCAATGTCGGAGGCTTGGAGATGGTGCGCCGCGCGCAGATCTAGCGCGGCCTTGACCGGCGCATGCGCCCATCGGCATATCGGATAGAGCTTGATGTTTTGCCTATCCGTCAACCACGTGTGGCCGAGATCTTCCCAGTAGTCGGATGCGTCGTCGCCTTCCACTGTCACGGCTGGCGCGCCGGAGTAACCCATTAGAGCCAGTTCCGCCGCCGAGACGCCGACCATGGCACCCCATCCCGAACCATCATGCAGCATCGTGGGATTGCCGATCTCGCGCATCATCTGGCTACGCGGGCCATGATACTCCGCGATTCCAATCGCATGGCGCAGGATATCGGGGTGCGGATTGAGCAATCGAACGCCGAGCGCGGCGACGGCGAGTGACACCCAAGCGCCGGACGTATGGTAATCGGACACCGTGCCGTGCAACGCTAGGCCGGCGCGGCATGCGATTTCGTATCCGACGACCAGGGATGTCAGGAAGTCTTCCCCGGTCAAATCGCTCTTTCTTTCTGCAAAGGCCAGAAGACTTGGCAGAAGACCGCACCCGGCATGGCCTTTAGCGGCACTATACCCATCATGCGCATCAAGGCTGTCGATCTGCGTCGCACCGGCATAGGCGGCGCCGACAAGACTCGCGTAACGTCCATCGAACAAGATGCGTGCGCGTGCGTCATCGGCGCCCGCGCTCATCTGCCTGACCGCCATTTCCCGCCCGATTCTCGCGGCCTCGATCTGTGCCGCCGCCGCGCTCACCCCGATCAGGTCGAGGCAATAATCCTTCACGCGCTCACGCGTGCGCAACGGGATATCGTCATATCGAGTGCGAAGCGCGAAGTCGGCAAAGGCGCGACGTCGTGCGGCGTCGAATGGCATAGCGTCTCCTCGCGGTACGCTTGAACGTGACGGGTCTAAGGTTATGCCACCTTGGGCGGTCTTGGCCCAACGAGACTGTCACCAACACGCGTGCTTGTCGAGACGCCCCATCCGTGGCGCACATCGTCAAATGCCCATGTCAAGCACGTGTTCCGACATGAGCGACGTTTCGGGGGCGGTTCGATCTGGGCTCACACCGGCCGATCTCCGCTCCGCGGCGGGCGGGGGGACGTTCCGAACAGACGCTGGCCTGCGCGGACGGCCCTGAGCTGCCATTCACGAGGCGGGCTGTCGCGGCGGTGCAGCTTCCCCGAACCAGTCTTTCGCGGCATCCTGCAGCATTGGCTAACAGGCCAAAGTTTGCAGCGCGGACTTTCCTGCCGTGCATGACACTCGGTCGAAGATCTGCTTTATAGGCAGCCCGTGAGGCTTTAGAGCGGGTGCAGATGTATTGTTATGTCGACGAGAGCGGGAACACCGGAAACCAGCTCTTCGATCCGGCTCAGCCCGTCCTCTACTACGGCTAATCTCGTCGAAGACGAATCTTGATGTCTCTGCCGAGCCACTGCTTCGACTAGCTCGTGCGAAGCTCGGAGTGGAGCGCCTTCATGCAAATGAGCTGGGCGTCGGTCGGCTCTCAGAGGTCGCGTTGAGCCTTGGTCGCTTCGCGCTGAAGCGCGACGTGCAGTTCTCGCTCTACAAGGTGGTGAAGCCCGACCACGCCATCATCACCTTCTTCGACCAAGTCTTTGACGCCGGGCTCAACGAAGCGGTTCGATGGGACCACTACTGGACACCATTGCGGTACGCCGTCGTCGTCAAGGTCGCCCACCTGTTCGACGAAGAGACCGCATAAGCCGCTTGGGCGGCACGAGTGGAGACCAACCCCGCACGAGCTGCGGAAGCTCTGCAAAGGCTGTGCGCGACGCTTCAGGGCCGTATCTGTCGCCTAACGGATGCTCGCTCCCGCGAACTGATCTCTGGTGCGCTGACCTGGGCCGCTGCGAACCCGTTCGAGATCAGTTACGGTGCCGGGAACAAAGATAGCGCGCGTCAGATCTCCCCGAACCTCGTGGGCTTTCAGCAAGTGCTCCAATCGGTGGCCACTCAGGCTCAAAAGCAGTCTCGGAAAGTCCGCCAGATCGTCGTGGACCGGCAGACGCAGTTCAATCGGGCGCAAGGCGAGCTGGCCGACATCTATCGGCGCCTTCGAGGCCGGAAGCATCCCATGGGCCCCGGAATGCCGGAGATGGACATGACAAACATGCCGGAGGCCCCGCCGGTCTTTCGACCGGGTGACGAGAGCGCGGGCCTTGATTTGATCGATGTCGTACTCTGGGTCGCGAAGCGGTGGCAGGAGGGTAAGCCTCTATCCCCGGAACTGGGGAAGATGTTCAACGCCTTCGCTAAACGCGGCGGCATAGACGAGGTATCGCTTAGCGGGCTGGAGCGCCGGTGGAGCTTCCTTTCGTCCCTGCCAGATCCCGACGGCCCATTACCTGATGATCTAACGAAGCAGATCGCCAGATGGGAGGACGAGCGAATACAGGCGGTGATAAGTTGTTAAAGCCGCCATTCGCGCACTCCGCGAGATTAGATAGGATGGTGAAGGATTTCTGATGCGGGCCGCGGCGCGAGGGTGCAGCCTGGTGCCGGGTCGGCCCGCGTTGGAGGTTCTTCACCTTTGCAGACCTTCGATTGAGACTCGGAATCGTGCGGCGGAGTTCGAGAATGCGGTCATTCGCAGCGAGCGCAGAGTGTCGAGTGGATCAAAGGGTCGGAAGGCGAACAAAGAGTGAAGCCGCGTGTCCGCTCCGATGTTAGGTGGCGATAGCCCGTGCTTGCTCGCGCAGGATGAACTTCTGGATCTTTCCGGTGGACGTTCTTGGAACAGGCACGAACACGAACTTTCCGGGAACCTTGTAGGGTGCAAGGTGCTCGCGGCACCATGCGCGAAGCATTGTCGCATCCGCCTTCTGACCTGCTGCAAGTTCGACAAATGCACAGGGCGTTTCGCCCCATTTTTCATCGGGCATTGCAACGACGGCCGCGACCGCGACGGCGGGATGCCGGTACAGTGCCTCTTCGACTTCGATCGAGGAAATATTCTCACCGCCCGAGATGATGACGTCCTTTGACCTGTCCTTGAGCTGGATGTAGCCGTCGGGATGCATGACCCCCAGATCGCCCGAATGGAACCAGCCGCTGGCGAAGGCCTCCTGCGTCGCCTTGGGATTGCGGAAATAGCCCTTCATGACGACATTGCCGCGGAACATGACCTCTCCCATGGTCTTGCCATCGCGCGGCACGGGGCACATCGTCTCGGGGTCTAGAACGTCCAGCTGTTCCAGCGCCAGATAGCGCACGCCCTGACGGGATTTCAGCGTGGCCTGCTCGGCGCGGGGCAGCCCGGACCAGTTTTCGTGCCAGTCGTTGACGACCGCCGGGCCATAGGTTTCCGTTAGCCCGTAAAGATGGGTCACGTCAAAGCCCGCATCCCGCATGTCGGCAAGAAGCTTTTCAGGGGGGGGCGCGGCGGCCGTGAAGAATTGCACGGTACGGTCAAGACTGCGTTTGACCGTATCCGGCGCCGAGATCAGCAGCGACATCACGATGGGGGCGCCGCAGAGGTGGGTCACGCCTTCATCGGCGAGGGCATTCCAGATCGGCTCCGCACGCACCTGCCGCAGGCAGACATGGGTGCCGATGATGGCCGACATCGTCCAGGGGAAGCACCAGCCGTTGCAGTGAAACATCGGCAGAGTCCACAGATACACCGCATGTTTCTGCATCGAAGTCGTCAGCGCATTGCCCTGCGCCAGCAGGTAGGCGCCCCGGTGATGCGACACCACGCCCTTGGGGTCGCCGGTGGTTCCGGAGGTGTAGTTGATCGAGATGGCGTCCCACTCGTCCTCGGGCATCAGCCAGGCGAAATCCGGGTTGCCACGGGTCAGGAACACCTCGTAGTCGGCGGCCTCGAACTGTGTCCGCGCACCGTCGTATTCCGGATCGTCGTATTGGATCAGGACAGGCTTCACCGTGGCAAGTGCAAGAGCGTCCTGCATCAGCGGCATGAACTCGCGGTCCACGATCACGAGCTTGGACATGGCGTGATCGAGCTGGAACGCGATGATTGCCGCGTCCAGCCGGGTGTTGATTGAATGCAGGACCGCGCCGCACATCGGAACGCCAAAATGGCATTCGAGCATCGCCGGTGTGTTGGGCAACAGCACCGACACCGTGTCGCCGCGCCGGACCCCGTTCTTGGTCAGTGCCGAGGCAAGCCGCCGCGAACGCGCATAGAACTCCGCATAGTTGCGACGCAGCGTGCCGTGAACAATCGCGGTGTGGTCGGGGAAGACGCTGGCAGCGCGTTCGAGAAAGGTCAGCGGTGTAAGCGGCTGGTAGTTCGCCGGGTTGCGATCCAGACCGGTATTGTAGGGATTTTCCACCATAAGCCTCATTTATCCTGCCATTGCGGCGCGCGTTTTTCGATGAACGCTCCGATGCCCTCTTCCGCATCGCGGGCGAGCATATTCTCGACCATCACGCCGGAGGCGTAGTCATAGGCCTGCGCCAGCTGCAGCTCGCGTTGAACGTAGAACGCACGTTTTCCTGTGGCGAGCGTCATGCTGGATTTGGACGCGATCTTGCGGGCCATCTCAATGGTCGCCTCCCTCAACGCATCGGGGGCGACAGTCCGGTTGACCAGCCCAATCTCGGCCGCGCGGGCAGCCGATGTCATGTCCCCCGTCAGCAGCATCTCCATCGCGTGTTTGCCCGCCACGTTCCGCGACAGCGCCACCATCGGCGTGGAGCAGAACAACCCGATATGGACACCCGGCGTGCTGAATTGCGCGGTGTCCGCGGCAATGGCGAGATCGCAGCTGGCGACCAACTGGCAGCCCGCTGCGGTCGCGATCCCCGTGACCTCGGCGATGACGGGTTTCGGGCAATTCACAATCGATTGCATGACGCCCGAACACAGCGCCATGACCTTGGTGAAGTAGGCTTTGCCGCGATCCGGGGCGGACCGGCCGGCGGTCATTTCCTTGAGGTCATGCCCCGCGCAAAAGGCTGCTCCGTGTGCGGCTAGGATGACGACCCGTACAGAGGGGTTTGCCCCTGCCTCGGCAATGGCTGCGCCCAGCTCGCCCAGCATCGCTTCGGACAGGGCGTTGCGGCGCCGCGCGTCGTTCAGCGTCAGGCGCATAATGCCGTCGTCATCCAGATCGCGCAGCAGGATATCGCTCTCTTGCACAGCTTTTCTCCCTAACCGGTGCCTAAAGGACGTTGATCTCGACGCTGTCGGCGAGCGTGTTGGCGATGAAGCAGTAGCGATGGGCGCGGTCCTGCATTTCATCCAACGTCTTGTTGTCGACCGCGAAGCCGGTATCGAAACGCACCACCGGGTGCAGGTCGATACGCGTGACTGACATCTGTCCTTTGGGGTTCTTGCCGAGATGTGCAACTGCGTGATCGTGGTAGCTGGCCACCGGCCACTTCGCCTTCGCGGCCAGTGCCAGGAAGGTCATCATGTGGCAGCTAGACAATGCCGAGGCGAGCGCTTGTTCGGGGTTGGTGTTTTCCGGTTTGCCGCCCCAATCCGGGGCGGCATCCGCTTGCACTTCATAGCTGTTGTTGTAGCGCACGACATGCTCGGCAGAATACTTGCCCAGCTCGAAGCCCGCTTCGGTACGGTGCCAATGCAGTTCGATCGAAAGGTCGGACATGGCTACTTTTCCAGTCTGGTTGATGACAATCAGGCAGCGGCAAGGCTTTTTTGCGGGTCGTAGAACGGGCGCTCCACGATCCTCGCACGCGTCGGGCCGGACGCGGTCACGACCTCGACTTCCGCGCCGATCTGCGCAGCATCCAAAGAGACCATGGCCAGGGCGATGTTCTGTTCCAGCCGCGGCGAATAGACGGCCGAGGTGACCTTGCCGACGAACGCACCGCCCTTGTTGACGGTCCAGAAGGTGGTGTTCGGCCCTTTGAGTGGCGACCCGTCGATGACCAGCCCGACCTGCTTGCGGCAGACGCCCTCTTCCTTAATCCGGCGCAGCGCGGCCTTGCCGATGAACTCGGCCTCCATGTCGAGGCTTACGAGGCGACCAAGCCCAAGCTCGTAGGGATTGGTGTTGATGTCGGCGTCGGCGTGATAGGACAGCATGCCGCCCTCGATGCGGCGGACCGACGAGGTATGGCCGGGTTTCAGGCCGAAAGGCTTGCCCGCCGCCATAATCTTTTCCCATAGCTCGTCGCCGCGCGACCCGTCCTGCAGGTAAAGCTCATATCCCAGTTCGCTCGACCAGCCGGTGCGCGACACGATCAGCGGAATGCCGTCCAGCTCCACTTCGCGCAGCCAGTAATACTTGAGGTCCATGATGCTGTCGCCGAAGAGCGCCTTCATCACCTCGCCGGATTTCGGCCCTTGAAGCTGGAGCGGCGATACATCCGGTTCGCGGATCGTCACATCCATGCCCGAATGCACGGCGACGCCCTGTGCCCAGAGCAGGATGTCGCTGTCCGCAAGCGAGATCCAGAAGTGGTTCTCCGCCAGGCGCAGCAGGATCGGGTCATTCAGGATGCCGCCTTCGGCATTGGTGATGAGAACATACTTGCATTGCCCGACCGCCATCTTCGAAAGATCGCGCGGGGTCAGCATCTGAACGAACCTCGCGGCATCAGGGCCGGTGATCTCGACCTGACGCTCGACTGCCACATCGCACAGGATCGCGTCGTTGATCAGGTTCCAGAAATTCTGTTCCGGATCGCCGAAGTCGCGCGGGATGTACATGTGGTTGTAGACCGAGAAGCCCTTTGCGCCCCATCGGACCGTCGCGTCGAAATACGGGGATTTCCGGATCTGGGTTCCGAAACCGAAATCGTCTGATTTTGCCATTCTGATTGCCCTTTCCTGCGGGTCCTCACGGACCACGAGATCTTGTCGAACTGGCCGTGGTTTTAGGGGCAATCAGCTTGCAAGATCGGACTGAAGATTCATACCGAGCAGACTGAACGGACCAAATTGATGTTCAACTCAGACCGTTCGGACTTTGCGCGTCCGTTGAGCGCGTTCTCGGGTCACTTCGCTGGTTGGGCCAACAGCTGGGCAAGGTCCGGCTGCACCGATTTGACCTCGCGTGTCACGAAATAGGTCATGTAACGGTCTATCCCGAGTTCCGCCGACAGCATGTCTTCCATCAGCGTCTGGAAGGCCGAAAGGCTGGTTGTGACAACGGTCATCACGTAGTCCATCCCACCGCCAGTCGCGACGCAGTCGGTGACCGCGTTAAGGCTGCGGATATGCGCCTCGAAGCGGTCAAAATCCGTCTTGCGGTGGCTTTTCAGAGAAACAGTTACGACGACCTTGGAGACATCGACTATCTTACCCAGCGCAAGGTCCGCACGGTACCCGCGGATCAGGCCCGCCTTCTTCAGCCGGGCAAAGCGCGCCCAGCAAGGAGTAGAGGAAAGCCCTACCAACTCCGCCAGCTTCGATTTACTGAGCTGACCATTCTGCTGCAACGCGCAAAGGATACGAATGTCGGCGGCGTCGAGGGCAGTCGGTTTCATTCCTCAAGAGCCTCTACATATCGACATTTCCCGAGTACTCCCGCTGCCCAACGATATAGGTCACAAATTTCTACCTATTCGGAGGCTCCATTGCCAACCGTCAAATTGCGCTTTCGTCACTTGTCTTGCGGGCAAAACGACGTGGTGCTGCGTAAAGAACAGCCGGTCTCCGCATCACAGCAGACATAGTATTCCCCCATGTCTGGCTGGCGAGGACGGGACCAGACCGGACATTCGTCGCTTCCGCAGCGAAAGACCGCAATCCGCCGTTCCTGTCGCCAGCCGCGGGTCATCCGATTTACCGAGAGATGGGGAGCGGTTTGGCCGAGGGGCCGCAATCATGCACCGGGGTCTGGCTCGTCTTTTGACTGAAATCCCTCGGCCTCATGCCAGTGCATCAGGATCATCTCGGCCTTGATCCTCCCCCACCGAAGTGGCTCGCCAACTGGGATAGATTTGTCCCGTCGAGGAGGACCAAAGATGGCAGGAAAGCGAGACAAGCCCGAGGACATCGTGTTGAAGCTGCGGCAGGTCGAGGTGCTGCAGGGGCAAAGAATGACGATCGGCGACGCGGTTCGGCAGATCTGCGTTGGACTGCCCCCATCGAGTGGTCCGTGTTGATTGTTGGTGCATCATCGGCCTCTGGTCCATTGGAAGGAAGCTTTCCGGCGCGGGCGGGCGGTAGCGGCTCTGTTGCACAAATCGGCTGATGGCCGAGATTCCCCTATCCCCGGGCAGACTCATCCCTCGGCTTCAGTGACAGGTATGCCGAGCGCAGTGTAGCGGTTCAGGATGGCGATGCGGACGTGGA
>NZ_JAOVQO010000032.1:0-21709 GCF_025673475.1 Albidovulum salinarum | reverse complement strand
AAGGGCTTCATCGACGAGGTGATCATGCCGCACGGAACCCGCAAGCGGGTGGCCCGCGCCTTCGCCTCGCTCCGGACCAAGAAACTCAGCAATCCCTGGAAGAAGCACGACAACATTCCGTTGTGAGATCGGATGGCAAGATGTTCAGGAAGATATTGATAGCCAACCGGGGCGAAATCGCCTGCCGGGTCATCAAGTCCGCTCGGAAGATCGGCATCGCGACGGTCGCGATCTATTCCGACGCCGACAGGGACGCGCTTCATGTCCGCATGGCCGACGAGGCGGTGCGTATCGGCCGGCCGCCGGCGAACCAGTCCTATATCGTGATCGACAACGTGATGCGCGCGATCCGCGAGACCGGCGCAGAGGCTGTCCATCCTGGCTATGGCTTCCTCAGCGAGAACGCGAAGTTCGCCGAGGCGCTGGAGAGGGAAGGCGTCGCCTTCATCGGCCCGCCGAAGGGCGCTATCGAGGCGATGGGCGACAAGATCACCTCGAAGAAGATCGCGATGGAGGCGAATGTCTCGACCGTTCCGGGCTACATGGGCCTGATCGGGGATGCCGACGAGGCGGTGAAGATCGCGGGCGAGATCGGCTATCCGGTGATGATCAAGGCCTCTGCCGGCGGTGGCGGCAAGGGGATGCGGATCGCCTGGAACGACCAGGAGACCCGAGAGGGGTTCCAGTCGTCGAAGAACGAGGCGGCGTCCTCTTTCGGCGACGACCGCATCTTCATCGAGAAGTTCGTCACCAAGCCGCGCCATATCGAAATCCAGGTGCTCGGCGACACGCACGGCAACTGCGTCTATCTGAACGAACGCGAATGCTCGATCCAGCGCCGGAACCAGAAGGTCGTGGAGGAGGCGCCGTCGCCCTTCCTCGATGCCGCGACCCGCAAGGCGATGGGCGAACAGGCGGTCGCGCTCGCGAAGGCGGTGGGCTACTGCTCGGCCGGCACGGTCGAGTTCATCGTCGATGGCGAGAGGAACTTCTACTTCCTCGAAATGAACACCCGGCTTCAGGTCGAGCATCCGGTGACCGAACTGATCACCGGTGTCGACCTTGTCGAACAGATGATCCGGGTCGCCGCCGGCGAGAAGCTGCCCTTCGGCCAGAAGGATATCGGCATCAACGGCTGGGCGATCGAGAACCGCGTCTATGCCGAGGATCCCTATCGCGGGTTCCTGCCTTCGATCGGGCGGCTGAGCCGCTACCGTCCCCCGGCCGAGATTGCGACGGCAGACCATGTCGTGCGCAACGACACCGGGGTCTACGAGGGCGGCGAGATCTCGATGTATTACGACCCGATGATCGCCAAACTCTGCACCTGGGCGCCGACGCGGGCGCAGGCGATCGAGCATATGCGCGTCGCGCTCGACAGTTTCGAGATCGAGGGGATCGGTCACAACCTGCCGTTCCTTTCCGCCGTCATGGACCATCCCAAGTTCATCTCGGGCGACATGACGACGGCCTTCATCGCCGAGGAATATCCCGACGGCTTTTCCGGGGTCGACCTGCCGCAGGAGGCTTTGCGCCGCGTCGTGGCCGCTACGGCGGCGATGCACCGGGTGGCCGAGATCCGGCGCACCCGCGTCTCGGGCCGGATGGACAACCACGAGCGCCGCGTCGGCACGGACTGGGTCGTGATCGCGCAGAACCAGCGCTTTCCCGTGGCGATCCGCGCGGATCGCGGCGGCGCCACTGTGGAGTTCGGCGACGGCACGATTCACCGGGTGGAAAGCGACTGGACCCCGGGCGACCCGCTCGCGACGCTCGACGTCGACGGCGCCCCTCTGGTGCTGAAGGTCGGCAAGATTACCGCCGGGTTCCGGGTCCGGACACGCGGCGCGGCCCTGGACGTGCGCATCTACACGCCGCGGATCGCCGAGCTTGCCGCGCTCATGCCCGAGAAGCTGCCGCCGGACACCTCGAGGATGCTGCTCTGCCCGATGCCCGGCAAGCTCGTCGCGGTCGCGGTCAGCGAAGGCGACGAGGTCCAGGAGGGTCAGGCGCTTGCCACCATCGAGGCGATGAAGATGGAGAATGTGCTCCGCGCCGAGAAGAAGGTGCGGGTGACGAAGATCAACGCGGCCCCCGGCGACTCGCTCGCCGTGGACCAGATCATCATGGAGTTCGAATAACCCACCGAGAAGGAAGTCATGGACGCCTGGAAAGCACTCGCTGCACGCGAACTGAAGACACGGACGCCGGTCGATCTGGTCTGGCACACTCCGGAGGGGATCGACGTCCTGCCGGTCTACACGGCCGATGATGCTGCGAACCTGCCCCATATGGGCTCGCTGCCGGGCGCCGCGCCCTTTACCCGGGGCCCCCGCGCGACCATGTATGCGGGCCGCCCCTGGACGATCCGGCAATATGCCGGCTTCTCGACCGCCGAGGAGAGTAACGCCTTCTATCGCAAGGCGCTTGCCGCGGGGCAGCAGGGCGTCTCGGTCGCCTTCGACCTCGCCACCCATCGCGGCTACGACAGCGACCACCCGCGCGTCGTGGGCGATGTCGGCAAGGCGGGTGTGGCCATCGACTCGGTCGAGGACATGAAGATCCTCTTCGACGGCATCCCGCTCGGCGAGATTTCGGTGTCGATGACGATGAACGGCGCGGTGATCCCGGTTCTCGCGAGCTTCATCGTGGCTGGAGAGGAACAGGGCGTCGCGCGCAGGGACCTGTCGGGCACGATCCAGAACGACATCCTGAAGGAATTCATGGTGCGGAACACCTACATCTATCCGCCCGAACCTTCGATGCGGATCGTCGCCGACATCATCGAGTACACGTCGCGCGAGATGCCGCGTTTCAACTCGATCTCGATCTCGGGCTACCACATGCAGGAGGCCGGCGCGAACCTCGTGCAGGAGCTGGCCTACACGCTTGCGGACGGCAAGGAATACGTGAAGGCCGTGGTCGCGCGGGGCATGGATGTGGATGCCTTCGCCGGGCGGCTGTCGTTCTTCTTCGCCATCGGCATGAACTTCTTCATGGAGGCCGCGAAGCTCCGCGCCGCGCGCTTCCTCTGGCACCGGATCATGTCCGAGTTCAACCCGAAGAAGCCGGGCAGCCTGATGCTGCGCACCCATTGCCAGACCTCGGGCGTGAGCCTTCAGGAACAGGATCCCTACAACAATGTCGTTCGCACCGCCTACGAGGCGCTGAGCGCGGTCCTCGGCGGCACCCAGTCGCTGCACACCAACAGTTTCGACGAGGCGATCGCGCTTCCGACCGAGTTCTCGGCCCGGATCGCGCGCAACACCCAGCTTATCCTCCAGAACGAGACGGGCGTGACCCGCGTCGTCGATCCGCTCGCCGGGTCCTACTACGTCGAGAAGCTGACCGCCGATCTCGCCGATGCGGCCTGGAAGCTGATCGAGGAAGTCGACGCGATGGGCGGCATGACCAAGGCCGTCGCGTCGGGCATGCCGAAGCTTCGAATCGAGGAGGCCGCCGCACGGCGACAGGCGGCGGTCGACCGCGGCGACGAGGTGATCGTCGGCGTCAACAAGTACCGGCTGGCACGCGAAGACGAGATCGAGGTGCGCGAGATCGACAATTCCGCCGTCCGCGCGGCGCAGGTCGCGCGGCTTGAACGGATCCGGGCGACCCGCGATCAGGCCGCCTGCGACAAGGCGCTGGCGGATGTCGAACGCATCGCGAAAGACGGCGGCAACCTGCTGGAGGCGGCCGTCGCCGCCGCCCGCGCGCGCGCCTCGGTGGGAGAGATTTCGATGGCGATGGAAAAGGTGTTCGGACGGCACCGGGCCGAGGTGAAGACGCTCGCCGGGGTCTACGGCGCGGCCTACGAGGGCGACGAGGGCTTCGCGGCGATCCAGAAGGACGTCGAGGCCTTCGCCGAGGAGGAGGGCCGCCGCCCGCGGATGCTCGTGGTGAAGATGGGCCAGGACGGCCACGACCGCGGCGCCAAGGTCATCGCCACGGCCTTCGCCGATATCGGCTTTGACGTCGATGTGGGGCCGCTGTTCCAGACGCCCGAGGAAGCGGCGCAGGATGCGATCGACAACGACGTTCATGTCGTCGGAGTGTCGTCCCAGGCGGCGGGTCACAAGACACTCGCGCCCCAGCTCGTCGAGGCGTTGAAGCAGAAGGGCGCGGGCGACATCCTCGTGATCTGCGGTGGGGTGATACCGCAGCAGGATTACGACTTCCTCTACGAACGGGGCGTCAAGGCGATCTTCGGGCCGGGAACCAACATTCCCGCCGCCGCGAAGAATATCCTCGCGCTCATACGCAGCGCGCGCGCCGAAGAGGCGATGCGCCGCGACCGCTTCCCCGCGACGCCGCAAAAGCCGGCGCGCAACACGACCGGGTAAGGGGGCACGTATGAACGACCAGACACCCAGCGAGACGCTCCGCGACGCGGCCCTTCGCTACCACGAGTTCCCGAAACCGGGAAAGCTTGCGACCCGGGTGACGAAACCGATGGCGACCCAGCGCGACCTGAGCCTCGCCTACAGTCCCGGCGTCGCCGAGGCATGCACGCGGATCGCCGAGGACGAGGCGGATTCCTACCGCTACACCTCGCGCGGCAATCAGGTCGCGGTGATCTCGAACGGCACCGCGGTGCTTGGCCTCGGCAATATCGGGGCGGCCGCCTCGAAGCCCGTGATGGAGGGCAAGGTCGCGCTTTTCAAGAAGTTCGCCAATATCGACGGCGTCGATATCGAGGTGAACGAGACCGATCCCGAAAGGCTCGCCGAGATCGTGATCGCGCTCGAGCCGAGTTTCGGCGCCGTCAATCTCGAGGATATCGGCGCGCCCGCCTGCTTCGAGGTCGAGCGCATCTGCAAGGAGCGGATGAACATCCCGGTCTTCCACGACGACCAGCACGGCACCGCCATCGTCGTTGCCGCCGCCGCGCTGAATGCGATGCGGCTCGCCGGGAAATCTCTTTCGGACATCAAGATGGTCGCCATCGGCGCCGGCGCCGCCGGGATCGCCTGTCTCAACCTCCTTTGCGACATGGGGCTGAAGCGGAGGAACGTCTGGCTCTTCGACCGGCGCGGCGTGATCTACAAGGGGCGCGAGAACGTCGACGCGACCAAGGCGCTTTACGCGCGCGATGCCGATGACGGGCCGATGGAGCAGGTCATCGAGGGCGCCGACATGTTCCTCGGCCTGTCCGGCCCCGGCAACCTGACCGGCGAGATGGTCGCGAAGATGGCCAAGGATCCCGTGATCTTCGCGCTCTCCAACCCGACGCCCGAGATCCTGCCGGAAGAGGCGAAGGCGGCGCGCGAGGACGTGATCATCGCGACGGGGCGCTCGGACTATCCCAACCAGGTCAACAACGTCCTCTGCTTCCCCTTCATCTTCCGCGGCGCGATGGATGTCGGCGCGACCCAGATCAACGAGGCGATGAAGGTCGCCTGCGCCAAGGCGCTCGCAGACCTCGCGCGCAAGACGACCGCGGCGGAAACCGCTGCCGCCTATCGCGGCGAGCGCATGGTCTTCGGCCGCGAGTACCTGATCCCCAAGCCGTTCGATCCCCGGCTTCTCGGTGAAGTTGCAAGCGCCGTGGCCAGGGCCGCGATCGGCAGCGGCGTCGCGAAGCGTCCGATCGCGGACATCGCCGCCTACAAGGCCGAGCTCGACCGCTCGGTGTTCCGCACCGGCATGATCATGCGGCCGGTCTTCGAACTCGCGCGCCGGAGCGAGCGCCGCATCGTCTTCGCCGAGGGCGAGGACGAGCGCGTGCTGCACTGCACCCAGTCGATGCTGCTCGACGGCATGGGGCCGCCGATCCTGATCGGCCGGCCCGACGTGATCCGCCAGCGCATCGACCGCGCCGGCATCTCGCTGAAGCCCGATACCGATTTCGAGGTCTGCAACCCCGAAGACGACCCGCGCTACCGCGACTACTGGCAGAGCTACCACGCGATACTGGAGCGCCGCGGCGTCACCCCCGACCTCGCCCGGACCCGGCTCAGGACCAGCAACACCGCAATCGCGGCGATCATGGTCCATCGCGGAGAGGCGGACAGCCTCATCTGCGGCAGCTACGGTCTCTACCTCGATCATCTCCGACACGTCGAGCAGGTGTTGGGTGGCCTGCCGGATGGCGACGGCCAGACGCTTCATCCGACTGGCGCGCTCTCGACGATCATTCTCGACGACGGGGCGATCTTCATCGCCGACACGCAGGTGCGCCCCGATCCCAGCCCCGAAGAGGTCGCGGAAACCGCGATCTCCGCCGCGCGCCACATCCGGCGCTTCGGGATCGAGCCCAAGATCGCGCTCGTGAGCCATTCGGTCTTCGGCAACCTCGACATCGCGTCGGGACGCAAGATGCGTCGCGCGGTGGAGATCCTCGATGCGGCCGGGGTGGACTTCGCCTTCGAGGGGGAAATGCAGGCCGATCACGCGCTGAACCCCGACCTGCGCGCGCGAGTGTTTCCAAATTCCCGCCTTCACGGCGCTGCGAACTGCCTCGTCTTCGCCAATGTCGATGCTGCGTCCGGCGCTGCGAACGTCCTGCGCCAGCTCGCGGGCGGGCTCGAGATCGGGCCGATCCTGATGGGCATGGGCAACAAGGCGCATGTGGTGAACAGTTCGGTCTCCGCCCGGGGGCTGTTCAATATCGCCGCGTTGGCGCGGGCGCCGGTGCAGTCCTATGCGTGACGGACGACCCCAATTAGGACACCCGCCGAAGGGTCCCGCGCCGGCGAGGAAACGCTAACGCACACAAGTCAAGGGAGGCTGCAGTGGCAACATATCGCGAAGTCTACGACGGTTGGAAAGCCGATCCCGAGGCGTTCTGGCTCGACGCCGCAAAGGCGGTGGACTGGATCAAGGCGCCCGAGCGCGCGCTCGACGGATCGACCGCGCCGCTCTACCAATGGTTCCCGGACGCGACCTGCAACACCTGCTGGAACGCCGTCGACCGCCATGTCGAGGCCGGGCGCGGCGATCAGCCCGCCATCATCCATGACAGCCCCGTCACCGACAGCAAGACGACGATCAGTTATGCCGAGCTGAAGGACCGCGTCGCGCGGCTCGCAGGCGCGCTGAGCGGGCGGGGTGTCACCAAGGGCGACCGCGTCATCATCTACATGCCGATGGTGCCCGAGGCGCTCGTCGCGATGCTCGCCTGCGCCCGGATCGGGGCGGTGCATTCGGTGGTGTTCGGCGGCTTTGCCGCGCATGAACTCGCCGTCCGGATCGAGGACGCGAAGCCGAAGGCCGTGATCGCCGCCTCTTGCGGGATCGAGCCGGGACGGGTCGTCGAATACAAGCCGCTGCTCGACGAGGCGATCCGCCAATCGGCCCACAAGCCCGACTTCACCGTGGTTTACCAGAGGCCCATGTGCAAGGCGGCGATGGAGCCGGGCCGCGACCTTGACTGGGACGAGACCGTGGCCGCCGCGACGCACGCGGATTGCGTGCCTGTCGGCGGCGCCGATCCGCTCTACATCCTCTACACGTCGGGGACGACCGGTCAGCCGAAGGGCGTAGTGCGCCACAATGGCGGGCATATGGTGGCGCTGCTCTGGACGATGAGGAACCTTTACGACGTGAAGCCGGGCGACGTCTACTGGGCCGCCTCGGATGTCGGCTGGGTCGTCGGTCACAGCTACATCTGCTACGCGCCGCTGCTGATGGGCTGCACCACGATCGTCTTCGAGGGCAAGCCGGTCGGCACGCCCGATGCCGGCACCTTCTGGCGCGTCATCGAGGAACACGGCGTCAAGGTCCTGTTCACCGCGCCGACCGCACTTCGCGCCATCAAGCGCGACGACCCGAGCGCCGAACATGTCGGCCGCTACGACCTGTCGGGCCTTCAGGCGCTCTTCCTCGCTGGCGAACGCGCCGATCCCGACACCATCCTCTGGGCGCAGAAGCACCTGAAGAAGCCGGTCATCGACCATTGGTGGCAGACCGAGACCGGCTGGGCCATCGCCGCGAACCCCCTCGGGATCGAAGAGCTGCCGGTAAAACCCGGCTCGCCCGCCGTGCCGATGCCGGGCTACGACATCCGGATTCTGGACGAGGGCGGTCATCCGCTGCCGGCGGGCACGCTTGGCGCCATCGCGATCAAGCTGCCGCTGCCGCCGGGCACGCTGCCGACGCTCTGGAACGCCGAGGACCGGTTCCGGAAGTCCTATCTCAGCCACTTCCCCGGCTACTACGAGACCGGAGATGCGGGCATCATGGACGAGGACGGCTACGTCTCGATCATGGCGCGCACCGACGACGTCATCAATGTCGCCGGACACCGGCTTTCGACCGGCGCGATGGAGGAGGTTCTGGCGAGCCATCCCGATGTCGCCGAATGCGCGGTGATCGGGATCGGCGATCAGCTCAAGGGCCAGGCGCCGCTCGGGCTCATCTGCCTCAACTCCGGTGTGACGCGCGATCCGGCCGAGATCGAGAAGGAATGCGTCAAGCTGATCCGCCAGGAGATCGGGCCGGTCGCCGCCTTCAAGCTCTGCATGGCTGTCGACCGGCTGCCCAAGACCCGCTCGGGCAAGATCCTGCGCGGCACGATGGTCGCCATTGCGGACGGGGCGCCGTGGAAGATGCCGGCGACGATCGACGATCCCGCCATCCTCGACGAGATCAAGGAACGTATCGGCGGGCTGGGGCATCCGGCCGGCTGAATTTTTTGGAATGGGAGAACCAAGATGACACGAGACGTTGTAATTCTGGACGGCGCGCGGACCGCGATTGGAACCTTCGGGGGATCGCTGTCGGGCGTGGCGCCGACCGCGCTTGCCGCGGCGGTCGCAAAGGAGGCGCTGTCGCGCAGCGGGGTCGAGCCGGGCCAGATCGGCCATTCGGTCTTCGGCCACGTGATCAACACCGAAGGGCGCGACATGTATCTCGCCCGCGTCGCGGCCGTCGAGGCGGGCGTGCCGCCCGAGGCACCGGCGCTGACCGTCAACCGGCTCTGCGGCTCGGGCGCGCAGGCCATCGTCAATTCGGCGCAGCACATCATGCTCGGCGATACTGACTTCGCGCTCGCCGGCGGGGCAGAGTCGATGTCGCGCTCGCCCTATTCGACGCAAGCCGCGCGCTGGGGCCAGAAGATGGGTGACATGTCGATGACCGACATGATGGTTGCCGCACTCAGCGATCCGTTCGGCAATGGCCATATGGGCGTCACCGCCGAGAATGTCGCGGACGAGCACCAGATCTCGCGCGAGGCGCAGGACGCCTTCGCGGTCGAAAGCCAGGCGCGCGCGACGAAGGCCATCGCGGAGGGAAGGTTCAAGAGCCAGATCCTGCCCATCGAGGTGAAGGTGAAGCGCGACATGGTGCCGTTCGACACCGACGAGCACCCCAAGGCCGGCACGACGATGGAAAGCCTCGGCAAGCTTAGACCCGCCTTCCGGAAGGAAGGTTCGGTGACGGCGGGCAACGCCTCGGGACTCAACGACGGCGCGGCGGCGGTGGTGCTCGCCTCGGCCGAGGCGGCCGAGAAGGCAGGGCTGAAGCCCCGGGCGCGGCTTCTCGGCTACGCCCATGCCGGGGTCCGGCCCGAAGTGATGGGCATCGGCCCCATCCCCGCCGTGACGACGCTCCTGACGAAGCTCGGCATGGAGGCCGGCGATTTCGACGTGATCGAGTCGAACGAGGCCTTCGCGGCGCAGGCCTGCGCGGTCAATGCAGGGCTCGGTCTCGATACGGCCAAGGTCAATCCGAACGGCGGCGCGATCGCGCTCGGCCATCCGATCGGCGCAACCGGCGCGATCATCACCATCAAGGCGATGTACGAGCTGGAGCGGATCGGCGGGCGCTACGGGCTCGTCACCATGTGCATCGGCGGCGGACAGGGGATCGCACTGGCCATCGAACGCCTGCGGTAGCGCGGCGGGAAGCCCCCGCAACGGACGGTGCGTGCCCCTCGCTCCCCGGGGCGGCCCGTTGCGGGGGCAACCGGACATGCGCGTGGACCGATGGGAAGGACGATCACATGACGGAAAACAATGCATCGAACGGCAGGGGTGCCGAGCACATGAGCGACTATTGGGATCTCATGCTCCGGGTTCAGCAGGTGATGCTGCGTGCCGGCGCGGCTTCGGTGACACGGATCTTCGACCGGGACTTCGCGGCAGTCGATCCGACTGCGATCGGGCGTGCCTACCTCACCCTCGGCCTGTCGATGCTTCGGCGCCCAGGCGACCTCGCCGCCATGCAGGCCTCGGTCCTGTCGAATATGGCCAAGCTTTGGACGGCGGGCTGGGCTCCGAACGGGCAGGCGGCGAGGGATCGCCGGTTCAGCGGCGAGGCCTGGGAAAGCGATCCGGTCGCACGCGTGTCGCGCGACGTGCATCTCGCGATCGAGGAGGCCACCAAGGAGGTTCTCGACCGCTTTCCTGCGGATTCCCGGGAACGCCTCAGCGTCGAGTTCTACACCCGCCAGATCCTGAGTGCGCTGTCGCCCAGCAACGTCCTCGCGCTCAATCCCGAGGCGCGCGCCCGTTTCCTCGCGACGCGGGGGAGGAGCCTGATCACCGGCTTCAGCAACCTCCTTGACGACATCGAGCGCGGTGGCGGCCGGCTGGCCATCAGCACCGCCGACCCCGACGCCTTCGTCGTCGGCCGTGACCTCGCCGCGACGCCGGGCAAGGTCGTCTTCCAGAACGATCTGATCCAGCTCATCCAGTACGAGCCGATGACCGAAACGCAGTTCAAGCGGCCGCTTCTCTTCGTGCCGGCCTGGATCAACAAGTTCTACATTCTCGACATGCGGCCGAAGAACAGCCTGATCCGCTACGCGCTGGAACGCGGCCACACCGTCTTTGCGATCAGCTGGGTCAATCCGGGTCCGGAGCATGCTGGAAAGAGCTTCGAAAGCTACATGAACGAAGGCGTGATCGCGGCGCTTGACGCGATCGAGAAGGCGACCGGCGAGAAGAAGGTCAACACGATCGGCTACTGCATTGGCGGCATTCTCGTGAATGCCACGCTCGGCCATCTCGCCGCCACGGGATCCGACCGCATCGCGACCTCGACGACGCTCGTCACCATGACCGATTTCAAACAGGTGGGAGAGATTGGCATATTCGTCGATCAGGTCCGGCTGGAGACGATGCGCGCACATCTTGAAAAGACCGGGCATCTGGAGGAGCACCAGCTTCGCGACATGTACGCGATGCTGCGCGAGAACGACCTGATCTGGCCGTTCTACATCGCGAACTACCTGATGGGCGACAAGCCGCCCGCCTTCGACCTGCTGTTCTGGAATTCGGATTCTACGCGGCTGCCCGCGGCGATGTTCCTCTGGTACCTGGAGAACATCTACATCCGCAACGGGCTCGGGACGCCGGGCGCGATCACGCTCAACAGCACGCCCATCGACCTTGGAAAGGTCAAGGTGCCGTGCTTCGCGATTGGCACGAAGGACGACCACATCGCGCCCTGGCAGTCGGTCTATCCCGCGACGAAGGTCTTCGGCGGCGACGTCAGGTTCGTGCTCGGAGGGTCGGGCCATATCGCGGGTGTCATCAACCCGCCGGGCGAAAAGGCGAAATACGGCTACTGGGTCAGGGACGATTACCCGGACGATCCCGAGGCCTGGCTCGACGGGGCGGAGTACAATGCCGGGTCGTGGTGGCCGGTCTGGGCCGAATGGCTGGAATCTCAGGACAGAGCGAAGAAGGTGCCGGCCCGCGTGCCCGGCGGCGGCGGTCTCGACGTGATCGAGGCTGCGCCCGGCTCCTATGTACTCGCGCGATGATCTTTCATCCCTCTGCCGGCCGGCGCGGGACCGATACCTAACAACGAGGAGAACAAGATGACACGGACAGCAATCGTCACCGGAGGGTCGCGCGGTATCGGCGCGGCGATCTCGAAGGCCCTTCAGGCCGCGGGTTACAAGGTAGCGGCGAACTATGCCGGCAACGATGAGGCGGCGGCCGCTTTCACCAAGGAAACCGGCATCCCGACCTACAAGTGGTCGGTCGCGGACTACGACGCCTGCGCCGCGGGCATCGCCAAGGTCGAGGCCGATCTCGGCCCGATCGAGGTTCTGGTGAACAACGCCGGCATCACCCGGGACGCGCCGTTTCACAAGATGACGGCGGAGAAGTGGCGCGACGTGATCGACACCAACCTGTCGGGCATCTTCAACATGACCCACCCGGTCTGGCCGGGAATGCGCGAGCGCGGCTTCGGAAGGATCATCAACATCTCGTCGCTGAACGGCCAGAAGGGCCAGTTCGGACAGGTGAACTACTCGGCCGCAAAGGCCGGCGATATCGGGTTTACCCGGGCGCTTGCGCAGGAGGGCGCGGCGAAGGGGATCACGGTCAACGCGGTCTGTCCGGGCTACATCGCGACCGAGATGGTGATGGCGGTGCCCGAGCAGGTGCGCGAGGCGATCGTCGGCCAGATCCCGGTCGGCCGGCTCGGTGAGGTCGACGAGATCGCGCGCTGCGTGACGTTCCTCGCGTCCGACGAAGCCGGCTTCATCACCGGTTCGACGATCTCGGCCAATGGTGGCCAGTACTTCAGCTGATCGACCGGTACCACCCCGCAGACGAGGGCCGCAGAGATGAACGAACGCACCACCGACATAGACCCCGTCGAAAGCCGGGAATGGCAGGATGCTATCGCCGACGTGATCGAGCGCGACGGCGCGGATCGGGCGCATTTTCTTCTGGACAGGGCTGTGAGCCAGGCCCGCGCGGCGGGTGCGATGCTGCCGTTTTCGTCGACGACCCCGTACCAGAACACGATCCCGGCCGACGATCAGGCGGAGTTTCCCGGCGATCTGAAGATGGAATGGCGCATCCGCACCATCAACCGCTGGAACGCGATGGCGACCGTGGTTCGCCGCAACAAGGAGAGCAGCGAATATGGCGGCCATATCGCGTCCTTCGCCTCCTCGGCGGTGATGTACGACATCGGACTCAACCATTTCTGGCGTTCGAAATCCGCGATCCATGGCGGCGACCTGGTGTTCTTCCAGGGCCATGTGATCCCCGGCATCTACGCGCGGTCGTTCATGGAAGGCAGGATCAGCGAGAAGGAACTGGAGAACTTCCGCTCCGAGGTCGCGGGCGGCGGGCTTTCCTCCTACCCGCATCCCTGGCTGATGCCGGATTACTGGCAGTTTCCGACCGTCTCGATGGGGCTCGGCCCGCTGATGGCGATCTACCAGGCGCGGTTCATGAAATACATGCACAACCGCGGCCTGATCGACATGGCCGACCGCAAGGTCTGGTGCTTCCTCGGCGACGGCGAGATGGACGAGCCGGAAAGCCGGGGCGCCATCGACCTCGCGGCGCGGGAGGAGCTCGACAACCTGATCTTCGTCGTCAACTGCAACCTGCAGCGGCTCGACGGGCCGGTCCGGGGCAACGGCAAGATCGTGCAGGAGCTCGAAGGCGACTTCCGCGGCGCGGGCTGGAACGTGATCAAGCTCTTGTGGGGCAAGGGCTGGGACGCGCTGCTGGAGAAGGACGTGACCGGCCGGCTGCGCCAGCTGATGGACGAGACGGTGGACGGCGACTACCAGACCTTCAAGTCGAAGGACGGCGCCTATATCCGCAAGCACTTCTTCGGCAAGTATCCCGAGACGGCGGCGCTGGTCGAGGACTGGAGCGACGAGCAGGTCTGGTCGCTGAGCCGCGGCGGGCATGACCCCGAGAAGGTCTATACCGCCTTCAAGCGCGCGGCCGAAACCCGCGGCCAGCCGACCTGCCTTTTGGTGAAGACCGTCAAGGGCTACGGCATGGGCTCGGCCGGCGAGGGCCAGAACGTCACACACCAGCAGAAGAAGCTGGCCGAGGAGCAGTTGCGCGAGTTCCGCGACCGCTTCAAGATCCCGGTCGAGGACAAGGACCTGCCGAAGGCGCCCTTCGTCAGCCTCAACAACGCGCAGAAATCCTACCTCGCCGACCGCCGCAAGGCGCTGGGCGGCGACTTCCCGAAGCGCGACTGGCGGAATGCACCGAAGCTCGACATCCCCGCGCTCGACAAGTTCGAGGGCCAGCTCAAGGGCACCGGCGACCGCGAGATATCGACGACGATGGCCTTCGTGCGGATCCTGACGACGCTTCTCAGGGACAAGGGCGTGGGCAAGCATGTCGTGCCGATCGTGCCGGACGAGAGCCGCACCTTCGGGATGGAGGGGCTGTTCCGCTCGGCCGGCATCTACAACCCGCTCGGGCAGAACTACACGCCCGAGGATGCCGACCAGATGATGTTCTACAAGGAGACGACCGACGGCCAGGTGCTGCAGGAGGGCATCAACGAGGCCGGTGCCATGGCCGACTGGATTGCGGCAGCAACGTCCTATTCCAATCACGGCGTGCCGATGATCCCGTTCTTCATCTACTACTCGATGTTCGGCTTCCAGCGGATCGGCGATCTGGCCTGGGCCGCCGGTGACAGCCGGGCGCGGGGCTTCATGCTCGGCGGCACGGCGGGCCGGACGACGCTGAACGGCGAGGGGCTCCAGCACGAGGACGGCCACAGCCACATCCTCGCGGGCACGATCCCGAACTGCATCAGCTACGACCCGACCTTCAGCTACGAGGTGGCGGTGATTGTTCATCACGGGCTGAAGCGGATGTTCGTCGACCAGGACGACGTCTACTTCTACCTGACCCTGATGAACGAGAACTACGCCCATCCCGACATGCCGATGGGCGTCGAGGAGGACATCATCAGGGGTCTCTACCGGTTCCGGGAAACGAAGAAGCCGGGCAAGAAGCACGTCAACCTCGTGGGCTCCGGCACGATCCTGATGCAGGCGATCAGGGCCGCCGAGATACTGAAGGCCGACTTCGGGGTCACTTCCGACATCTGGTCCGCCACCAGCCTCAACGAGCTTGCCCGTGACGGTCAGGACTGTGCGCGGCACAACCGGCTCAACCCCTTCGCCGACGAACGCGTGCCCTTCGTGACGCGGCAGCTGCAAAAGGCGCAGGGCCCGGTGATCGCCGCAACCGACTACATGAAGAACTACGCCGAGCAGATCCGTGCCTTCGTGCCGAACCGCTTCACGGTTCTCGGCACCGACGGCTACGGCCGCTCGGACAGCCGGGTGAACCTGCGGCGATTTTTCGAGGTCGACGCGAACCACATCGCCGCCGCGGCCATGGTCGAACTTTACCGCGAAGGGGCGGTGACGAAGAAGGACCTCGAGGCGGCGCTCAAGAAATACGACATCGACGGCGGCAAGCCGAACCCGCGGCTCGCGTGACGGCCGAAACGAGGAGACAGATCATGGCAATCGAAGTGAAAGTGCCCGATATCGGCGACTTCTCCGACGTTCCGGTCATCACCATCCTGGTCAGTGTCGGCGACAGCGTCGCGGCGGAGGACCCGCTGATCGAGCTGGAAAGCGACAAGGCGACGATGGAGGTACCCTCTCCCGCCGCCGGCAAGGTTGCGGAGATCAGGGTAAAGGAGGGCGACAAGGTCTCCGAAGGCTCGCTGATCCTACTGCTGGAGGGCGACGGCGCGGGCGCGGCGCCGGCAGGGGACGAGAAGAAATCCGCAGCCCCCGCGCCGGCCGGCGCGCACCCGGCTGCCCCCGCCGCACCGGCCGCGCCCGTCGCGGCGGCGCCGTCCGCCGTCACCGATGCGGGCTTCGGCAAGTCCCATGCCTCTCCCTCGGTGCGCGCCTTCGCCCGGCAACTCGGCGTCGATCTCGCGCGGGTCAACGGCACCGGCCGCAAGGGCCGCATCCTGCGCGAGGACGTGACGAACTTCTTCAAGGCGACCGCCGCGCCGGCCGCTGGCGCGGCCGCGCCGGGCGGCATGGGCATCCCGCCGATCCCGGCGGTCGACTTTACCAGGTTCGGCCCCGTCGAGGACGTGGAGATGCCGCGGATCAAGAAGCTTTCGGGCCCCGCGCTGCACCGCTCCTGGCTCAACATCCCGCATGTCACCCACAACGACGAGGCCGACATCACCGGGCTCGACAAGTATCGCAAGGAACTCGACGCCGATGCCAAGGCCGAGGGCTACCGCGTGACACTGCTCAGCTTCGTCATCAAGGCGAGCGTGTCGGCGCTGAAGACCCACTGGGAGGTCAACAGCTCGATCCATCCCGATGGCGACAAGCTCATCCGCAAGTCCTACTACCATATCGGCTTCGCCGCCGACACGCCGAACGGCCTCGTCGTGCCGGTGATCCGCGATGCCGACCGCAAGGGGATCATCGAGATCTCGAAGGAGCTTGGCGAGCTCTCTGCCAAGGCCCGCGACGGCAAGCTGAAGGGTGACGACATGTCGGGGGCGAGCTTCACCATCTCGTCTCTCGGCGGGATCGGCGGCACCTCGTTCACGCCGATCGTCAACGCACCGGAAGTGGCGATCCTCGGGCTCACGCGGTCGAAGCTCGGGCCGGTCTGGGATCCGGTCGCCGAGAAGTTCGTGCCGCGCCTGATGCAACCCATGAGCCTCTCCTACGACCACCGCGCCATCGACGGGGCGCTCGCCGCGCGGTTCTGCGCGACGCTGAAACACCTGCTCGGCGATGTGCGCCGGCTGATGCTCTGAGGGGGCCGCCATGGAAGTGAAAGTGCCCGACATCGGCGACTTCTCCGACGTCCCGGTCATCGCGATTCTCGTCTCGGTTGGCGACACCGTCGCCGCCGAGGACCCGCTGATCGAACTTGAGTCCGACAAGGCGACGATGGAGGTTCCTTCGCCCGCCGCCGGCAAGGTCAAGGAGATCAAGGTCAAGGAGGGCGACAGGGTCTCCGAAGGCGCCCCGATCCTCGTCCTTGACGTTGAAGGCGCGGCGGCTGCTCCCCCCGCCCGCGCCGAAAGTCCCGCTCCCGTCGCGCCGGTCTCCGTGGCCGCAAGTGGCACCGCGACGGGAGCCGGCGACATCCACGGCGAGGTCGTCGTGCTCGGCTCCGGCCCCGGCGGCTACACGGCCGCCTTCCGCGCCGCCGATCTCGGCAAGAAGGTCGTGCTGGTCGAGAAGGACGCCACGCTCGGCGGCGTCTGCCTCAATGTCGGCTGCATCCCCTCGAAGGCGCTTCTCCACGCCGCCAAGGTCATCACCGAGGCCGGGGAGATGGCCGATCACGGCATCACCTTCGCCAAGCCCAAGGTCGACATCAAGAAGCTCGAAGGCTGGAAAGCCTCTGTCGTCAAGCAGCTCACGGGCGGGCTCTCGGGCCTCGCCAAGGGGCGCAAGGTTCAGATCGTGAACGGCTATGGCCGCTTCACCGGCCCGAACATGATCGCGGTCGAGAAGGACGGCAAGGTGACGAAGGTCAGCTTCGACCAGTGCATCATCGCCGCCGGCTCAGAGCCGGTGACGCTGCCCTTCATCCCGCATGACGACCCCCGCGTGATCGACTCCACCGGCGCCCTGGAGCTCGACGGCATCCCCAAGCGCCTGCTCGTGCTCGGCGGCGGCATCATCGGGCTCGAGATGGCCTGCGTCTACGACGCGCTCGGCTCGAAGATCACCGTCGTCGAGCTGATGGACCAGATCATCCCCGGCGCCGACAAGGACATCGTGAAGCCCCTGCACAAACGGATCGAGGGCCGCTACGAGAAGATCCTGCTGAAGACCAGGGTCACGGCGGTCGAGGCACAGAAAGGCGGCCTCAAGGTCACCTTCGAGGACGAGAAGGGCGGGACAATCACCGACACGTTCGACAAGGTGCTCGTCGCGGTCGGGCGGCGGCCGAACGGCAAGCTGATCGACGCCGAAAAGGCCGGCGTCGCGGTCGACGAGCGCGGCTTCATCGCCGTTGACAGCCAGCAGCGCACCGGCCAGCGCCATATCTTCGCCATCGGCGATGTCGTCGGCCAGCCGATGCTCGCCCACAAGGCGGTGCATGAGGGCAAGGTCGCCGCCGAGGCCGCGGCCGGGCAGAACCGACACTTCGACGCCCGCGTCATCCCCTCGGTCGCCTATACCGACCCCGAGGTCGCCTGGGTCGGGCTCACCGAGGCGCAGGCGAAGGAGCGCGGGATCAAGGTCGGCAAGGGCAGCTTCCCCTGGGCCGCCTCCGGCCGCTCGCTGTCCCTGGGCCGCTCCGAGGGCATGACCAAGGTCCTCTTCGACGAGACCGACGACCGCGTCATCGGCGCCGGCATCGTCGGCCCCAACGCCGGCGACCTCATCGCCGAAGTCGCACTCGCCATCGAAATGGGCGCCGACGCCGTCGACCTCGGCCACACCATCCACCCGCACCCGACGCTCAGCGAAACCGTCAACTTCGCCGCCGAAATGTTCGAAGGCACGATTACCGATCTCATCCCGCCCAAGCGGAAGACATAGGAGAGAGCCAATGGACTACAAGGAAATCATGAAGATGTTCGATCCCGATCGGATCGCGAAGATGTTCAACGCGGAAGAGTTCCAGTCCGCGCTGAAATCGGCCGCCGACCAGCCCTTCGATATGGGCGAACTTATCGCCAGCAACCAGAAGAACTTCGAGGCGATGATGGCCGCGAACCGGGCCGCCGCCGAAGCCTACCAGGACTTCTATCGCAAGCAGATGGCGATCTTCGAGGAGGTGACCTCGGGCGCGCAGGAGGAGATCAAGAAGGCGAACAAGCCCGGCGGTACGGGGACGCTGGATCCGAAGGAGGTCTACCGTCGCGCCGTCGAAAAGGCGCTGATCCTGATGGCGGAATTCGCGAGTGCCGCCCGAAAGGCTCAGGACGACGCCGCCGCCATCATGGAGGCCCGGGTGAAGGAAGCCGTGCGCGAAGTGCGGAAGGGCTGACCGGGCAAGCGTTCCCGGCATCCCACCCGACACGCGCGACAGATGGAGGATCCACGATGAATGCGGAAGTCGAAGCCCGGCCGGTCAACCTGATCCTGCTGGGACCGCCCGGTGCGGGAAAGGGTACGCAGGCGCGGATGCTCGCCGAGGCGCACGGCCTCGTCCAGCTTTCCACCGGCGACCTCCTGCGCGAGGCGGTCGCAGCGGGAACCGAGGCGGGACGCGCCGCTAAAGCAGTCATGGAGGCGGGTGGTCTCGTCCCTGACGATGTGGTCCTTCGGGTTCTCATGGAGCGCCTCGACCGGGACGACACCGGCGCCGGCGTGATCCTCGACGGCTTTCCCCGGACCATCGGTCAGGCCGAAGCGCTGGAGGCGCTGCTGGACGCAAGGCAATCCGGCATCGACCTCGTGATTTCTCTCGACGTCGACGACGCGGCGATGATCGAGCGGGTGGTCGGGCGCTATACCTGCGCGGCCTGCGGCGAGGGTTATCACGAGGTGAGCAAGCGACCGTCGAAAGACGGCGTCTGCGACAAGTGCGATGGCACGAGTTTCAAGCGTCGCGCCGACGACAATGCCGAGACGGCGGGCCAGAGGCTCAAGGCCTACCACGCCGAAACGGCGCCGCTGATCGCCTTCTACGACACGTGCGGAGTGCTAGTGAGGGTCGATGCCATGGCCGATATCGACGAGATCGCATCCGTGCTGACGACAATGGTTGACACGGCGAAATCCTAGTCAAAACGGAAGGCCCGCATCCGGATGCATTGTCGGGCGAACGTAACAAGGAACACGTGAAATGATCGCACAACAACACGCAAACGATTATTGGAAAGCCAATCTCCGCATCATCCTGTGGAGCCTCGTCGTCTGGGCTTTGGTGTCCTTCGGCTTCGGGATCATCCTGCGGCCGATGCTGATGGGCATCAATGTCGGCGGCGCCGATCTCGGTTTCTGGTTCGCCCAGCAGGGCTCGATCCTCGTCTTCCTCGCACTGATTTTCTTCTACGCCTGGCGGATGAACCGGCTCGACCGCGAACACGGCGTCGACGAGGTGTGACGGTCATGGACCAGTATACGCTTAACCTTCTCGTCGTCGGTGCGACTTTCGCGCTTTATATTGGCATCGCTATCTGGGCTCGCGCGGGCTCGACCGCGGAGTTCTACGCCGCCGGCCGCGGCGTTCACCCGGTCCTGAACGGCATGGCAACGGGAGCCGACTGGATGTCGGCAGCCTCATTCATCTCGATGGCGGGCCTTATCGCTTTCGGGGGATACGACAGCTCGGCCTATCTCATGGGCTGGACCGGCGGCTACGTGCTTCTGGCGATGCTGCTTGCACCTTACCTGCGCAAGTTCGGCAAGTTCACGGTGCCGGAGTTCATTGGTGACCGGTTCTATTCGAAGGCAGCGCGGCTTGTGGCCGTCATCTGCCTCATCATCGCGTCGATCACCTACGTTATCGGTCAGATGACTGGCGTCGGCGTCGCGTTTTCGCGCTTCCTGGAAGTGTCGAGTTCGACGGGTCTCTACATAGGCGCGGCGATCGTGTTCGCATATGCCGTTCTCGGCGGCATGAAGGGCATCACGTATACCCAGGTTGCGCAATACGTCGTGCTGATCTTCGCGTACACGATCCCGGCGATATTCATCTCGTTGCAACTGACGGGAAACCCGATCCCGCCGCTCGGTCTCTTCGCCGACGCCAAGTCGACGGGCGAACCGCTCCTGGTAACGCTCGAGGGGCTGGTGACCGATCTTGGATTCAAGTCCTACCTGACCCAGGAGGACACGACGCTCAACATATTCCTCTTCACGGTGGCGCTGATGATCGGCACCGCGGGCCTGCCTCATGTCATCGTCCGTTTCTTCACCGTTCCGAGGGTCGCCGATGCGCGGTCGTCGGCGGGCTGGGCACTTGTCTTCATAGCGCTGCTCTATCTGGTCGCTCCCGCCGTGGGGGCCATGGCCCGCGTGAATCTCATCACCACATTCTATCCCAACGGTACCGGCGCGGATGCCCTCGCGCTTGCCGACATCGAGACCAAGTCCGAGCTTGACTGGGTCCGCAACTGGCAGAAGACCGGACTCCTGACGGTCGAAGACAAGAACGGGGACGGCCTGATTCAGTATGTCGGCGACAAGGACGCCAACGAGCTGACCGTGAACAATGACATCATCGTTCTGGCCAACCCGGAAATCGCCAACCTGCCGGGCTGGGTCATCGCACTCGTGGCCGCGGGTGGTCTTGCCGCCGCGCTATCGACCGCGGCCGGTCTTCTGATGGCAATCTCGTCGGCGGTGTCGCACGACCTCATCAAGGGGCAACTCAATCCCAACATCTCGGAAAAGGGAGAACTTCTGGCGGCGCGGATCTCGATGGGGATTGCCATCGCGGTCGCGACCTATCTCGGCCTCAACCCTCCGGGCTTCGCAGCCCAGACGGTGGCGCTTGCCTTCGGAATCGCCGCGGCGTCGATCTTTCCGGCGCTGATGATGGGCATCTTCTCCAAGCGTGTGAACGACAAGGGCGCCATTGCGGGCATGCTTGCCGGTCTGATCGTCACGACGGTATATATCTTCCTGCACAAGGGCTGGTTCTTCGTGCCCGACACCAACAGCTTCACGGATGCCGATCCGCTGCTGCTGTCGATCAAGTCGACCTCGTTCGGCGCCGTCGGAGCGCTGATCAACTTCGTTGTCGCCTACGTCGTTTCCGGCGTGACCGAAGAACCGCCGGTCGAGGTCCAGGAGCTTGTGGAATCGATCCGCGTCCCGAAGGGTGCGGGTGCGGCCACCGGGCACTGACCGCCACAGACATCGGCGCGTCCCCAGGGGGGCGCGCCGTCACGGCCCGGATCGACGCTCCGGGTGATCCGGAGACAGAGCATACGGGGATCAGCGATGAACATCCACGAATACCAGGCCAAGGCCCTTCTGCGCAGCTACGGCGCGCCGGTGTCGGACGGCCGCGCCGTCCTCAGGGCCGAGGAAGCCAAGACCGCCGCGGGCGAGCTC